>DATHVW010000130.1:0-55017 GCA_035461085.1 Longimicrobiales bacterium | reverse complement strand
CAGCAAGTCGGGCGGCTACACGTTCGTAGTGCTCGTCAACAATGACCTCAAGTCGGAAGTGCCGCTCGGCGTCGAGCTGGACGCGACCACATTCCCGGCGCCTGCCGGCGGCGACATCAGCATTCACTGACAGAGGCCCGCACCGCGGGCCGTCCGTTTCTCCGGAGTCTTTATGCTCGAGGTAATGAAGCAGAAGATCGCCGACGAGATCGATCGTCTCATGCACGAGCTGACGGTCACTCTCCCGAAGGCGATTCAGAAGGCAGTAGAGCTCGGCGACCTGAGCGAGAACGCCGAGTACAAGTCCGCGCTCGAGCGGCAGCAGTTCGTGCAGGCACGGCTGAACCATCTGACCCAGCGGGCCGGCGAGCTTTCGCGCATCGACCCGAAGGCCATCGCGAGCGACCGCGTCGGCTTCGGCTCGAAGGTGAAACTGAAGCGCGTCGATGCGAATGAGACCGTCGAGTACAACATCGTGTTCGGCGATTACATCGATCTCGATTCGAACCAGATCTCGATGGCTTCACCGATCGGACGCGCACTCCTCGGCAAGCAGATCGGCGATGAAGTCGTCGTCAGGCTGCCGCGCGGCGATCGCACATACACCATCACCGAGCTGATCACCCTGCCCCAGATGGTCTCATGACGACATTGCCGATCCGCTCGTTCGCCGCGGTGCGCGCCGCGCTCCGGAATGCCGCCCCCATCCTCGTGCTGCTGGCCGCGGTGCACGCGCCCGCAGCCGCGCAGCAGATCCGCTGCGATGACCGGGTCAATGCGCGCTGTACGGAGGTCGCCCGCATCGCCCAGTCACCTGCCGTGGTGCGCGCGCTCGATTTCATCGAGCAGCAGAACGACAGTGCGCGCCGCGAGCTCATCACCCTCACGGAGATACCCGCGCCGCCGTTCGCGGAAGAGGCCAGGGCTCGCGCGTTCGCCGACATGCTCAGGGACGCCGGCGCCGATTCCGTCTGGATCGATTCGATCGGCAACGTGCTCGCGCTCAGGAAGGGCACGGGCATCCCGCGTACGGTCGCGCTCGCCGGCCATCTCGATACGGTGTTCCCCGAAGGCACGGATGTGACCGTGAAGATGCGCGGCGACACGTTGTTCGCGCCGGGCATCGGCGATGACACGCGCGGCCTCATCGTGGTGCTGCACGTGCTGCGCGCACTCCAGGAAGCCGGCATCCGCACGGACGCCGACCTGCTGTTCATCGGGACGGTGGGTGAGGAGGGCCTGGGCGATCTGCGCGGCGTGAAGCACCTGTTTCGAGAGGGCGGACCGCGCATCGACGCGTTCATCGGCATCGATGGCGGCTCGGACGACGGGATCACCAATGAGGCGCTGGGGTCACGCCGCTATCGCGTGACGTTCAGCGGCCCGGGCGGGCACTCGTGGGGTGCGTTCGGCACCGGCAACCCCGTGCACGCGCTCGGCCGCGCCATCCACATGTTCGACACGGTCGCTGCGCGGTATACGGCGGAGCCGGGCCCGCGCACGAGCTACAGCGTCGGCCGGATCGGCGGCGGCACGTCAGTCAACTCGATTCCGTTCGAGGCGTGGGCCGAAGTTGACATGCGCTCGCAGGATCAGACGCGGCTGCTCACGATCGACTCGATCTTTCGTGCGACCATGACGAGCGCGCTCGCCGATCAGAATGTCCTGGTGCGCGAGGGTCCCGCCCTCGAAGTGTCGGTTGATCTGGTCGGAGACCGGCCGTCGGGCGTGACGTCACCGGGCACACCGCTCCTCGACCGCGCCATGGCGGCTACACTGTGGTCGGGCGTGGAGCCGCGGCTCGGGTCGTCCTCCACGGACTCCAACACGCCCATCTCGCGCGGCATTCCCGCCATCACGATCGGGCGCGGCGGCGTCGGCGGTGAGACGCACGCTCCGGGTGAGTGGTGGCTCGATCGCGAGTCCTGGCGCGCCGTTCAGCGCGCACTGCTGATCGCTCTGGCGGAGGCCGGCCTGAACTGACATCAGGCGCAGCGGCGGACCCGCTGCGGCAGCGCGTCGGCGGGACAGGCGGCGGGCACACGCGCCCGCGCCTGCCTGCCGGCCGATCAGATTCCGACCCCGCGCAGCAGGAACCAGAGGATCAGAAAGATCACGATGGTGCTGATGCACCCGCCGCCCATCTTCTTTGCGCCCCACCCGGCCAGCAGCGCCCTGAACAGTCCCCGCATCGAGGCCCTTCCTCTTCCAGTGTGATCCGCGCCGGCTCCCGGCGCGCCTGCGCGGCCGCAGTGCACCGCGCGTGCCAGAGCGCCTGGCGGCACGATTGATGAATCACCCCGCAGACGTGTACAGGATCGAGTCGCTGCCCCCGGCACGGAGACGGAATCCGAATGACGACCCGGGCCGCGTGCCACGTCCGCGACCCTGGTTCGATCTCGGCATTTATGCGGTGCTGCTCGCATTCGCGGCAGGCTGGATAGTCGCCATCATATACGCCGTCACGACCGGCGCGCCCCGGCCCGGGCTGGCCCGCGTCATGGCCAACCCGCTCTCACCGGACGCGCCTCCGCCCGCACCCTACCTGCTCGATGCAGCGCTCCGCCGTCTGGCCGAGGTGTCCGACTTCGAGGGCACCAGTGGCGAAGTGCAGGTGCTGGTCGTCGAGCCGGGTGAGCCCGTGGTCCTGCCGGACAGTCTCGAGGGCGATGTCTCCATCGAGTACGTCACGCCGCAGGGCGATACCGTGGTCGCCGGCGACAGCGCGCCGCCGCCGGGAATCTGGAACGTGCTGCTCCGGGCGCGCGGCGCCGTCCAGCGCGTGCCCAACCTCACCGTGCTGTCGATGGTGCCGCTCTCGGAGAAACGCGGCGGCCGCATCGGACAGTACATCATCGGCTCCTGGCCCAATGAGACCGGCGGCACGCCCCGTTCCGAGGCCTACCGTCCGCCGCGCGGCATGGTGCGCGTTACGCCGGACAATCTGGACCTGCCGGTATCCCGGCACTTCCTGCTGCGACACTTCCTCACGAAGGGGCAGGAGAACGTCTGGCCCAAGTACGTGCTCATCTCGCCGCGGCTGCTCGACAAGCTGGAGCTCACCATCGACGAGCTGAACCGCAGCGGCACACCCGTGAGCCGCGTCGGCGTCATCAGCGGCTTCCGCACGCCGAGCTACAATGCCGGCGGTGGCAACACCAGCGGGCGCGGCGCGCTCTCGCGCCACATGTACGGCGATGCCATGGACTGGTTCGTCGATAATGACGGCGATGGCCGGATGGATGATCTGAACGGCGATGGCCGCGTCGATTCCGACGATGGCCGCGTCATGATTCAGGCGGGCGAGCGCGTCGAAGCGCAGTACCCCGACCTGATCGGTGGTCTCGGCCTCTACGCGCCGACCGGCGCGCATGCCGGATTCGTACATACTGACACCCGCGGATACCGCGCGCGCTGGTAGCGCACCCCACGCAAGGAGAGCCAATGGCAGAGACCCGGCAGGAGAAAGACAACCGTCGCACGGAACCCGATGCCGACGTCGGTCCACCCAGCGCACGGGTGCGCGATGACGACCTCGAGCCGCACGAAGGGCTGCGCTACATCGCGAAGCTGTTCAAGGCGCTCGCCCTGCTGCTCATCTTCATGCTCATCGCCGAGATGATCATCGGCCTGCAGCAGGATGGCACGGCCGCGCTCGGCACGCTGCTCATCGAGGCCACCCGGCTCATTGTCTTTGCCGGGTTCCTGTGGGCCGCCGGCGACCTGGCCGTGATGCTCGTGGAGTCGAACCACGATCTCCGCGCTGCACGCATCCTGCTCGGGCGGCTGAACGGCCGGGTGGAGCGACTCGTCGAGCTGCGCGAGCACCCGGGACATCACGAAGAACGTGGGCCCCGCGAGCTCTGACCGCAGTGCGTGAGGCCGTGGCGATGACTGACTTCAGGCCCGGGCCGGTTCCGGTGACAGCGGGTGCAGCTGACCAGCGTCGGCGAGCACGCCAGCCGCAACGCGATCGGCGAGCGACATGATCGTCAGGTAGGGATTGATCTCGAGTGCGTCGGGAAACAGGCTCGAGTCCGCGACGCGCAGCCACGGCACGCCGTGCACGCGTCCCTGTCCGTCCGTCACGGAATCCGACGCCGTGCGTCCCATGCCACAACCGCCCATCAGGTGCGCCGCCGACACCGTCGTGGTGCCGGGCAGGAAATGGCGTTCGCTGATGAGGCCGTCGATGTGCGTGGCCCGCGAGCGCTCGATGATGTGGGGCCGCGCGACGGGTGCGTGCACACGTACTGCCCCCGCCGCGAAGAAGATGCGTGCCGCGGCGCGCGTCGCGGCCACCATGGACCGGACCACACCGTCCGTGAACGTGTAGTGGACGACGGGCCGGCCCGCTGAGCTCACCGTGATGCGGTTTCCCTGAACGGCGCGATCGCAGGCGAGGACCAGGATCATCTGGAGGCGCGGGTAGGCCCGCATCATGGTACTGTGCTCCGCACCGAATCCCGTGAGGTTCTTCGCTGTCGTGAACGGGAAGTACATGCACGTCTCCAGTACGTACCCCTCCTCATCCGCACGATCGACGAAGAAGCTCTTGGGATGACCTACGTCGTTCGTGATGTCATGCGCGTGCTCGGCGACCAGAATGAACGCGGGATGGCACGTGAAGCCCTCGCCCAGCCGCGGCAGCCGCCGCGCGAATCCCGAGCGGAGCAGCAGCGCACTCGAGCCGACAGCACCTCCCGCGACCACGACAATGCCCGCGCGGATGCGATAGTCACCCGGCGCCCATGAGCTTTCCGTGCCTTTGCCGCCCGGTGGTTTTGCATGAACGCGGGCAATGACAGCCCGCTCTTCCACGCGCAGCGCCTCCGCGCGTGTGACCACTTCAACGCCGCCCCGTTCGGCCGCAGGAAGCTGCACGCGATGCGTCCCCTGCTTTGCGGCGTTCGGACACCCGAGGTTGCACAGGCTCGACCCGGTGCAGCCGCTCAGGTTGAGCGGAAACTGCTCGCAGTGGTAACCGGCGGCGCGAGCGCCGTCGCGGAAGAGCCGGTTGTTGTCATTCAGCCGGTCTTCCGGCAGGTAATGCACGTTGTTCTGCTGCATGAACGCGCGCGATCGGCGCTCGAGATCCGCTGCGTCGAGGCCGGGTACGTTCCAGCGACGGATCACGCGCTCCGGCGCGATCAGGGATGTGCCGGTGTAGACGACCGTCGAGCCGCCGTACGCGCGGCCGAACGCCAGCGTCATGGTCCCGTCGGCCGTGAGGAAGCCGCCTCCGTCCTCGTAGAGCGCCTCGGCCATGTCGATCTCGCGACCCGTGAACTCCGCGTCGTCCAGGCGCGGTCCCTGCTCGAGTACCAGCACGCGCCGGCCCTGCTGCACCAGCGGGATCATGGCCTGCGCGACCGTCCCGCCACCGGCGCCCGATCCGATGATGACGACGTCGTAGTCGCGTTCGATCATGGCGATGTCATCCCGCGCGCGGCCCAGCCGCGGGCATGGGCGCGATAGCCGATGCCATCCATCATTTCCGCACGCGTGTAGCAGCCCATGAGCACGAGCGTGCGCAGACCCCAGATGCCCCGACGGATGAGCTTCAGCGGGGATCGCTCCAGACGGTGGAGCAGAGACGCGCGCTCCGATGGCTGGAGCGAGCTGAACGCGCGGCCGTAGCGCAGGCGCGGGAGGTTCTCGATGACGCGCAGGAAGAGCACCAGCTGGCGCCTCATTGCCGCCGGCCTCTGTGAAAGCGCGTGCGCGACGGTACGCTCCACATCGGACCACGCAGCAGCGTCGAAGGCCGCCATTTCCGGCACTACGGTCGCTGCAAATGCGCGGAACGTCGCGCGCTGCGCGACCGGCAGGCCGGCAAACTGTGCAGCGGAATCCATTGCCATCACGCTCCGCCGGTGATCAGTTCCCGCGCAGCTCCTCCGCGTCCGCCACGCGCTGCAGCGAGATCGCGTAGGCCGCTGTGCGCAGCGGCACGCCGCGTTCACGCGCCAGGGTCGATACGTCACGATACGCTGTGACCAGCTTCTTCTCCAGCCCTGCATGCACCTGCTCGATGTCCCAGCGCATCTGCTGCAGGTTCTGCGTCCACTCGAAGTACGACACGACGACGCCGCCCGCATTCGCGAGGAAGTCGGGCAGCACGACGATGCCGCGCTCGTGCAGGACCTTGTCCGCGATCGGCGTGGTCGGCGCATTGGCCGCTTCCACCAGCATCCGGCACTGGATGTCGGACGCGTTGTCCTCCTTCGTGATGACACTGCCCAGTGCGGCCGGCACCATGTAGTCGCACGGCACCTTCCAGAGCAGCTCGTTCGTCAGAGCGTCCGCATCCTTGAACCCGGCCACGGTGCGATGCTGCTCGGCGTACGCGAGCAGCGCCGGAATGTCGAGACCGTTCTCATTGTGTACGCCGCCTTCCGCGTCGGTTATCGCGATGACCTTCACTCCCTCTCGCACGAGTGACTGCGCCAGGTGGCTGCCCACGTTGCCGAACCCCTGGATGGCTGCGGTCCCGCCCTCCCAGGGGAAGCCCAGGTCACGCGCGGCCTCGCGCATGGTGATCATCACGCCGCGTCCCGTCGCCTCCTCGCGGCCGAGTGATCCGCCGAGGCTCACGGGCTTGCCCGTCACGACGGCGGGCGAGTACCCCTTCTTCTGGCTGTACTCGTCCAGCATCCAGGCCATGGTCTGCGCGTTCGTGCCCATGTCCGGCGCGGGGATGTCGCGGTACGGTCCGAGTGCGATCGAGATCCGCTCCGTGAACTTCCGCGTGAGCCGCTCCAGCTCCCGCTTCGACAGGCTGTGCGCATCGACGCTCACCCCGCCCTTTGCACCGCCGAACGGCAGGTCGAGCAGCGCCGTCTTCCACGTCATCAGAGTTGCGAGCCCCCGCACTTCGTGCAGGTCCACGGTCGGATGGTATCTGACGCCGCCCTTCGTCGGACCTCGCGCTCCATTGTGCTGCACGCGATGGCCGAGATAGATCTGGACATCGCCGTTGTCCATCAGCACCGGCACCTGCACGGTGACCTCGCGGAACGGCGTGCACAGCCGCTTGCGCATGGATGCGGGCAGTCCCAGCAGGTTGGCGGCCGCATCGAACTGGTTCGTCGTGATCTGCTCCGCCATGGGCGCAGTCTTCGACTGACTCACTAAGACCTCCATTCAGTGCATGATATCGACCACGAGGCGGCCGGGTGCCGTAAGCTCGAACACGCGGTAGCGGCCGGGCGACGATACTCCCGCTACGACCTCCACCATCGCTTCGAAATCGCAGATCAGCTTCAGCTCGAGCACGGCCGGCAGCCGCGGCGTTCGCTCCCGCTCGCGCACCGTCGGCTCACCCGCCTCCGTGTGTGCGTTCGCAGGCTGAACGGTTATGGACAGCCAGCCGTCGCCCTCGAGCGGGACGACGTCACCCGAGCCGCACTGGCGTACCGGCCGATCGATGTAGGCAACGCGATACCCCGGCACACTGTCGGCGCCGAAGTCCAGTACTATGCGGTCGAACCCCGTGTGTCCTGCCGTTCGCACGTCACGCAGCAAGGCTGCGCCCGCCATCGGCCGCTCGACGTCGGTGTCTGCTGCTGTCCACGCCGCGCCCATCATGCCATCCGGCTCGGGCGTCTGCTCATCAACGGGAGCACTGCCCGGTGCGCTCACAGAAGCCGGCGGCAGACTGTCCGCGACCTCCGCCGGTGTCGGCGTGTCCTCCGCGTCCGGCTCCGCATCAGCGGCGCAGCCGATCAGCGCGGCGGTGATGAGCACCGAAGCCGGCACGGCGGCACTGCGCAGCACGCGGAAGAGTCCGCGGACCGGATATTCCTGATGCGGTGTGATTCCAGTGCGGCCCGGCATGCGCATGCTCCTGTTCCATGTTGGTGGTCACGGCGGCGTGCACGATCCATGCTGCGCGCGCCCTGCGCCGATCCGCGGATGTACATGGAACAGTGCGCCTCTGCCTGCCAGTCGCCAGTTTGGCCCGCACCTTGCACTTCCCTGCCCCGGAACGTCGCTGTACTGACATTGAAATCGACGGAGGACATAATGAAGTCAAGGATTCTGGGTGCGTTTCTGGCACCGGCACTCGCGTTCGGTCTCGCAGCCTGCTCGGTGGAGCAGACGGAAGAGGGCGAGATGCCCGATGTGGACGTAGAGGCCGGCGAGATGCCCGAGTATGATGTGCAGCCGGCCGATGTCGATGTGAACTGGGATACGACGACCGTCCGTACGCCCGACATCGATGTCACAACGCCGCCCGACACCACGCCGACCAACTAGCGCAGGCGATGGTGACGTAAAAGAGGGGGTCCTTCGGGGCCCCCTCTTTGTCATACCTTGATGAACACACCGCGACGATAGAACACCGTCATGATCCCGAGCCAGAGCAGCACGAACGAGACTGCGTAGGCCAGTGAAGCGTTAACCGGCGACAGGAACGGCTCGAAGAGCGTGCCATACAGGAACCCCTTCAGCGTAGTGCCGCCCGGCGCGGGGGTCATGGTCAGGATCCGTGCGAAAAGCCCCGACATAAAGAACGCCGCAATGGCGTTGACGCCGAAGATGACGAACGGCATCGCCCACCGCCGGTAGCCCTTTACATCGATGAGCCAGTAGCACACGGCGAGGAAATGGCAGGCCATGCCAGCTGTGAAGATGACATAGCTGCTGGTCCAGAGGTTCTTGTTGATCGGGAACAGCGGGTGCCACATGAGTCCGATCACCAGTCCCGCGTTGCCGGCCAGGAACAGTCCCACCGCTCTGGTCGATGGGTCGCGATCCGAGTGCAGCCATGCGCCGGCGAACACACCGAGCAGTACGGTTCCGACCGCTGGCAGCGTGCTGAGGAGTCCCTCCGGATCCCAGGTTTGCGCCTGCGACCACAGATGGCTCGTGCCGAACACCGCGCGGTCGATGTACGCACCGATGTCGAGACCGGGCTCGAGCACGCCAGCGCTGCCACCCGGTACCGGGACGAGCATCATGACGGCCCAGTACCCGAGCAGCAGCATGGCGGCGGCCATGACCTGTGCGTTCCGTCCGAGATACAGCACGATCGCGCTCGCGGCGAGGTATGCCAGGGCAATGCGCTGGAGCACGCCGGGAATGCGCAGATCCGAAATGTCGAGATAGTCCGGGAATCCGTGCAGCACCAGTCCAAGCGCGAAGAGAACGGCGGCGCGGCGCATGGCGTTCAGCATGAGCGCGCGACGGTCGTCCCCGCGTTCAGCGCGCGTCGCGAACGAGAACGTCATGGCGACGCCGACAATGAACAGGAAGAAGGGGAATATGAGGTCGGTCGGCGTCCAGCCATGCCATGGTGCATGCGCGAGTGGCGGATGGATCGCCGACCAGGTCCCCGGATTGTTGACGAGCAGCATCCCGGCAATGGTGACGCCCCGGAATGCGTCCAGCGACAGCAGCCGTCCGGCTGCCGGCCCCGCGACCGGGTCGGCAGCTGCTGCGTGAATGGCGGCACGCTCGGTCGTCATGACGCCCGGCATGTCAGTGCTCCCCGCGAACTGTCTCCGACCCGGTCTCTCCGCTCATCAGTGACTCCGGCTCTGCATCAGTTCGTTGCGTCGGTCGTGGTTGCCGTAGGACGTGAGTGCTTCGTGAACCAGTCGCGCAGGTAGAGCTGCGTGCGGATGAAGTTCGACGGCTTCGAGCTGGTACCGTGCCACTCGTCGTTGAAGCGCACCATCGCGGTGGGCACCTTCAGCACCTTGAGCGCCTGGTAGTACTCCTCCGTCTGCGGCATGGGCGTGCGCAGGTCGTTGACACCCGTCATCAGCATGGTCGGCGTCTTGACGTTGCCGACGTACATGAGAGGAGAGCGACGGAGATGCTCCGCCGGATCCTCCCACGGGTACTTCTCGAAGTTGCGGTACCAGCTCGCACCGTCCGTCGTGCCCACGAAGCTGAGCCAGTTCGTCACCGGACAGTTCGCCGATGCCGCCGCGAACCGGTCCGTCTGTCCGACGATCCACGACGTCAGCACGCCGCCGCCGCTGCAGCCGTAGACGAACATGTTGTCGGTGTCGATGTAGCCCTTCGCGATCACCGCATCCACGCCGGCCATGAGGTCGTCGTAGTCCTTCCCCGGATATGCGTTCTTGATGGCGTTGCCGAACGCACTGCCGTAGCCGGTGCTGCCGCGCGGGTTCGTGAAGAGAACCACGTATCCGTTGGCTGCGTGCTCCTGCCAGCCGAAGTTGAACCCGACGTTGTACATCGAGTGCGGCCCGCCGTGGATCGACAGCATGAGCGGGTACTTCCGCGCCGCCGTGAAGTCCGGCGGCTTGACGATCCAGCCCTGGATCTCGAGACCGTCCGCCGACGTGTACCAGATCTCCTCCACGTCGCCCAGCCGCTTGCCCGCGAGCACGTCTGCATTGACGTTCGTGATCTGCCGCATGTCGTCCGGGCGCCGCACATCGAACGTCACGATATCGCCCGGCAGATCGGGTGCCGACAGTGTGCCGACGGCAACGCCGTTGCGGCCGATGTCGGTCACGGAGAGCATGTGCGCACCCTCTGTCACCTGACGGACGTCGCCCTTCGTGCTCGCAAAGTAGAGATTCTGCGACCCGCGATCCTGGATGGTGAAGTAGATGCCGCTGTTGTCGGGCGCCCACTCGAGCGGGCTCGGCGAGCGGTCGAGCGACCCGGTCAGCACACGCGCGCCAGTGCCGTCGATGTTCATGACATGGAGGCGCGAGTCCACCCACGTGTCCGTGGTCATGTCGTATCCGGTGTACGCGATCATGCGCCCGTCGGGCGATACGACCGGGCTGTTGTCCGGTCCGCTCCGCGTCGTCAGCTGACGGATCACGCCCGTCGCAATGTCCACGGCGTAGATGTCCGACTCACGCCACGCGTACTCGGCGTCCTCCGTGCGCGGCCCGCCCGAGAAGATGAGCGTGCGCCCATCCGGTGTGAACGAGGGCGCACCGTGGTCGAAGTCGCCGCTCGTCACCTGCCGCGGCGTGCCGCCGTCCGCCGGCACGATGAAGATGTGCATGTAGCCGTCCGCCGTGAATCCGATCCGGTCGCGGCGGTAGCTCAGCTTCTCGACTACCCGCGGCGCCTCCGTCCACTTCGCGCCCTTCGGCCGGAACTGTGAGACCTGCCCCTCGATCTTCCAGCCCGCATTGTCCGGCACGCGCATCCGGAACGCCAGCGCGCTGCCGTCCGGCGACCACACCAGGTCGGACGGCGACTCCGTGATCCGCGTGATCTGCGTCGCCGGCCCGTCCACATCCACGTACTTCACGAAGATCTGCTGCCCGCTCGGCTGACCTGACGCCGTATACGCGATCCGGCTCCCGTCCGGCGACCACAGGGGCGAGGATCCGTCGATCAGGGCACGCGGCCGGCTGCCGTCCGCCTCCATCACCCATACCGACGACTCGAACCGGTCGTTCAGCTTGTCCACCCAGCGCCGGCCGAACACGATGCGCTCGCCGTTGGGCGAGAGCTGCGGCGACTGCACGGATTCCCATTCGAGGTAGTCGTTCAGCGTGAGGCGGTCCGACGGCGCCTGCGCGTGCAGGGCGGGCGCCATCAGCAGCGCGGCAACGATGGCCTGGCCAGCGGCGAGTCTCATGGAGGGCTCCTTGTTGTGCGGTTGGAGGTCGCAAGATGCAGCCGGGTCCCACTTGTATGCAAGCGCGCCGGCTGCCCGCCCTGCTCACGCGCCGGTTCGAGGGTTGCCGCGCCCTCCGTCCCGCGCCCAGATTCAGGCGTCCCGTGCCCGTTCAGGAGTCTGGAGCAGCCATGTCGATCGACATTCTGAAGATCAAGGTGGAGAAGAGGCCGGACCGTCTGCGTTTCGACGGCCGCGTGCTCTTTCTGGTGGATGACGCCGCGCTGGTGAAGAGCCAGCTGGAGGGCGAGGACCTGGAGCTGACGGACGAGCTCCGCTCGAAGCTCCGGGACCAGATCTCCACCGACGAGATCACTCCCGCCTACATCTGCTACTACTTCGACGAGACGCTGGGCGAGTTCCCCTACCTTGGCCTGCGGGCGTCCGGCGAGTTCCCGGTGACGCGCGGCTCGGTGCGGAAGGGCGGCTTCGTCTGCTCGGTGAGCGGGAAGCGGCGCGGCAAGGGCAGCTCGCGTGAGCAGTCGCCGTATGCGGAGCTGATGGCGGGAATTCGCGTCGTCATCGCGGAGAATATCGAGCGGATCTACAACGAGAACTGTCAGAATCTGGGCGTCCTCACGTCCACGGACTTCTCCCTGATCGACCGGATCCGCAGCGGTGAGGAGATCGAGCTGGCGGAGTTCACGACGGGTGTCGATCCGATAACGCGCGACATCATAGAGTACGGCGGACTGTTCGAGTACAACGTCGCACGCCTTCAGGGCCGTGTCATTGTTCCTTCACTCGACGAGGGCGCGACGGAGTGGCACGGCGGGATGGAGCCCGACCTCGGTGACCCCGCCGCGGTGCGTGACCTGCGCGGCGCGGGCGAGAAGGATCAGGGCGCCGTCACGTACGGCCTCGAGAACGCCGCCGCCCAGACGACGGCCACGTCACGCCCGACGAACGAGCGCGCGCCCGACGCTGAAGGCGACGAGCCTGTAGGCATGGGAGCCGCCGCCGCGACGGGCATCAACCGGCGCCGTCCGATGACGATCGCCGAAAAGATCTTCGCGTCCCGCTGGGTGGTCGATGCCGCGAACGACCGGTGCGGCGTGCCGGCCGTACAGCCGGGCAACAGCGGCTTCGTGCGGACCGACTGGCGCTTCTCACACGAGTACGTCTCGCCGATGGCCGCGATCTTCTTCGAGCACAAGCTGGGGCCGGATGCGAAGGTCAACGATCCATCGACGATCCTCATGTTCCGTGACCACCTCACGTATCTGCACGAGGTGATGCCGCAGGAGCGCGTGCAGCTCGGTCTGCTGGATGTCGCGCGCCAGCTCAAGGACAAGCAGGAGGAGTTCGCGAAGAAGCAGGGCGTGATCTATTACGGCGAGCGGCTCGGCATCCGTCTCGGCTCCGAGGCCATCTGCCACTCGAAGATGCTCGAGGAATATGCCGAGCCCGGCCAGGTGATCGTCGGTACCGACTCGCACACGCCGCACTCCGGCGCCATCGGCTGCATTGCGTTCGGCATCGGCACCACCGCCATCTTCAACTCCTGGATCACCAAGGACGTGCGCGTCAGTGTGCCGCCATCGTTCAAGGTCGTCATCCGCGGCAGGAAGCCCGCGAACGTGACCGCGAAGGATTTCATGCTCGAGATCCTGCGGCATCCATACATCAAGGATGGCCACGCGATCGGGCAGATCATCGAGTACGCTGGCGAGGCGGTCGAAGCGCTGAGCATCGATGAGCGCGCCACGATGACGAACATGGCCGCCGAGGTCGGCGCGTTCACCGGGATCGTGGCGCCGGACGCGAAGGCCGTGGAGTATCTCGTCACCGAGCGCGGCGTCGATCGTGCCCGTGCCGAGCAGCTGTGTGAAGGACTGCGCTCCGACGATGACGCGGAGTACGTGAAGGTCATCGAGATCGACGCGTCCACCGTCCGTCCGATGGTCGCCCTGCCCGGTGACCCCGGCAACGGCCTGTACATCGATGAGCTGAGCGGAGATGCGATCCGCCTCGATGTCGCGTATGCCGGCTCGTGCACGGCCGGCAAGAAGGAGGACATGGACATGTACGCCGCCGTCCTCCAGTCCGCCTATGACGAGGGGCTGCGTGTACATCCGGACGTCAAGCTGTTCATCCAGTGCGGGTCCCAGGAAGTCCGGCAGTACTGCGACGAGCACGGATACCTGAAGCTGTTCGAGGAGATGGGCGCCGAGTTCATCGAGCCCGGCTGCGGCGCATGCATCGCCGCGGGTCCCGGCACGTCGAAGACGAAGGACGAAGTCACGATCAGCTCGCAGAACCGCAACTTCCCGGGCCGAAGCGGGCCGGGGCAGCTATATCTGGCGTCGCCTTACACCGTCGCGGCGTCGGCGGTCGCCGGCTGCATCGTCGAGTGGGAGCCGGGGAGGTCGATCCGGCAGCTGCAGAGCGCGTGAACGAGAGGCTGGGGGGTGGGCGGAGCAATCCAGCTTCGCTGCGGGGCCGGGTTCTTTTGTTCACCACAGAGCACACAGAGTTGCGCGCGACCGCCTTCGTCGCAGCACTTTTTTTTGTTGTTAACAACTGAAAACGGACGTAGCGTGCACCGGCGTGTGTCGGCAACGCCGGCAAGCCCTCCGTGTGCTCTGTGTGCTCTGTGGTGAATAAATCGGAGCATTGCGTAGCCGCGAACCCGGATCACCCCCAACAACTCAGCCCCCGCCAATGACCTCACCCCCGGACCTCACCACTCTCCTCTCCGAGCTCGTCCGCATTGACTCCCAGAACCCTGACCTCGTGCCGGGTGCGCCGGGGGAGCGCGCGATCGCTGAGTTCTGTGTGCAGTGGTTCGAGCGGCACGGCATCGAAGCCTGGATCGATGAGGTGCGGCCCGGGCGCTGCAATGCGGTGGCGCGGGTGGGGGGCGGCGCGGGCGCGACGCTCAGCCTGTGCGCGCATCTCGATACCGTGTCGATCGAAGGGATGACGACGCCCGGTCTCGAGCCGCGCAGCGAGGGCGGTTGCATGTACGGTCGCGGCACGTACGACATGAAGGGTGCCGTCGCTGCGGTCATGATCGCGCTCAGGGAGCTGGCGCAGGATCCGCCGAAGGGTACGGTGATGGCCGCGCTCGTCTGTGATGAGGAGTTTGCGAGCATCGGCGCACAGGACTTCGTGCGGCGGTACCACTCGGATGCCTGCATTGTCACGGAGCCGAGCGAGGGACGGCTTATCCTCGCGCACAAGGGATTCGTCTGGGCGGAGATCGCGACTGCGGGAGTTCCCGCGCACGGCAGTCGCTGGGAGGACGGCGTGAGTGCCGTTGCCCGCATGGGCCGCATCATTGCCGCGCTGGACGAGTTCGATCGGACCGTGCTCCGCGAGCGCACGCATCCGCTGCTCGGTCCCGCATCCATGCATTGCGCCATGGTGGAGGGGGGCGACGGCTGGTCCACGTATGCGCCGCGGTGCACGCTCCGTGTCGAGCGGCGCACACTGCCCGGTGAGACCCCCGCCGGCGTGCTGGACGAGTTGCGCGGCATTATCGCGGATGCGGGCGAGGCGGCGGACGTGCGCGAGGTGCTGAGCCGCTCGCCGCTGGAGTGCCCGCCGGACACGCGGATCGCTCTTGCGCTCCATGATGCCATTGTTGCCGACACGGGCACCGAGCCGGAGATCGCGGGCGTCGCATACTGGATGGACGCTGCGGTGTTCGCGGATGCGGGGACGGAAACCGTGGATTACGGCCCGACGGGCGCGGGGGCGCACGGGGCTGTCGAGTGGGTGGACCTGGAATCCGTTGACCGTTGCGCCCGCGTCATAACTGCGGCCGCGGCTCGATACCTCGCGTGAGGAGGGCGGGGACGGCGCGGTTTGCGAAACGTCGCTGGTCCTGTACCTTGCGCCCATGACCGCCGAGCAAACCCCAGCTGAAGCACGCCGCCGCTTCCGGCGCACGCTCGTGCGAGTCCTGCTCGTGCAGGTGATCACGGTCCTGCTTCTCTGGATCCTCCAGGCCCGCTACAGCGGCTGACATGCATCCCATCAACTGGATCATCGTCGGCGCGTACCTGACCTACGTCGTCGTGGACGGCATCCGCCGTTCGAAGGGCACGAAGGAGCTCGAGGGCTACTTCCTCGCCAATCGCAGCCTGCCGTGGTGGGCCGTCGGCCTGTCCGTCATGGCGACACAGCTTTCCGCCGTCACCATGATCGGTACGACCGGTCAGGGCGCGACCGACGGAATGCGCTTCATCCAGTTCTATTTCGGTCTGCCGATCGCGATGGTCATCCTCGGCGTGACACTCGTGCCGTTCCTGCACGGCGCGCGCGTGTTCACCGCGTACGAATATCTGGAGCGACGGTTCAATCCTGCCACACGGTCCCTCGCCAGCTTTCTGTTCCTTTGCTCGCGCGGTGCATCGTGCGGCGTCATCATCGCCGCACCGGCCGTCGTGTTCTCGGCGGTGTTCGGCTGGAGCCTCCCCTATGCCGTCGCACTGATCGGCGTCCCCACCGTGCTTTACACGATGATCGGCGGTGTGCAGGCCGTGACGTGGGCGGACGTAAAGCAGATGGTCCTCATCGTGTTCTCGCTGCTCGCGATCGTCATCGTGCTGCTGGTGCAGCTCCCGGTGCCGCCGGGCGAGGCCCTGAGCATTGCGGGCGCGACCGGGCGGCTGCGCACGTTCGACTTCTCGTTCAACCTCACGGAGACCTACACGTTCTGGTCCGGCATCCTCGGCGGCTTCTTTCTGATGCTGTCGTACTTCGGTACCGACCAGAGCCAGGTACAGCGCTATCTGACCGCCCGCTCGGTCCCCGAGGCGCGCACGTCCCTTCTCATGAGCGCGTACTGGAAGATCCCGCTCCAGGCGCTCGTGCTGATGATCGGCGTGCTGATCTTCGTGTTCTACCTGTTCCAGGCGCCTCCACTCCTGTTCAATCCCGCACACGAGTCCGCTGTGCGCGCGGAGGCCGGGGCGGAATACGGCGCGCTCGAGTCGCGCTTCAATCAGGCGTGGGGCGAACGCGAAGCCGCGGCGCGCGATCTAGCGGTGGCGGAGGGCGCTGCCGGGACGGCCGCCGCTGATCGGCTTCGGGCAAGCGAGGATGCAGCGAACGCGGTGCGCACGGAGGCGCTCGACCTGGCAGGTCGCGTGACGGGCGAATCATCGCGCGACGTGAACTACATCGTGCCGCATTTCGTCCTCAACTACCTCCCGATCGGCCTCGCCGGACTGTTCATCGCCGCCATCATGGCCGCTGCGATGTCGAGCATCTCATCCGAGCTGAACTCGCTGTCCACCGTCACCATCATCGACTTCTACCGGCGCTGGATCCGGCCGGAAGCGACCGACGCGCATTTCCTCGGCGTCTCGAAGCTCGCCACGGCGTTCTGGGGCCTGGTCGCCTGCGTCGTCGCCACCTACGCCGCGACGCTGGGCTCGCTCATCGAGGTCGTCAACCGCTTCGGCTCGTTCTTCTACGGCTCCATCCTCGGCGTCTTCCTGCTCGCCATGATCCCGTTCGTCCGCGGCTGGCCCGCCTTCATCGGGCTCCTGGCCGGCATGGGTGCGGTGGCCTCGGTATCGATCGGGGCGCCCTCCATCTCCTTCCTGTGGCACAACGTGATCGGCGCGTTCACCGTCGTGCTGGTCGGAATCGTGCTCAGTGCTTTCGCCGGTGGCGGCGACGACACGTCCGCCGCCCCGATGACGACGACCGGCTGACGCGCTCGCGCACGCCGGTGAACTGCCGCGCGGTCCTGTGTGCGGGAGCCGATCGCTGAACGCGACGCACGATGGCAGCAACATGGGCAACGCATACATCGGCATTTCAGGCTGGACCTACGCAGGGTGGCGCCGCCACTTCTATCCGGAGGGGCTGCCCGCGCGCCAGGAGCTGCCGTTTGCTTCGCTCCAGTTCAACGCCATCGAGATCAATGGCACGTTCTACCGCCTTCAGCGGCCGGAGAACTTCGCGACGTGGCACGACGTCACGCCCGACGGGTTCCGCTTCGCGGTGAAGGGCAGCCGGTTCATCACGCACATGAAGCAGCTGCGCGATCCTCGAGCTCCGCTCGCGAACTTCTTCGCGTCGGGCGTGCTCCGCCTCGAGGAGAAGCTCGGGCCGCTGCTCTGGCAGTTCTCCGACCGCATGCGCTACGACCGCGCACGCTTCGAGCCGTTCATTGAATTGCTACCGCAGAGCGAACGCGCCGCATCGAAGCTGGCGCGCCGCCACGACGCACGGCTCGACGGACGCGCGTCGTTCCATACGGACACCGATCGTCGCATCCGGCACGCATTCGAGGTGCGCCACGAATCGTTCATGTGCGACGATTTCCTCGACCTGCTTCGGCAGCACGATATGGCGCTCGTGTTCTCCGATGCAGCCGCCGAGTGGCCGTATGCCGAGGACGTCACGAGCGACTTCGTCTATCTGCGCCTGCACGGCGCGGAAGAGCTGTATGCCAGCGGCTACGATGGGCCGTCGCTGGACGGCTGGGCACGCAAGCTCCGCGCATGGACCAGCGGGCGCGAGCCGCACGACGCGCAGCGCGCCGGCTCGCGCAGGGCGCCGCGCGCCAAAGGCCGCGATGCGTACGTATTCTTCGACAACGATGCCAAGGTGCACGCACCCTTCGATGCGATGGAGCTGGCCGACCGGCTCCACGTGGACTGGAGACACGAACATGCCCAATGACCGGATTGCTGCACTGCAGAAGATGATCGAGCGCTCACCTGATGACCCGCGCGCGCGGTTCGGCCTCGCGCTCGAGCTCGAGAAGCTCGGCCGCTGGGAGGAAGCCGCCGCCCAGCTCACACGCTACCTCGAGCTGACCGAGGACGAGGGCAATGCGTGGGGCCGCCTCGGCAACGCGCTCCGGCAGCTCGGCCGCGATGATGAAGCACGCGCGGCCTACACCCGCGGAATCGCCGCCGCCGCCGCGCACGGCCATCCGTCCATGGCCGCCGAGTTCGAGGAGATCCTCGAAGACTGGTAACGCCAGTCCCGATCCCCCGCACGAACACGCTCCCGATTCCGTTCACCCCTTGCATAACCCCGAACCAAAACCGAACCTTACCGCGCCGTAGATCAGCAGCAGATCCGTACGAAGGGAGACCGAGCAGCAATGGCAGCCATGCCGACCAGACGGGAGCGGGTGCTCCCGCGCCTGATCGAGGAGGAGATGCGGTCCTCGTTCCTCGATTATTCGATGAGCGTCATCGTGCAGCGCGCGCTGCCGGATGTGCGCGACGGACTGAAGCCGGTGCATCGCCGGATCCTGCACGCGATGAACGAGGCCGGCCTGTCCGCCGGACGCCCGTACAAGAAGAGCGCGACGGTGGTCGGCGACGTGCTGGGCAAGTATCACCCGCACGGCGACATGGCGGTCTACGAGGCGATGGTCCGGATGGTCCAGGACTTCTCGCTGCGTTACCCGCTCGTGGACGGTCAGGGCAATTTCGGCTCGATCGATGGCGACAACGCGGCGGCGTACCGATACACGGAAGCGCGGCTCGCGGCGATCGCGATGGACCTGCTCGCGGACATCGATCGCGACACGGTCGATTTCGCGCCCAACTTCGACGATCGCCTCAAAGAGCCGACCGTCCTGCCGGCGCGGTTCCCGAACCTGCTGGTCAACGGCTCGAGCGGCATCGCCGTGGGCATGGCAACGAACATCCCGCCGCACAATCTGGAGGAGGTCGCGGGCGCGCTGAAGGCGCTCATCACCGATCCCGACGTCACCGTCGAAGAGCTGATGGAGCACATGCCGGGTCCGGACTTCCCGACCGGCGCGTTCATCCTCGGCTCCGACGGCATCCGCGACGCATACACGAAGGGGCGCGGCCGCATCGTGATGCGCGCCGCGGTGCAGAAGGAGACGCGACGCGGCGGTCGCGAGCAGCTGGTCGTGACGGCGCTGCCCTACGGCGTGTCGAAGGCGAAGGTGATCGAGCAGATCGCCAGCGTCGCGCGCGGCGGCAAGGTGGAGGACATCGCCGACCTGCGCGATGAGTCCGACCGCGATGGCATGCGCATCGTGATCGAGCTGAAGCGCGGCGCGAAAACGAAACCCATCCTCGCGACACTCTACAAGCAGACGTACCTGCAGGCGACGTTCGGCGCGATCATGCTCGCGCTCGACCACGGTGTGCCGCGCGAGCTCACTCTGAAGGAGATGCTCGAGCGGTTCCGCGATCATCGCGTCGAGGTGATCCAGCGCCGTGCGCGTTACGATCTGGAGAAGGCGCGGGCGGAGGCGCACATCATCCAGGGCCTGCTCATCGCGCTCGAGTATATCGACGAGGTGATTGCGATCATCCGCGCCTCGACCGACCAGGACGAGGCAGCGCGCGCGCTGTGCAACTCGTTCGACCTCTCCGAGGAGCAGGCGCGTGCGATCCTCGCCATGCGTCTCGGCCGCCTCACCGCGCTCGAGACCGATGACCTGAAGAAGCAGCTGAGCGAGCTGAAAAAGCTCATCCGGCGGCTCGAAGAGATCCTCGCGAGCGAGGCGCGGCAGCTGGAGGTCCTGATCGAGGAGCTGGATGATGTCGTCGGCCGCTTCGCCGATGCGCGTCGCACGCAGATCATCGAGAACGTGGCCGAGTACGAGGTCGAGGACCTGGTCGCCGAGGAGCAGGTGGTGATCACGCTCAGCCACGAGTCCTACATCAAGCGCGTGCCGCTCGACCTCTACCGCCGCCGTATGTCGCGCGGCCGCGCAGTCGCCGGCATGGACCGGCACGAAGAGGACTTCCTCGAGCACGTGTTCGTCGCCGGCACGCAGGACACGCTGGTGTTCTTCACACAGAGCGGACAGGCGCACGCGCTCGCCGTCGCCGACGTGCCGGAGGCCGGCCCGAGCAGCCGCGGCCGTGCCCTCGCGCAGCTGATGACCATCCAGCGCGGCGACCGCGTGGCCGCGCTCATCCCCGTCCAGGAGTTCTCCGAGGACCGGCTGCTCCTGTTCCTGACGAGCGGCGGCATCGTGAAGCGCACCACGCTCGATCAGTACTCGAACATCCGCAGCGGCGGAATCGCCGCGATCCGGGTGCAGGAGGGCGACCGTCTGCTGGACGTGCAGGTATCAGAGGGCGCGAACGACATCGTGCTCGTGACGGGGCAGGGCCGTGCGATCCGGTTTGCGGAAAACGACGTTCCATCCATGGGCCGCGTGTCCCAGGGCGTGAAGGGCATCCAGCTGAGGAAGGATGACGGCGTGGTCGGCATGGCGGTGATCCGCCGCGAAGCGACGCTCTGCACCGTCACGGAGAACGGCTACGCCAAGCGCACGCCCATGTCGGAGTATCCGGCGCAGAAGCGCGGCGGCCTCGGCACGATCACGCTCGATGTCAGCAGCAAGACCGGCCCGCTGATCGCCGCGAAGGAGCTCCTCGACGGCGATGAGCTCATGGTGATCACGGCGGCGGGCGCGGCGTTCCGGGTCGGCGGCAGCGAGGTCCCGGTGCAGGGGCGGGCAACGCAGGGCAAGCGCGTCATCAGCGTCGGTGCCGGCGACCGCGTGGTCGAAGTGTCGCGCGTGGCGCGAGAAGGCGCAGACACGGCCGGCGCGCGCCGCGGCACAACGGACGACGGCACCCAACCGGACGACGATGCGAACGCCGGTGACTCAGACGGTGAGGATCAGCTCGATCTGATGAGTTAGCGGGTGAGCGGCGTCTGCCGTACCCGCTCGAGAAATGCGCCGAGCACGCGGTTGAACGCTGCCGGCTGCTCCAGCGACGGCAGATGCCCGGCGTTGTCGATGATCTCGATCTGGGCGCCGGGAATGGCGCGTGCGAGAAGCCGTGCGTCGCCGGGCGGTGTGATGGCGTCCGTTGCGCCGACGATCAGTTGTGTGGGCACGTTGATCGAACGCAGCTGTGGCGTCGAGTCGGGACGCTCCGCCATACCGAGCAGCGCAGCGACGACGGCCGGAGCCGGTGCCGCGTTCATGACTTCCCGCAGCTCCTGCTCCACGTGCGGCAGCGTCTCCCGCGTGCTCGCGGAGAGCAGACGCGGCACCAGCGCATTGATGAGCGCGGCGGTGCCGTTCGCATGCACATGCCGGGCGTTCTTGACCCGCCCCTCACGCGCTTCCGCGGAATCCGGGGCCGCGCGCGTGTCCGCCAGCACCAGCGCCCGTGCCAGGCGCGGGGCGCGGCGCATGAGGGCAAACGTGACGTAGCCACCCATCGAGTGGCCACAGAACACGGCGCTGCCCACACCGATGTGCGCGAGCAGCGCGGCTACGTCCTGCGCCAGCAGGTCCATCGGCAGACGGTTGCCGGTCACCGGCCCGCTGCCGCCGAAGCCGCGCAGGTCCGGCGCGATCACGCGCCAGCCAGCCGGCGGCGCGTCCAGCTGTGGCCGCCATATGGCCGAGCTGAACGGGAACCCGTGGATCAGCACGAGCACGTCATCCCCCGCGCCCGCTTCCCTCCACGTCAGGGTCGCACCGCTGACTTCCGCCCGCGACAGCTCGGCTCCCATTCGCTCCTTTATCGTGTTCTGCCGACGCGCGTCAGATGCCCAGGCTCGCGCGGATCAGAGGATCGATCCGTTCGGGCGTCCAGGCCGGCTGGAATGTCAGCTCGACTTCCGCGCTCTCCACACCTTCCACGCCCTCGATCGCGGCCTTCGCCTCGTCGAGGATCTGGCCCGCCACCGGGCAGAACGGCGATGTGAGGGACATCGTCGCCTTCACATGAGTGTCCTGAATATCGATTTCATAGACGAGGCCGAGCACGACGAGGTCCAGGTTCAGCTCCGGATCCTTCACCTTGCGCAAAGCCCGTCGAACGTCCTTTTCGGTAGGCATCTCTCAACCCTGCTGCAGTCACGCGCCGGTCCCGGCGCTTTCCGGAATGTACCGACTCCATGCCACCGGATAAAGGCCGACGGCGCGCAAGGCGTTGACACGGCACGCCCGGAACCTGATCCTTGCACCCTCCCGCGCTCTGCGCGCGGGTGGCAATCGCGGCTTCCGATGGCGCGGCGCGCCGCGTCCGAAACAGGTGGTGCAGAGCTGATCATGGAGAGCGACATCCGACGAATTGCGGTAAACACGGGTGGCGGAGACTCGCCCGGCCTCAACGCGACCATCCGCGCCGTCGTGCTGTCGGGAATCCGTAACGGCTGGGAGGTTTTCGGGATCAGGAAGGGATTCGGCGGCCTGCTGGGCGAGGCCGGTGTGATCCCGATGGACGCGGACACGGTGCGCGGCATCACCCACCTCGGCGGGACCATCCTCGGCACCACCAACCGGGGCAATCCATTCGAGTGGCCGCTCCCCGACGGCGGTACCATCGACCGGTCGGACGAGATCATGGCTGGGTTCGACCGGCACGGCTTCGACGCGCTGATCACGATCGGCGGCGACGGCTCGTTGATGATCGCGCAGCGCCTGGCAGAGAAGGGCCTGCCGGTGATCGGCGTACCGAAGACCATCGACAACGACCTCGCCGCCACCTCGCTGACGTTCGGGTTTCACACCGCTGTCCAGACCGCGACTGAGGCACTCGACAAGCTGCATTCGACGGCCGAGAGCCACGAGCGGGTGTTCGTCGTCGAGGTCATGGGGCGGAGCACCGGCTGGATCGCGCTGCGGTCCGGCATCGCGGCGACCGCAGATGTCATTCTGATCCCCGAGATCCCATACGACATCGAGAAGGTCTGCGCCAAGATCAGGCAGCGCTACGATATGGGACGCCGGTTCGCGATCGTGGTCGCGGCCGAAGGCGCGGCTCCGCGCGGCGGCGCTGCTTCGTTCATCGCGCCGGCCGGCGCCGGCACCGCGGCGCGCTATGGCGGCATTGCCGAGCAGCTCGCGGCCGACATCGCCGTATGCTCCGGCTACGAAACCCGCTCGCTCGTGCTCGGTCATCTGCAGCGCGGCGGGACACCGGTGGCCTATGACCGGTTCATCGCGCTCCGGTTCGGGGCCGCGGCCGTCCGCCTGGTGCAGGAAGGCCGTTTCGGGACGATGGTCGCGATGGTCAACGACGCCATCACGGCGGTCCCGCTGAAGGAGGCCGTCGCACGCATCAAGACGGTCGATCCCGATTCGGACGCGGTCCAGACCGCCAAGGCGACCGGCATCTCGTTCGGCGACTGACCGGAGCGCCAGGCCGACGCGCATCGCGTCCGGCCGCTGACCGCACCGCCGGTCACACTGACCCTGTCGACCAGGGGCGCCATGAGGCGTCCCGTACGCAATCCGCTGGAGGTATCGTGATGAAGCGCTGGTGCGTATCGCTCCTGCTGCTGCAGGCAATGCTCGTCTCGCCATCGGCCGCACAGTCGTTCGACCTGTCGGTCGCCAACATCATGCGCGGTCCCGAGCACGTGGGCGAGCCACCGTCCAATGTCAGCTGGACGGACGACGGCCGCTGGATCTACTTCCGCTGGAAGCCCGGCGGCACGCCCTGGCACGAGTCCACATCGCTCTACCGCGTGCGCGCGGACGGCGGCACTCCCGAGCGTCTCGACGACGCCGCCGCGGACTCGCTCGGCGTGTTCACCGCATCGGGCGACATCTCCCCCGACGGGCGCTCGCGCGTCGTCAGCTATCGCGGCGATCTCTTTCTCATCGATCGGCGCAACCTGAACGTGCGGCGCCTGACGGACACGCGCGCGAATCACTCGTCGCCCATCTTCTCGCAGGATGGACGCACCATCTACTACATCAGCGACAACAACGTCTTCGCACGCTCGCTCGCCAACGGCACGCTCCGCCAGGTCACCGATATCCGCACCGGACCCGCTCCCACGGAGCCGCGGCCCGCAACCGGCCAGCGAGGCTTCCTCGAGCAGCAGCAGCGCGAGCTGTTCGAGCACATACGGCTCCAGGTGCAGCAGCGCGACGCCAGTCGCGAGAGCACCCGCGCCCGCGAGGAGCGCGAGCCGCGCAAGCCGGCGTATCTCGATCGCAACGAGCGCGTCGCATCACTCGAGGTGGAGCCGGGCGGGCGTTACGCCATCGTGTCCACGACTTCCACGTCACAGTCCGACGCGCGCCGCACATCGATCCCGTACTGGGTGACGGAATCCGGTTACACGGAGCCGCGCGAGATGCGCACGAAGGTCGGCGACGAGCAGGGCTCGAGCGGCCGCATGGGCATCGTCTCGCTCCAGGACGGCGCGGTGCGCTGGCTCGATGTCGCGCGAGCGACCCGTCCCGCCAGCGACACCTCAACGGCTGCGCCGGAGTTCGGCTTCACGCGGTTCGTCGGCTGGAACGACCAGGGAACCGCCGGCCTCGTCGCGGCGACCAGTGCCGATTTCAAGCAGGAGTGGCTGTGGTCGATGGATGCGGCGACCGGCACGCTCACGCTGCTGGCCAATGACCGTGATGAGGCGTGGGTCGCCGGGCCGTGCTCGTTCTGCATCGGCTGGCTGCCCGATGGCAGTCGCGCGTGGTTCGTCAGCGAGCGTGACGGATTCGCCCACCTCTACACGATCGCCCCCGATGGCAGCGACCTGCGCCAGCTGACCAGCGGCAATTGGGAGGTGCACAGCGTCGATATCTCGCCGTCGAAGGATCGCTTCTACCTGACGACGAGCGAGGGATCACCACACGAGCAGCACTTCCATCACATGCGCCTCGATGGCAGCGGTCGCACGCGCATCACGACCATGCCGGGCCAGCAGGATGCGACGCCGTCGCCGGACGGCTCCCGCATCGCGTTCGTGCACTCGTTCGCGAACACACCGCCCGAGCTCTACGTCGCCGCAAACCGTGCGGGCGCAGAGGCA
Organism: Longimicrobiales bacterium; assembly: GCA_035461085.1. Lineage (GTDB taxonomy): Bacteria > Gemmatimonadota > Gemmatimonadetes > Longimicrobiales > RSA9 > SH-MAG3. Next base: position 29,675 of record DATHVW010000130.1, on the reverse strand, counting down.
CGTCGCATCACGACGTCACCGACCGCCGAATGGAGCTCCTTCCCCTGGCTCGCGCCCGAGATCGTGCACGTGCCCGCGCGCGACGGCGTGCAGGTGCCCGCGCGCATCTACCGTCCGCAGGACGTCGGCGCGCAGCCGAACGGCGCCGCTGTCATCTTCGTCCACGGTGCGGGCTACCTTCAGAACGTGCACAACTGGTGGTCCACCTACTATCGCGAGTACATGTTCCATCATCTGCTCGCGCAGCGCGGATACGTCGTCCTGGACATCGACTATCGCGGATCGGCCGGCTACGGCCGTGACTGGCGCACCGCCATCTACCGGCACATGGGCGGCAAGGACCTCACCGACCAGGTGGACGGCGTCCGCTATCTCCAGCAGAATTTCGGCATCGATCCCGAGCGCGTCGGCATCTACGGCGGATCGTACGGCGGCTTCATCACGCTCATGGCGCTGTTCACCGAGCCGAAGTCGTTCGGCGCCGGCGCTGCGCTCCGCAGCGTCACCGACTGGGCTCACTACAACCACGGCTACACCGGCCGTATCCTGAATCTGCCTCAGGACGACACGGTCGCCTATCGCCGGTCCTCACCCATCTATTTCGCCGAGGGGCTCGAGGACCCGCTCCTCATCGCACACGGCATGGTGGACACGAACGTCCACTTCAGCGATGTGGTCCGGCTCGCCCAGCGCCTGATCGAGCTGGGCAAGACGGACTGGGAGATGGCGGTCTATCCGGTGGAGAACCACGCCTTCGTGGAGCCGTCGTCGTGGACGGACGAGTACCGGCGGATCCTCGAGCTCTTCGAGGAGAACCTCCGGCAATGAGCGATGGCGCCGGGGGTCTCCCGGTGCGAAGGCAGATCGGGATTGCGTTGCCCGCCGCGGCGCCGCGACGCAATCCCTCGCCGGACCCTAGGGGAAGAGCTTCCACACGGGCGGGAATGTCCCGAGGATGCCCAGCGCCGTGAGCAGCAGGGTGATGGCGCCGATCCGGCCGCCATTGACGTCCCGGTCCTTCCACAGTGCGTGCAGCACCACCCACGAGATCAGCCAGACGACCATGGCAAGGGTCGTGCGGCCGGATACGCCGCCCGACGGGCCATAGAGCGCAGGTGCCGAAAACACGCCGGCTTCGTTCAGCAGGACGATGAACCCTACGGCGAAGGCGCCGATCCCCGCCGCCAGGAATGCCGCCATGGCGGCGCCGTTCGGGCGTTGTCCTGGCACCGGGCGGACCGGCACCGACTGCGCGGCTTCCTTCGTGTCCATGGCTGACCCCTTCCGTGGCGCCCTGGCAGGGCTCTTACTCCAGCGGAGCGACCTTGTTGACGAAAACACCCAGCAGTGACACGTAGGCAACGATCACGAAGCAGACGAGCAGCAACGACTCGCCCAGACGTCGTAGTCCCGCCTCTTCCAGCAGTCGCTCCCGATAACGCCACGCCACGAATGCCACCGACGTGGCCAGCATCGCGGCTATGAACGGGAGATGCTCTTTCGTCTCCATGGCGAACCCGTGCAGCCACGCAGTGGCCGGCTCGGCGAGCAGCAGAGAGCGGGGATAGGCCGCCAGGTCACTCGCCCCCTCGGGCGGTGTAGCCCGGTACGGCGGGAATATGATGTACGTACCTGCCAGCGTCGTCAGCCATGTCAGCCCGGCCGCAATGGCCGTCACGGCGGAAATCGCTCCCGCCCGCGTTGCAGCCAGGCCCGCCGCACCGGCCCGCGGGCGGAGCAGGTAGACAGCAAAAAGGGCGGCCGAGAGCGCCAACAGCGCCCCGCCGCCCATCCCTATCCCGTGCAACATCGTCAACAGACTTCGGTCGGAAAACAGCATCGGTCCCCCCTGACGAGAGATACCCGTGTGCTCCTCCTGCCGAACCTAAAAGCACCGGCCGTTTCCGCAAGTCAGGAGTTGCCCCCGTTGGACGGAAGGAACCGCACTCCGGCTGAGGGCATTCCCGACACGGAAAGGGACCGCGATCACCGCAGCCCCGGTCCCGCAGTCGCCCGCGGTCCCGTCAGCAGCCCGATCCCGGTCCCCATCCATGCTTCCGTCGCGGGCTCACTGCGACGTCACCAGGCTTGCCCGGTGACCTCACCAGCTATCCCCCGAACTTCGCGTTCATCAGCCTCACGTGGAGGGCACTCTTCCCCGTCAGCACCTTCGCCGCATAGCCGTTGTCCGGGTTCTTGCCCCGCGCCAGCAGCTTCGACACGGTTCCCGGCCCCCGATTGTACGCGGTCAGGGCCAGCTTCTCGTCACCCTCGTACTTGTCCATCAGATACCGCAGGTACTGGAACCCCACCCTCAGGTTCGTCTCCGGCTTCATCAGATCGCTGCGCGTCGTGCCCGGCACCAGCCAGCGTGCCGTGGACGGCAGCAGCTGCGTCAGGCCCACCGCACCAACCGGCGAAACCGCGCGCGTCCGGAAGCTCGACTCCGCCTGCACCAGCCCGAACGCCACACGCGGCGCGATCTTCTCCGCCAGCGCAGCCTCGTGAATGTCCGTGGCCAGCGGGATCGGGATGTCGAACTCCGCCGCAAACGACGCGACGACCAGCTCGCGCTCCCGCTCCAGCGTCCGCTGACCCCATTCACGGGTCACCGGATCTGTCTCGTTTCCTGTCTCCAGCGCCATCGTGCGCTCCCGCTCCGCGAGTGTATCCAGCTGACCACTCGCCATCAGCACAGCCGACGGGACCATCAGTGCTCCTCCGAGCACCACCCGCAGCGCCGGCCGGCGCGCACGCTCGCACAGCGCCCTGACCTTGGGTGAAAAGCGCATACGCAGCTCCCTTGGCTTGGGTGTGTGATTGCTTATAAATGTAGTGGTAACTTGGAGTTAGAGCAACCCAGACGCGGCTTTTTGGCGTCCCGTGGCCCCAATTCGACGCCCCCGCCATCGGCGCCGCGCCCCGGACACCCCACCGTGATGTCGCGATGATCGCCGCGGGTCCCATAACGTCAGTACACAGACCGGTGGCCCAGACGACGCCGGATGCCTATCTGAGACGCACAGTCTGCGGCGTCCCGGCAACGAGCGTCACCGTGTAGGGCCCCGCGCGCCGGCTGCCCGTCACTGCCTCCGCGCGCACGGTGACGGTCTGCGTTGCCGGAGCGGCGATGACGAACCGCTCGGTAGCGCTGGCGTTGACGGTGCCGAGAATGGCGTCGCCGCGGCCGTCATCGTAGCTGACGACCATGGTGACGCCGGTCATGTTCTGGACACTGATGCTGAAGGTTTCGGCGGGCGTGGCGCTGCCGACTTCGAGGCCGCGGGCGCAGCCGGAGATGGCGATTATGCTGAGGAGGAGGAACAAGCGGCGGAGTATCGGCATCATTCGCTCACGCGTTGGCGGGAGCATACGGGCTTACTCCGGAAACGAGAAGCGCCGGCCGCTCTCCGAGTCTGGATCTTCGCCCGTCATCACCTGCACGATGGCGGCCATTTCCTCGCCGATGGCCTGGAGGCGGCGGCTGACCGTGAGCACGTGGGCATACTCGAAGTAGCCGGCGACGGCGCTCTCGGCAGCGGCGTGCTGGAGGATGACGGCCTCGTCCATGGCGGCATGCGACCGGTCGAGCAGGTGTTTGACCACCACGTGGAGCGTCCGCTGGTCTTCGAGTGTGTCGATCGTGATGTCGCCGGTCAGCCGGTGCGAGAACTGCTCGACGTCGGCGACGAGCTGCGGGGGCGCAGCGATCCCGTGACCGCTCACCATATTGGCGAGCAGCACGCGTTCCGCGCATGAACCGAGCGCGGCGAGCTCTTCGAAGCTCAGGTACAGGATCACGTCACGCCTCCATCGGATTGATCGTTTGCTACTGATCATATGCCGAAGCCATACGGTACGTTCCGCAATCGCTGTTCCGGCTTCGGACCAGTCACGCTGTTGCTTGTACAATAACAAGATACGCCTCGCGAGCGTGCCGTAAAGGCTCTCGCGAGGCGTATCGAGTGTCGCACGACTGGAACAATTAGTCGCGCAGCAGCCTGGCCAGCAGGAAGCCCGCGCCGGCGGCGATGCCCACGCTGAGCAGCGGTCGCTCCCGGATCGAGCGCTCCAGGTCGTCGCGCATCGCGTCCGGGTCATGGCTGCGCAGATACTCCGCGCCGCTGTCGAGCGCCTCGCCCGCACGCAGCGCAACCTGACTGGCGCGCTGCTGCACGCCGCCGGCCTCCTCCATCCCGCGTCCGCGCTCCTCGAGACGGTCGCTGATCCGCTCGAGCTGTCCGGCGACACGGTTCCGTCCCGCTTCCACCGCACCGCTCAGCCGCTCACGACCTTCATCGACCTTTTCACCTAGCCCCTCGCCCCCGGCCAACTCCTCGCCCGTGAACTTGCGGTCGTAGGAGCCGGCGCGCGTTCCCGCATCGTCAGACGAGCCGCCGGGTGTGCCCGGTCCCTCGGAGGCGAACGGTGCGCCCGTTGATGAGCCTTCGGACCTGAATGCACCGCCCTGCGACGGACTGCCGGTGGAGCCGAACGCCCCACCCTGCGACGGGCTGCCCGTCGAGCCGGTCTGCGGGGACCGGGTCGAACTGGCGTCGCTCGTCGAGTTCTGCTTGTCGCGATCGAAATCCATGTGCTACCTCCTTCTGCGTGGTACGGCGCACAGCGCAAGACACGTTCCCGTCACCACTCGGCTTCACGCTCATGATGCGGTGTCGCGCTCTGCGGCGAGCACGTCCGCCACCTCGCCGCCGAACAGGATGGACAGCGCGGTGATGTAGAGCCACAGCAGCAGCACGATGATCCCGCCGATGAAGCCGTAGGTCCGGCCGAAATTCGCGATGTTGGAGACGTAGATCCGGAAGAGGAATGTGGCGAGCATCCACACGATGGTTCCTGCGACCGCGCCGACCAGTAGCTCTCGTCGGATGTTACTCTGGTCATGCGCGGGCATCACGTAGTACACGGTCCAGAGCAGCGCCACGAGGAGGACCAGCACGATCGGCCACACGAGCCATTGCACGTAGCTGCCCAGTCCGAGTGCGCCTGCCAGCTGCGGTCCGGCGACGATCGCAATCGCTCCACCCCAGAGCAGCGCGCCGCCGACGACCATCAGCCCGATCGCCTTGAGTCGCTTCTTCCACCAGACCGCATTCTCGCGGACGTTGAACATCGCGTCGAGTCCGTCGCCGAGCGCCGCGAAGAAATTGGAGGCTGACCAGATTGCGAGCAGGATGCCGAGCGAGAGAGCCTCGGGGCGGCGCTCGTCGGTGATCTCGCGCACGAACTCTTCCAGGTACTCCGTCGCGGCCGCGGGCAGCACGCCCTGCAGCCATCCCATGATGGTATCGAAAGCGGACGTCCCGCCGAGGATGCCGGTGAGGGCGAATCCGGCGAGGATCATGGGGAAGAGTGAGAGGAAGAAGTAGTATGCGGCCTTCGCCGCCTCCCCCGTGATGTTGTCGGACATCGCTCCGGACACGATCCGGCGCGTGAGGTCGTACAGCTTCATCCGATCCCCCGCGCCATCGCAACCGTCAGGAGCGGACCTCCTCCTTGAACTCGCGCAGCTCGTGGCGTGCCCACTGCTTGTTACGGCGCAGGCTCGCGGCCGTCTGCTCCGGCTTGCGCGGCATGTTCCTCAACCCGTCGATGCCGCCGCGCGCGAGTATCGCGCCGACCAGCAGCATCAGGGCGCCAATGATGAGCGCCGCCAGACCGAAGCGCCCGCCGAGGAGGTGGCCGAGGCCGATCACGGCCCCCGCCATCAGCACCAGCCCGCCACTCAGCGCCAGACCGAGGGCTGTCCCCAGCTTCGCGGAATCGACGGCGAGCTCGCGCGCCATGTCGCGCATCTCGAGCTTCGCCAGGGCAATCTCGTTGCGCACCAGATCAGAGCCGTCGCCCGCGAGCTGCTTCAGCAGGTCACGGACCTGGGATTCCTGAGGTGTGCCCGTCAGCGATCCGTCCGTCGCCGTCAGGCGCGGATCCATCCTCTGCTGCGTGGCCATGGATGCCTCCAGTTGCGTGTGCCTTGTATGATCGCAACGGATGTGCCGGGGTCACGAGCAGGAGCCACGCAATGGCACCCGCCGCACGGTTTCCACGATAGAGAAGGGAGACCCCTGTAACATCCTGCTCCCTGGGAGGCCCCGAACATGAACACACGCCCGCTTTCGTCCATCGGAATACTCGCGCTCGCCATGCTGCCGGTCGCCTGCGGTGACGATCCGACTTCCCCGCAATCGTTCACCTACTCGGAGGACTTCACGGACGGCGCCGGCATCGAATGGTCCAACCAGGCGACGACCACATCCCCTTCCGGCGAGCGCTTCCTTGGCACCTTCAACGTCGCTTCGGTCTCGCTGTCCCTCCCCGACCTGCCCGCCCATTCGACCGTGACCATCGAATTCGACTTCCACGTCATGGGGAGCTGGAACGGCACCACCGACCCGGACCTGGTCACGTTCACTCACTCGGGCGGCACTCCCGTCATGGTAACGAACTTCGCAAATCAGGACGACGACATGCAGAGCTGGCCGCAGTCGCACCCCGGCGGCAGCAACGCACGCGCCGCAGGCTCGTTCGCCACCAACTCGCTCGGATACGACCCCGAGGGCACCAATGAGCTGGCCGATTCCAGTTACCGCATCGCCTTCACGATTCCGCACACTGCATCCACTTTCCGGTTTGAGGTGGCTGCGCAGCCGACCGGCAATGGTGAACTCTGGGGCATCGATAACGTCGAGATCAGCATCCACTGACCTCGGTCATCCGCCTCAGCGGAGCAGGTAGCGTGCGAGCCAGAGGCCGGAGAGGATGTCGATGGCCGCGTGAGCGATGATGGACGGCAGGATGGACCCATGGAGCACGAGCGGCAGTGCCAGGATCAGGCCGAGCAGCGCAGCCCGTATTGCACCCGCCGGCTGCTGATAGGCATGCGCGACGCCGAACACGCCGCTGCTGATGAACAGAGCGATCGCAAGCGATCCCGTCGCGCCGTACAGCACGTGGATCAGGAATCCTCGGAAGACGATCTCTTCACAGATGCCGGCAGTGATGGAGACGCCGGTGAAAAGGACTCGGTCGTGGGCGGATACCGGCATGAGCTCGCGGACGAGCGGCGGCTCACGCACTCCTGCAAAGCGGAAGGCGAACAGCACGGCAACGCCGCCCAATGTCATGGCGCCGGCCAGCAGCAGCGTGCTCCACGGACCGAGTGTCACGAGGCCAAGCTCGGCGACTCCGTAGCCGCTCACCCATGAGATGCCTGCCGTGGCGACAGCGAGTCCCCACAGGCTCACGATGGAGCTGATGTACGCCTCGGTACGCGGCAGCGTCTCCAGATTGCTCAGCGCGCGGCCCTGGAAGATCAGAACGATCGGCAGCGGCACGAGCAGGACCACGGCCCAGGCCCGGGCCGCGGATGGCACTCCGGCCAGCTGCAGCCACGCGACGACTGATGCGACGCCGGCGGCAGCCGCGATCGCGATCGCGCGCGCGCCCGGCCTCACGCGATGGCCACGCTCATGCCGCGGCGGGAGTCGCCCGAGCTGTCAACGCGCGTGCCAGAGGACGTGCAAGCGCGAACGCGGCCGCGCCCAGCACCGCGCCCGCGACAGCATCCGTCGCGTAATGAAAGCCGCCATACACTGCACCGAGCGCGAGACCCACTGTGAGAACCGCGAACAGTGGCGTCAGTCGCGGCAGGTAGCGCAGTACGATGAGGGTCTGAGCCACCGACACGCCCACGTGCGACGACGGAAACGCCGCGCCCTGTGAGGACCCGGCCTCGAGCACCCGGTGCGCGAGCTGATAGAAGAAGCCGCCGGCCAGCTCACCGCCCGGGGGCGGGAAGAGGTAGCGCGGCCCCTGCACCGGGAAGTAGATGAAGGCCAGGTAGTGCGTGAAGAACGCCAGCATCAGAGCGAACACACCCGCACGGAACTCCGCCGTCCGCCGCTGCAGGAAGAGCACGAGCGGCGGCACGAAGATGATGAAGTAGTACGCGAGGTAGGCGGCGTGCAGCGGCTCGGAGAGCCACAGCTCCGGCACGGCCGCAGCCCACTCACGGCTCGGCTGTCCGCCGAAGATCGCCTGCTCCCACGCGATGACGAGACCGTCGAAGTACGAGCCGCCGTGTACGCTCCGGTTCAGCACCGCGAGCTCCGTGTACAGCAGCGGCATGAGCAGCAGCGGCGCCCAGTCCAGCGCGCCACGCACGATCCGTCGCAGGCGCGGCGCCGCACCGGAGAGTGCGCGCTCCAGCGCATGCGGCGGCCACGCGATGAGCACCCCTGCTGCGTGCAGAGCGAGCAGCAGCATCCATGATGACGGCCGGCCCGCGAACGCGAGGGCCGGTGCGGCCGCGAGCATGTACATGGCGAACAGCCGGTCGAGCGGCAGGCCCAGCACACGCTCCGCGGCGCGCGCCGTCACGACGCCAGCGGCTTCTCGTACAGGCGGTAGGTCTTGTCCGGTACGGCGCCGACCCGCTCGAGGCCGCGACGCATGTCCCAGTTGTCTTCCAGAATCCACGAACACTCGCCCTTCCAGATGCCGATCTTCTTCGCCTCGATGACGAGATGCGCAATCAGCAGCGCGTCGAGGCCGCGCCCGCGATAGCCGGGTTTCAGACCGAGGGTGATCGTGCGCGCCTGCGCAATTTTGCGGCGATGCCAGAGCAGCTTCACGATGCCGAACGGCAGCAGCCGCCCGTTCACGTGCTTCAGTGCAACGTTGAAGTCCGGCAGGCCCAGAGCGAAACCGACCGGCTCGCCATCGACTTCGGCGAATGCACACAGCTTCGGCTGCACGATCGGCTTGAGATGACGCGCCATGTAATCGAGCTCCGCACCCGTCATCGGCACGAAGCCCCAGTTCCGCTCCCACGCGCTGTTGTAGATGTCGCGCACGATGCCGACCTCCGCATCGAAACGCCGTACGTCCAGCGACCTCAGCTTTGTCCGCCCGTCGCGCAGCAGCCGGTCGTGCGCACGCTCCAGCCGCGGCGGTATCGGATCCGCATGGATCCAGTATGACAGCAGATCCTTCGACTTCGCGTATCCCGCACGCGTGATCAGCTCGGCGTAATACGGCGGGTTGTGGCCCATGAGGATGGCTGGCTCCCGGTGCCACCCGTCGATCAGCACGCCCGGCGAGCACACCTCGTCGTTCGTGGACAGGTTCATCGGACCCTGCACCGTCGTCAGGCCGCGCCTGCGCAGCCACTCCTCGGCCGCCCGCAGCAGCGCATCCGCAACGCCCTGGTCATCAATGCACTCGAACAGGCCGAAAAAACCCAGGCGGTCGCCGTGGAACTCGTTGTGCGCGCGATTCTCCACGGCGGCGATGCGCCCCACCAGATCGCGTCCGCGCCACGCCAGGAACAACGCAACATCCGCGTGCTCGTGGAACGGATGCTTTGCGGGATTCAGCGCCGCGCGCACGTCCGAAAGCAGCGGCGGCACCCACATCGGGTCGTCAGCATAGATCGACCACGGCAGCTTCAGAAACCGCTCGAGGTCCGCGCGTCCCTCGACCGCCCGGACCTCCACCCCACCGGTCACGCCGTGAACCCCCGCCCGCGCCCGCGTGCGGGCCCGCGCCCGGATACGTTGCCGATCCCGCTCCCGAATCCGTTCAAATGACCGCCATTCGCCTGCCGATCGTGGCAAACGCATCGAGCACGAAATCGATGTGCTCGTCGGTGTGTGTCGCCATGAGCGAGATGCGGAGCCGGCAGGAATTCTCCGGCACGGCCGGCGGTGTCACCGGATTGGTGAACACGCCCGCATCGAAGAGCTGCTTCCAGAAGACGAACATCTGATCGATCTCCCCAACCTGTACCGGGATGATCGGCGTTTCACTGCGACCGATATCGTAGCCGAGCGAGCGCAGGCCTTCCTGCATGCGTCGCGTGTTCCGCCACAGCTGCTCCCTGCGCTCCGGCTCGTCCGCGATGACGTCGAGGGCGGCGAGCGAGGATGCCACGGAGGCGGGCGGGTTACTCGCGCTGAAGATGAGCGACCGCGCGTGATGCTTCAGATAGTGGATCACGTCCTCCGGCCCCGCGACCATGCCTCCGATCGACCCGAGCGACTTCGAGAATGTGGCCATGATGAGCGACACGCGGTCCTCGAGGTGGAAGTGCTGCGCGGTGCCGCCGCCGAACTCGCCGAGCACGCCGAACGAATGAGCATCGTCCACCAGAACCTCGGCGCCGTAGAACTCCGCCAGTGCCATGATGCCCGGCAGGTCCACGATCGTGCCTTCCATCGAGAAAATGCCGTCGGTCACGATCAGCTTGCCCGCTTCCGACGGCGTGCGCGCCAGCTCGCGCTCCAGTGCGCGCATGTCGCCGTGCGGGAACCGGTGCACCGTGCCGAACGCCAGTCTCGCACCATCCACGATGCTGGCGTGGTTCAGCTTGTCCGAGAAGAGATGATCATCGCGTCCGATCAGCGAGGAGATCACACCGAGGTTGGTCTGATAACCGGTGCTGAATACGAGCGCGGCCTCCTGGTTGACGAACTTCGCCAGCCGCTCCTCCAGCCGCTCGTGCAGGTCCAGCGTGCCATTCAGGAACCTGCTGCCCGTGCAGCCGGTGCCATACTGCCGCAGCGCCTTCTCACCGGCCTCCAGCACCTTCGGATGATGCGTCAGACCGAGGTAGTTGTTCGAGCCGACCATCACCTTCCGCTCGCCGTGGATCACCACCTCTGTGTCGTACGATGCCTCGATTGGCACGAAGTACGGGTACACACCCGCCGCCATCACCTCGCGCGCCTTCGTGAACCGATAGCACTTCTCGAACAGGCTCATCCGCTCTCCATTGGGCTCCAGGCCCACCGAGGATTTACAGCCAGCCCTGCTCCCGATACCACTGCGCCGTTGTGCGCAGACCGTCAGCGAGAGGAATGTCTGCCTCAAAGTTCAATACCGCTCGTGCGGCATCCGTTTCACACAACCAGCCCGGCGCCAGCAACTCGCGCGCCTTGTCTCGATTGAAAATCGAGCTGCGACCCACCACACCTGCCGCCGCCTCGCTCACCGCGGCCAGTCCCGCGATCAGTCCACCCGGTACCCGTGCCACGCGTACCCCGCGACCCACCGCCTCGCCTACCGCGCGACCGACCTCTTCCCACGTGTACTGCCGGGCCTCGGCAATGTGGTACACACCAGCCGCTCCCGGCGCCTGTGCCGCGAGGACCAGTGCTCGCGCCAGGTCCTCCACGTGGACCATCTGAAGCAGCCGCGCCGGCCCGGTCGGCACCGGTATGACGCCGCGCCGCGCCAGCTTGAAGAAATGATACAGGTCCGTGTCGCGGGGTCCGTAGACGGCCGGCGCGCGCAGGATCCTGACATCAATGTGCGCCGCCGCCTCCATGCTTACGCGTTCGCCACCGAGCTTGCTTCGCCCGTACCGGGTCAGCGGCCGCGGCTGATCCCCCGGCTCGACGGGGCGCCCGCCCTCGGCCGGCCCGACCGCGGCGAGGCTGCTCAGGTAAACGAATCGTTGTGCACCGGCCGCGAGCGCGGAATCGAGCAGGCGTCGCGTGCCTGATACATTGGCTTCCTCGTACTCCCTGTCGGACCTCGCGTGCGTGAGGGCGGCCAGGTGAACCACCGTCCGGACTCCGGCGCACGCCGCGTCGAGCGCCGGCGCGTCGTCGAGCGAGCCGTGGACCAGCTCCACTCCCAGCTCCGCGATGGGCCGTGCCCGCTCCAGTGAACGGACGAGCGCCCGCACCTCGAACCCCGCACGCACGAACGCCTGCGCCGCGTGCGATCCCACGAAGCCGGTTGCGCCGGTCAGCAGCACACGGTGCGGCGGCGTTGCCACGTCTCCATGCTGTTCATGAGCTCTTCCCAGGGGAGACTCCTCCGGTTATGGAACGCGCCCTTTCGGCGCGGGACCGGAGGCACGACCAACGACCGGGTAATCCGCACCACACCGCCACCGTTCCCCGATCTGCAGCCGTTCGAATCTAATGCGGTCCGCCACCATGCGGCAGTAGGGAAAATTACTCGAGTTCGGCGCGGATGGCCTCTTCGACGACGGCCAGGGCGAAGTCGAGCTGCGCTTCGGTGATGACTGCAGGCGGCGTAATGGCCAGGACCTCGGCGTCGGTGCCTTCTGCAAGCAACAGGACGCCGCGCCTCAGGCAGCGATCGGCGACCCGCAGCGCCTGGCCGGGGCCATGCATGGGAGCGCCCTGGAGCAGGCCGCGGCCGCGCGGCTCACCCACGGCGTCGAATCGCGACGCCCACCACGTGGTCTTCTCGCGGATCACCTCGCCCAGCCGCTCGGTGCGGCGCAGCAGGTCGCCGTTCTGGATGGCGTCGAGCTGGGCCAGCGCTGCGGCGCAGGCGATCGGATTCCCGAGAAATGTGCTGGTGTGAATGGCCTCACCGGTCGAGGCGGGCCACGCCTGCATGACGGCCGGGGTGCCGATGGCCGCGCTGATGGGCAGGCTGCCGCTCAGTGCCTTGCCGACCACGAGCACATCCGGAACCACGTCGTCGTGTTCGCAGGCGAACCACCGTCCCGTCCGGCCGCAGCCGGTATAGACCTCGTCCAGGATGAGGAGGATCCGGTTGCCGTCGCAGCGGTCGCGGAGGGCGGCAAGAAATCCCGGCGGGGCCACGCGCAGCCCACCCCGGCCGAGGATCGGCTCGACGAGAATGGCGCCCACCGGGTGCGGCGAATCCTCCGCCTGCCGCACGATCCGGTCAACGGCCTCGAGAGCCGCGTCCACCCTGGCAATCGGGTAGGGCGCGAACCGGACGCCGTCGAAGAGCTGTGCCGCGAAGCGGGCTCTGAAGTCCGGCCGCCAGGTCGTGGCGAGGGCGCCGTAGGTCAGGCCGTGGTAGGCGCCCTCGAACGCCACGATGCCGGTCCGGCCCGTGCGCATGACCGCGGTCTTGAGCGCGGCCTCGACGGCCTCCGCCCCGCTGCCGGCCAGGATCGACATGCCGAGGTCCCCCGGCGCTATGGCGGCCAGCCGCTCGAGCAGTCTGACCTTGGGTTCGGGCGGGTAGACGTCGCCCAGGCCGTGGGCCAGTCGGACCGCCTGATCCGCGATCGCAGCCGCGACCTGCTCCTGCGCGTGGCCCGCATGGGCCACACCGAATCCAGCCGTCAGATCGATGTAGATGTTGTCGTCGGCGTCCCGCACCGCCGCCCCCCGCGCTTCGGTCCAGAAGATGGGGGGCGGCTCGATCGATGTGATGTTGGGCGATTCCACGCGCGCCAGTCGATCGGTCAGTGCGCGCGAGCGGGGACCGGGTACGTCCGTGAGGAGATGAGGCAGCTCGTCGCCGAGCAGCCGCGCGCTCACCGCCGCGGCACGATGAAGAGCGTTGCGGCCGCTCCGAGCGCCGCTCCGGCGAGCGCCGCGCTGCCCACGCGGACCGCGCGCTGCATCTCCGGGTCGTCCATTCGCGCACGCCTGGACGCAGGTGGTGCCGCAGGGGCGACGTCTGCCTCCTCGTCGACGGCTTCGCAGACCGGGCATGTCTCGATGCCGGCGTTGCGAGCGGACCGGTTCTCGAAAACGAGCGGGCTGCCGCACACGTTGCAGCTCCCGCTCGTCGGCAGCGGATCGACGGAATCGTAGAGTGCGCGCCGTGACAGCTCCAGCTGCTGCGCGATGTCGGCGACGGACGTCTCCGTCTCCCAGTAGAGGCGGTTGGCTTCTGCGGCGATCGTATCCGTGGCTCGCGGCATATCTGCTCCCTGGCGGGTCCTCGCGGTTCCCGCCCAAGTTAGGCTGTCGTTGCGGGCCCGACCAGTCGGCCGGTACCGGCGATTCCGTAGGTCCGCGCTTGCGAGGCCGCGTCCGGTGCGCCACCCTTCGGCACACCCGTTGCACCCTCGATCCGCATGACTGGAATCAAGTCCCGTGTCACACTCCCCATCGCCGTTGCATGCTGCGTGCTCGCCGGCTGCGGAACGGCCGATGAGCCTGACGATAATGCCCCGGCAGTCGCCGACACCGTCGGGGGCGACAGCGTATTCGACCCGGCCGAGGACGTGGTGACACTGCCGACCAGCCGCATCTATTACACGCTCACCAGCTACGACTGGTACGCGCGCGGTGAGCCGCTCGTGCACGAAGGCCGTCCCTACGAGCCGGAAGGCATGCCGGTCGGTGCATCGCTCACCGACATGACCAGGGCGGGCGAGTATCAGGGCGTCGAGTTCTACGTGCGCAGCGGCGACACCGGAGCCGTCTACGTGCCGGTGTTCGACGGTTACTGGCAGCTCTTCCGCGCCGACCCATCCGCCGTCGCAGCACCAGCGGACGCCGATACGGACGGTGCCGCACCCGCTGACACGATGGCCTTCGATTGACCGCACGCGCCATTGATCCCGGGGCCATGATCCGCCCGCCGCGACTCCGCGAGGGGTCGCGCGTCGCCCTCATCGCCCCCGCCGGTCCGGTTGCCGGGGAGCGAATCGACGTCGCCCTCGACCGCTGTGCACGTCTGGGCCTGGTGCCCGTGCTGGGAGCCGCGGCCCGCAGTCGCCACGGCGGCTACCTCGCGGGCAGTGACGATGACCGGCTCGAAGACCTGCAATGGGCGCTGACCTCCCCGGAGATCGACGCGGTGTGGGCCCTGCGCGGCGGCTACGGCACCATGCGTCTCCTCCAGCGCGTGGACCTGTCACCTCTCGTGAGTCGGCCGCGGCCCTACATCGGATTCAGCGACAACACCGCCATCCACCTCGCTCTGCTCGCCCGGCGCGTCGTCTCGTTTCATGCACCCCACGCAGGCGGCGAGTCCACGCTGCTCGCCGAGCAGTCCCTGCGCGACGTGCTGTTCAACGCGATCCCGGCCGGACTGCTGCCGCTCCCTGCGGAGCCCCGGGTCGTGACTCTGAAGGATGGCGTCGTGGAAGGGCCACTGATCGGCGGCAATCTGGCACTGCTCGCCGGCATGTGCGGAACTCCCGCTTCGCCCGTGGCGCGGGGAGCGATTCTGTTCGTCGAGGACATTGGCGAGCACGACTACCGTCTCGACCGCCTGTGGACGCAGCTGCTGCTCGCCGGCGCGCTCGACGGCGTCGCCGGCCTCGCCTTCGGCCGGTTCACGGATTGCGGCGGGGAAAAGGATGTACAGGCGCTTCTCCGCGAGTTCTCCGACGATGCCGGTGTGCCCGCGGTGATGCAGCTGCCGATCGGCCACGAGCCGGACAACTGGACACTGCCGCTCGGCGTCCGCGCGAGACTCGATGCCACGCGCGGTACGCTCGAGCTGCTCGAACCCGCGGTTACCTGATGGTTCAGCGTATCTATACCGGCACCGGAGACGAAGGCGAGACCGGCCTGTTCGGCGGAGGTCGCGTCCCCAAGTCGAACCCGCGCGTCGCGGCGTACGGCGCGGTAGACGAGCTCAATGCGATGATTGGCTGGGCCATCTCCCAGGTGGGCGAGCCCGTCATCGCCAGCCGTTTACCGGAGCTTCAGCCCGACCTGTTCACGATCGGCGCG
Organism: Longimicrobiales bacterium; assembly: GCA_035461085.1. Classification (GTDB taxonomy): domain Bacteria; phylum Gemmatimonadota; class Gemmatimonadetes; order Longimicrobiales; family RSA9; genus SH-MAG3. The sequence goes on along the minus strand of DATHVW010000130.1, from coordinate 14,214 downwards.
CACCTCGCTACCGTGGTCCGTCCCGGTGCACGCCCGCCGAAACTCCCTCCGCTGCCGGAACCGCGCATTGCGGAGCTCGAGCGCTGGATCGACGAGGCGGAGACGGATCTGCCCGAGCTGCACGCGTTCGTCATGCCGGGCGGGTCGCCCGGTGGCGCCGCGCTGCACGTCGCGCGCACGGTATGCCGCCGGGCCGAACGTGAAGTGGTTCGACTCGCCCGCGCCGCCGGTGAGGCTGCCGACCCGAATGATGGCGTCGCGGCCTCCATCATCGTCTACCTGAACCGCGTGTCTGATCTGCTGTTCGTCTGGGCGCGGCGCGAGAACCGCCACGCCGGCATCGACGAGGAGCAGTGGCTGCCGGACAGCGGCTGAGCACCGTGCGCTCGCGCGCCCAGTCGATGCTCGAGCGCGTCACGATCGAGGCACGCGCCGTACTCCCGCCCGCCGGTGCGAACATCGTGCGCGGCGCCCTCGCCGAGTCCCTGGCCGCGCGCGACGCGGCCATTGATGACGACCACGACCCGCGCTATCTGCACCCCGCCCGCACCATCCGGATCATGATCGCGGACGGCGACTGTCGCAGCGTGGATGCACTCGCCGCTGCCGCATTCGTCGACACCGTGGATCCCTCGCTCGCTCCCGAGCCGCCCGTCGAGCGGCTGCGCGCGATCGTCGCAGAAGTGCCCCGGCCGGAGCATGCGGGTGATGAGCTGCTCGAGCGGATCGTCACCGCCGACATCGATGTGGGCCTCATCACCGTGGCCGAGCGTCTCGACCACGCCCGCCACATCCATCTGCGCAGCGACATCGACCGGGCTGCGTTCCATTCACAGATCCGCGCGACGTACGTTCCCGCAGCGCAACGGGTCTCCGCACTGATCGCGCGGCGGCTCGAGCGCTGGGCGGACGCCTTCGAGCGCCGCCTCATCCTCCCGGGCTGAGAGCAGCCGTCCGGCGGCGGTCTTGCAGCGGCGGCGCACGGGTTGCACTATCATTCCGCCGTAGCTGTTGCCTTTATCAGTAGCCGGGGAGGGTTTCCGGAAATGCCATATGTGATCGCCGAACCGTGCATCGGCACCAAGGACGCAAGCTGCGTCGAGGTCTGTCCGGTGGACTGTATCTATGAAGGCGAGGACCAGTACTACATCCATCCGGACGAGTGCATCGATTGCGGTGCGTGCGAACCGGAGTGCCCCGTCACGGCTATCTTCCCGGATACCGATGTCCCGCCCGAGTGGACCAACTACATCGAGAAGAACCGCGCCCACTTCGAATAGCCGCGGCGCTGGCGTCGGCGTCGGCGTCTGTGCTGGCGCAGGCCGCGGGAGTCGCCTGCCGGACGCGGTGTCGCCTGCCGGACGCGGCACCCGTTCTGCCGAATGGCCCGACCGGACATGACGCTGCTACCAGAACGCCCCGGGGCCATGAGGCTCCGGGGCGTTTTCATAATGCGATCGGCCGGACGGAAGAATGGGTGCCGCGTCCGACTGTCCGACAAAAAAGCGCGGACGTCCTGGGGACGCACGCGCTTCTTGCGGACCTGCCCTGCGGTGCGGTTTAGAGGCCCGCTTCCCTGATCGCGTCCAGCTTGAAACGTGCCGGCACATTCTCGCCGGTGTTCGCGATATCATTGATATCACGCTCTTCGCGCGTACGGGTAAGCAGGAGACTGGCCGCGATCGCAGCGACGGCCACGAGACTCACACTCAAAGTGCGAATAGGCACCTCCCATGGATTGGGTGCAGCGGTCGCCCGTTTTAGCGGCCGTCTCGCGAACAACGCATTCCGCGTGCCCATGCCGGACCTCGAATCCAATCGTTGTGGGAAGCGAACATGCGACACTCATACAACGAATGAAAACACATCGGTGTGACAGCGACTGATGCATTTCTGGAACAGGTTGGTAACGCGTAACGTCGCATAGTCAAACGGTTTGACTACACTTTATCATGAGGCGGAAAACATGTCGCAACGCCCTGCACTGCTCCTGCTGATTCCGACGCTGCTCACCGGCTGCGCGGCTGCGGACAACACGGCCGACCTGCTGCTCACGGGCGGTGTCGTGTGGACGGGCGATGCCGCTGCGCCTGCCGCGGAAGCCGTCGCGATTCGCGATGGCCGCATCATCGCCGTCGGCACTGCGGCCGATCTGCGTGCGTACGATGGAGCAGCGACGCGCACGATCGATCTGCGCGGACGGTTCGTCGCTCCCGGCTTCATCGACGATCACACGCATTTCATCAGTGGCGGTTTCCAACTCGGCAGTGTGGACCTGCGCAGCTCGGCCACGCCGGAGGAGTTCACCGCGCGCATAGGCGCGTTCGCGCGTACGCTGCCGGCCGACCGGTGGATCACGGGTGGCGACTGGGACCACGAGATGTGGCCGGGCGCACCACTGCCGCGGCGTGAGTGGTTCGACTCCGTGTCTGCGCAGCACTACGTCGCCGTCAGCCGGCTCGACGGTCACATGATGGTGGTCAACACGCGCGTGCTCGAGCTGGCCGGGATCACGCGCGATACGCCGGACCCGGCGGGCGGTACGATCGTGCGCGATGAGACAACGGGTGAGCCGACGGGCGTACTGAAGGACGAAGCGATGTCGCTCGTATACCGCGTCATGCCCGCCTCCAGTCCGTCGGAGCGCGACGAAGCCTTTCGGCGCGCCCAGGCGCACGCGCTGTCGCGTGGTGTGACGATGGTGCAGGACATGGGCGACTGGGCGGATCTCGAGGCATACCGTCGCGCGCAGGCCGCTGGCGAGCTGCGCATGCGCATCTATTCCTTCGTGCCTCTGGCGACGTGGGAGCGGCTGCGCGACTTCGTCGCCGCGAACGGCCGTGGCGACGACCTGCTGCAGTGGGGCGGGCTCAAGGGCTTCGTGGACGGCTCTCTCGGCTCGACCACGGCCTGGTTCTACGAGCCCTACGAGGATGAGCCCGGCACGAGCGGCCTCATGGTGACCGATACCGCGCAGCTGCGCACCTGGATCATCAATGCCGATGCCGCGGGCCTGCACGTCGTCGTGCACGCGATCGGTGAGCGCGCGAACGACTGGCTGCTCGATGTCTACGATGCCGCCGCCGAGGCCAACGGCGCGCGCGACCGTCGCTTCCGCATCGAGCACGCGCAGCACCTGTCCGCCGCGGCCATCCCACGCCTCGCACAGATGGGTGTGCTCCCCTCCATGCAGCCGTATCACGCGATCGATGATGGTCGTTGGGCGGAGAAGCGTATCGGAGCAGACCGGATTCAGCGGACGTATGCGTTCCGTTCACTGCTCGACAGCGGCGCGAACCTGACGTTCGGCAGCGACTGGACGGTCGCGCCAATCGATCCGCTCCTGGGCATATACGCCGCGACCACGCGACGTACGATCGACGGCGCCAACCCGGACGGCTGGGTCCCGCAGCAGAAGATCACGGTGGCGGAAGCGCTGCACGCCTACACGGCGGCAAACGCGTTCGGCGCATTCATGGAGGACCGCCTCGGTACGATCCGTGTCGGCGCGCTGGCCGACCTGGTCGTGCTGTCGGAAGACCTTACCCGCATCGACCCTGTCACGATCGGCGATGTGCAGGTGGATTACACGATTGTCGGAGGGGATGTCGTGCACACGCGTGAGGGCGCCGCCGTGCGGGCGCGGCGCGACCCCTCATACGCCGGCCGCTAGCTCAGCCGGTGCAGCGTTCACTGGCAGAACGGCGGGCGCATCACGATGCGCCCGCCTTGTCATCCCCCGTATCCTTGTCTTCATCCGCCTCGGCCGCGGGACCTTCTTCCGGGAACATGGGACTGGTCTCGCGCCACAACTCCTCGACCTTCTGCCGCAGCTCGCGAACCCGTTCCTCTTCCTCCGAGTGCTGGAGATGATAGCGCGCCGCGCTCAGTGCGCTGAACGCACTCCACAGCGCCTTCGAGGCGGGCGTGCGATTGGACCGCGGCCGCTTCTCGTCGGCCAGCCGTGACACGATCCAGTCGGCAAAGCCGTCCTCGAGCAGCATCACCTCACCGTCGCCGCTCTTCGCTTCCTCGGCGACGAACGCCTGCAGCTTCCGTTTGAACGATTTGGGCACTCCGGCGACGATGTAGACGCTCAGGTCGTCGCGCTCGAGCATGTCCGCACCCATGCAACCGTCCTTTCACTCTGATGTCTGATGTACTCATGGGCAGGACGGCAAGGCCTGCGCCACAACGGACTTACCGTTCCAGGACCATCGCGAAACCCATCGCGCCCGCCGCACATACCGTGATCAGGCCGACGTTCACATCGCGGCGCTTCATCTCGTTCAGCAGTGTGGTCGTCAACCGTGCACCCGTCGCGCCGAATGGATGGCCGATCGCGATGCTGCCGCCCATCACGTTGATCCGGTCCTCATCGATGATGCCCGTTTTGCGGTCGCGGCCCAGCTTCGTGCGCGCGAACTCGTCGGAGTCCATGGCCTGGAGGTTGGACAGGACCTGCGCCGCAAACGCCTCGTGGATCTCCCACAGCTCGATGTCGTTCATCGTCACGCCCGCGCGGTCCAGGGCCACGGGCGCGGCGTACGCCGGCCCCTGCAGCAGCTGGTCCTTCGGCGACAGCGCCGTGTAGTGCCAGCTGCGGATGTATCCGAGCGGCTCGTACCCCAGCTCCTTCGCGCGCTCCTCGCTCATCAGCAGCACGGCGCTCGCCCCATCGGTGAGCGGCGACGCGTTGCCGGCCGTCACGCTGCCGTAGCGACGGTCGAACACCGGCTTCAGGGCGGCGAGCTTCTCGGCCGTCGTGTCACTCCGGATACCGTTGTCGCTGTCGACCACTTCCTCGTACTTCGGCGGGATGAACGTCGGAACGATCTCCGCCGTGAGACGCCCGTCCGCCGTGCCCTGCGCCGCCAGCTGATGCGACCGCAGAGCCCACCGATCCTGTGCCTCCCGCGTGATCCCGTTCTCCTTCGCCATCCGCTCGGCGCTCTCGCCCATCGTCTCACCCGTCGACGGCTCCGCGATGGCCGGAGTGATCGGTGCGAGGTCCTTCGGGCGGATTCCCGCGAGCGCCTTCGCGCGACCCCCGACCGTCTTCGCCTTCGACGCGCTCAGCAGCGCATCACGCATGCTGCGCGACAGCAGCATCGGCACGTCCGAGAGGATCTCGACGCCGCCGGTCACGTACACGTCGCCGTATCCGTGCAGGATCGATTCGGCCGCGGACGTGATCGCCTGATTCGAGGACGCACACGCCCTGCCGACGCTGAATGCCTGGACCGTCGGCGGCAGCCCGGCCTCCAGCGTCACCTCGCGCGCGACGTTCGGCGCCAGGATGGATGGCACGACCGTGCCGAAGATCAGCCCATCGACAATGGACGCGTCGAGCTCGGCCCGGTTGATGAGCTCGCGCACGGCGACAGTGCCGAGCTGCACGGGACTCATCTGGCTGAGCGCGGTCCCGGCGCGCGCGAATGGGGTGCGGCAGCCGGCGATCACGGCCACGCGTCTGGGCATAATCCATCCCTTCAGGAGTTCAGCCGATCTTGGCGCTTTGTACTCCCGGCCGCAAGCCGCCGGCCACACCGTCATCGCTTGCCATTGTTCGCCTGCCGCCACATGATCCGGCCATGATCCGCCATGCAGAGCACAGCGACATCCTCGCCCTGGCCAGCCTGTGGGCTCGCGCATTCCCCGGTGAACGGACCGTGGAGCAGCGCGTGCGGCACCTCGAGACGGGCGGCGTCTTCGGCGGCGTCGAGTCCGCCTGGATCTCCGAGCGCGCCGGGCGCATTGCAGGCGCATTCCGCGCCTATGCCCTCACTCAGCACATGCACGGCACAGCGTTCCGGATGATGGGGCTGGCGTCTGTCGCGGTCGATGAGACCGCACGACGTCGCGGCGTGGGACGTGAATTGTGCGAGCACGCCATTCACGTCGCACGCGAGCGCGGCGATGTGCTCAGCATGCTCTACCCGTTCCGTCCGTCATTCTATCAGGCGCTGGGCTGGGGCATGACCGGCGAGCTGCACGCCTACCGGTTCCGCCCCGAATCACTGGGAGAGGTCGGGCGCGGAGCGCTGGTCACTCGCGCGGGACCGGACGACAGCGGCGCGATCGCGGCCTGCTACGACCGCGTCGCCTGCGACACGAACGGCATGATCGCCCGCACACCGCGCATCTGGCGCAGTCACCTGGAAGGCGACTCGACACACGTCTACATCACGGGCGGAGACGCCGTGCAGGGCTACGCGATCGTCCGCTTCGGCAGGTCGTCCGCGCCCGACGACAAGCCGCTCGTCATCCGCGAGATCGTGGCGGCCGGGCACGACGCCTATGAAGCGATCCTCGGCTGGATTTCCGCGCAGCGCGACTCATGGCGCATCATCCAGTATGAGGCCGCCCCCGACGAGCGCTTCGCGCACCGCCTCTCCGAGCCGCGCACTCCAGGATTCCAGCCCGCTCGCTACCTGTGGGCGCCCGTCGCCCGCATTATACGTGGACCGATGATGCGCGTGCTCGACGTGCCGAAGGCCATCGACAGGCGGCTGCGCTGGGGGCCTGCCGCACCGATGCGCTTCGGGCTCCGCGTAATCGACGACATCGTCGATTCCAACAGCGGACCCTTCGAGGTCGAGTATGATGGCAGCCGCACCTCTGTCAGGCGCGGCACGGTACGGCCATTGCTTCAGCTGTCCGCCGCCGCATTCGCGCAGATCTTCGCCGGCGAGCTGAGTGTGAAGGAGGCGTTGAACCTCGGCCTCGCCGAATGCGACGGCGATGCGGCCGCCATCGATGCCCTGTTCCGCGTCGATCGCTGTTTCCGTCTCCTCGACGAGTTCTAAATGCACGGCTCAAACGGGCGGTCCTGAGTGAGAACGACGTCCCTGCCTTTCGAGCTCGACCGCGATGAGATCCGCACGCATCACGTCTCCGCACGGGCCATCCGCGGCAACGTACGACTCGAGGGCGATTTTCTCATCATCGATTTCTTCCTCGAAGGCGCACCCGCGGACGCAGCGCCGCATACCACGCGTATTCCTCTGGCCGACATCGAGCGCGTGTCCATGACCGGCGGCTCCGTCAAATCGCCGCGTCTCCTGATCGATGCCGCTGCGGATGGCGTGCTGAACGCCCTGCCATGGGCGGACGGCTGTCTCTGTGTAATGCGGTTCCGGCGTGCGCACGGGCAACGTCTGCGCGAGCTGATCGAGGAGATCGAGGTCAGGATGGCGGAGATACGGACGAGAGAAGACAGCTAGCACAGCTGCCAAGCTGCTCAGCAGAACGCTATTCTGCCTTGCCGACGCCTTCCTCGAGCGCGTTCCAGCCGAGCAGCGCGCATTTCACACGGACGGGGAACTTCGCGACTCCCGCGAGTGAGCGCAGGTCGCCCATCCGCTTGTCGCGCGCCGCCTCGGCGTCACCGTGCATCATCTCGGTGAACCGGCCCGCCAGCTCGAGGGCCTCCGCCACCGGCTTTCCCGTCACCAGCTGCGTCATCATCGAGATCGACGCCTGCGATATGGAGCAGCCCTCCCCCACGAACCTGGCTTCCTCTATGACGCCGTCGCGCACCCGCATCTGGAGGTGTACCTCGTCGCCGCACGTCGGATTCTTCATGTGGACCGTTACGTCCGGGTCCGGCAGCTCACCCTTGTTGCGCGGCCGCTTGTAGTGCTCGAGGATCAGCTCCTGGAAGAGCGAGTTCAGGGGCGGCGTGCTGCGATCGATGGTCATTCGTCTATTCTGCCGGTTTTTCGCGGGGAGGGGAAGGGGTGTGACCGCGCTCGGCGGCATCGTCCGGGGCGGGCCTGCGGGCAGGCCGCTCACTCCGCCAGCATGTCCTTCATGGTCGAGAAGAAGTTCGTGCGCAGCGATGTGGACTCCTCCGGCGTCAGCGTCGTGACCGCGTCGCGGGCCTCGATCAGATCTGATGGGATCTCGTCCAGGTACCGGGACGGGAGCGTAACGGCGGCACTGCCGCCGCGCTTCCGGCTCAGGCAGTACGACAGACCCAGGCGGTGCATGGCTCGCGTGATGCCCACATACAGCAGACGTCGCTCCTCCGACAGCGGATCGGCGTACTCGTCCGATCCCTCGCCTGCAAGCGACCTGGCATGCGGGAGGATGCCCTCCTCCAGCCCGACGATGAATACGTCGCTGAACTCGAGTCCCTTCGCGGAGTGCAGCGTCATCAGCGTAACGCCACCCTGCTCCTGCTCATCCTCCCTGTCATCCATCTCCGCCAGCGTGAGCCGCGCCAGTGCGTCCGACATCGATGGCGGCTCCCAGTCGTCCGTGCCCGTCTCCGCCCAGACCTTCCGCTCGTAGCGTGCGATCGTGCCGACGAGATCCCGCACGTTGTCGATCCGGTTCTCGATCGTGCGGTCGCGATGCTCGTCACGAAGCGCGTCCTCGATCGCCAGGCTCCTGAAGAACGCGTCGGCCCACGCCGCGAGCGGTGGAAATCCATGTTCCTGCGCGGGCGGCGGCATTGCTGCGGCCGCCTCTGCCGCTCCGAGCGTCTGGCGGGCGCTCTTCATCAGGTGCTGGAACGCTGCGATGGCGACGGCTGGCGCAGCACCGACATCGTCCGGGACGATCGAGTCGAGCAGCCTGCCGAACGGTACGCGCCGGTCGTTCGCCAGCGTTGCGAGCTTGAGCACCGTGGTCCGGCCGATGCCTCGCGTCGGCCAGTTGATGACGCGCCGGAGCGCGATCTCGTCGTCCGGCGCGACCACCACGCGCAGGTAGGCGAGACAGTCCACGACCTCCTTCCGCTCGAAGAACGACGTGCCGCCGACTACGCGATACGGGATGTTCTGCGCGCGCAGCGCTTCCTCCAGAACCCGCGACTGCGGGTTGGTCCTGTACAGGACCGCAAAATCCTCCCACCGCATCTTCCGCGTCATCCGCCGCACCTGGATCTCCCGCGCGACCGCTTCCGCCTCCGCCATGTCCGTCTCGTGCGTCCACAGGTCGAGCGGCGGACCGATCGGGTTGGACGTGCGCAGCGTCTTGTCGTGACGGTGCCGGTTTCCGGCGATCACCGCGTTCGCGGCGGCGAGGATACGCTGGGTCGAGCGGTAGTTCTGCTCCAGCTTGATGACGGTGGTCCCGGGGAAATGTCGCTCGAACTCCAGGATGTTCGCGACGTCCGCACCGCGGAATGCGTAGATCGACTGATCGTCATCGCCCACGACGCACAGATTCCGGCGCGGGCCCGCAAGGATCCGGGCCATCTCGAGCTGGACCGCGTTCGTGTCCTGGTACTCGTCGATCATGAAATAATGCCAGCGCTTCCAGAGCGCCTGCCGCACCGTCTCATCCTCGCGCAGCAGACGAACCGTGAGCAGCAGCAGGTCGTCGAAATCGACGGCACCGCACGCGCGCAGCGTCTCCTCGTAGCGACCGTATGCGTCGGCCGAGAGCACGGCATAGTCGTCGGAGCGGTTGCCACGCGCCTCCTCCGATGCGACGTGCTTCACCGCGTCCACCGGAGCAAGCCCGCGCGTCTTCCAGTCCGAGATCTGCCGCATGACCCGCTTCAGGTCGAAGCTGTCGTCATCGATGGAGATCTCGCGACACGCACTCTTCAGCGCACCCATCTGATCCGCCGCACTGTAGATCGCAAACTTCTTCGGCAGGCCGAGCCGCTCGCCGTGCTCCCGCAGTATCCGCACGCCCAGCGAATGGAACGTGCTGATCGTCACGCGCTTCGCTTCATCGCCCGCGAACTCGCGCACACGATCGCGCATCTCCATGGCAGCCTTGTTCGTGAACGTCACCGCCACGATGCGGCCGGGATCCACCCGCGCGCTCCTCACCAGGTGCGCAATGCGATACACGAGCGTGCGCGTCTTGCCGGAACCCGCACCGGCAAGAATCAGCACCGGCCCATCCGTGCGCTGCACGGCGGACCGCTGCTCGGCATTGAGCTGATTCAGGTACGATGACGAGGGTGTAGGCAATCAGACCCGTACGACGGTGAGTGTGTCATCGCGCGAAAGAAAACACGGTGAGAGGGGGGGAGCAACGGGTTGACAGGTTGAGCAGGGGAGTGGGGGCAGGGGAAACAACGAACTTTTTTCACCACAGAGCACACAGAGCACACAGAGTACGGATTTGCCGGGGTCTGCGGTTGTGGTGGTGATTCCTGCTTACCGGTACGGCCGCCATCCTTTTTCTGTTTAACAACAACAACGAACCAGGCTCAGCCGGCGCGCATCTCTGGCCCACGCACCCCGAAGCAACACACCTCTGTGTGCTCCGTGTGCTCTGTGGTGAATAAACGAGCCCGGCTCACCCCGCGACCGGAGAAGCACGAACTCAGTGCCCTCATCACCCGAAGAGCGCGCGCGCCCGTTCCAGCGCCCTCACGAGCACATCGACCTCGTCCGGCGTGTTGTACAGGTAGCATGACGCGCGCGTGGTCGCCGGCACGCCGAGCCGGCGCATGAGCGGCTGGCAGCAGTGGTGTCCGGCGCGCACTGCGACGCCCTCGGCATCGACGATCGTCGCGACATCGTGCGGATGGACGCCCTCGAGCGCGAACGAAAATACTGCCGACCGCTCGGTCGGGTCGATCGGACCGAAGACGGTCACGCCCTCCAGGCCGCCCAGCCGCTCCAGTCCGTAACGCGTCAGCTCCTGCTCGTGCGACCACAGTGCTTCATGCCCGATACCTTCCAGATAGTCGGCCGCCGCGGCGAGCCCGATCGCGCCGGCCACGTTCGGCGTGCCCGCCTCGAAACGATGCGGCGCCTGCTTGTACGTGGAGCCGTCCGTCCCGACGTAATCGATCATCTCGCCGCCGCCCATGTACGGCGGCATCTCATTGAGCAGCTCGCGGCGGCCCCACAGCGCGCCAATCCCCATTGGCCCGCACATTTTGTGGCCGGACAGCGCGTAGAAATCGCAGCCGAGCGCCTGCACATCGACCTCGAGGTGCGGTGCACCCTGCGCGCCGTCCACCATGAGCAGCGCACCTGCGGCGTGCGCGATGCGCGCGATCTCGGCTACCGGATGTATCGTGCCGATGGCGTTCGACACGTGGGCGATCGATACCAACCGCACGTTCCCCGACGCGACGGTCTCGCGCAGCTCGTCCAGCCGGATCCGCCCCTGCTCGTCGATGTCCACGAACTTCACGACTGCGCCCGTCCGCTCCGCAATCAGCTGCCAGGGCACGATGTTCGAGTGGTGCTCCAGCACGCTGAGCACGATCTCGTCACCGGCCTTCAGGTTTGCGCCGCCCCACGAGTGCGCGACGAGGTTCAGCCCCTCCGTAGCACCGCGCACCCAGATCACTTCATCGGCGAACGGCGCGTTGATGAAGCGCGCGATGCGGTCGCGCGCATGCTCGTACGCCTCGGTCGCGCGTCGCGACAGGTCGTACAGCCCGCGGTGCACGTTCGAGTTGTCGTTCTCGTAGTAATGACGCAAGGCATCGATGACGACGCGCGGCTTCTGCGACGTCGCCGCGTTGTCGAGGTATATGAGAGGGCGCCCGTCCTCCGTGCTCGTGCCGAGGATCGGAAAGTCGCGACGGATCGCTGCAACGTCGATGAGGGGTGCGGCGGTACTCATGTCATCAGTCGTCCATGGCGATCAGGATCTCACCGTCTTCGACGCGGACCTCGTACGTCTGGACGGGCTTGATCGCCGGCAGCCGCGTGGCACGGCCGGTCGCCATGTCGAACCGCGCGCCGTGCCACGTGCACTCCACCGTCCCATCATCGATCTCGCCCGCCGAGAGCGGGAAGTCGCGATGCGTGCAGTTGTCCTTGAACGCGTAGATCTGACCATCCGCGTTCGCCAGACACACCTTGATGTCCCCGAGCTCTACACTGAGCAGCGTGTTCGGCGGGAGATCGGCCTCACTGGCCACGCGTACGAAACTGCCCGCCGCGCCATCCGGCACACTCATGCCGTGATACGCTCCTCGATGGCGCGCCGCAGCTCTTCCACCACTCCCGGCATCGGCAGCCGGTCCAGCACTTCGCCGAAGAAACCGAACACTACGAGCTTTTCCGCCATCTCCCGCGAGATGCCGCGGCTCATGATGTAGAACAGCTCTTCCTCGTCCAGCTGACCGACCGTCGCGGCGTGCGAGCAGCGCACATCGTCGGCCTCGATCTCGAGGTTCGGCAGTGCGATCGCTTCCGCCTTCTTCGACAGGATCAGATTGCGGTTCGTCTGATACGCATCCGTCCGCTGGGCCTTCGGGAACACCTTGATCAGCCCGCGGAACACCGCGCGCGCACTGTCCGTCAGTGCACCCTTGTACAGCAGGTCGCTCGTCGCGTGCGGTACGGTGTGGTCCTGCCGGGTCGAGTGGTCGAAATGCTGATCCCCACGACCGAAGTAGAGGCCGAGCATGTCACTGCGCGAGCCCGGCCCCTGCAGCGAGGCGAGCAGATCCACGCGCGCCACGGACGCGCCCAGATTCACCACGAGCGTGTCGAGGTTGGCGTCGCGTCCCGCGATGGTGCGCTGCGTCGAGAGGTGATGGACGTTCGCGCCATACCGCTGGAGCGCAACGTACTGCACGTCGGCCGCGTTGCCCGCGATAACTTCCACCGCGCCGCACGAGAACACAGGCGTGTCGAAGTCCGGCGAGTCCAGCTCTTCCACGAAGCCGACGTGACTGCCCTCCTCCGCGACGATCAGCGTGCGCGGGAAGTACGCCGCGCCCGCGTCCGTCAGGTGCCGGAGCACCCGGATCGGAGCGTCGATGCGCACGCCGCGCGGCACGTACAGGAACACGCCCGCCGACCAGAACGCGCCGTTCAGTGCTGCGAACTTGCCGGCGCGCTCGTCAACCGCGCTCCCTAGATGCTTCCGCACCAGCTCCGGATGCTCCTCCGCCGCAACCGCGAGATCCATGAGGATCACGCCCTTCGCGCGCAGCGCATCATCCAGCTCGATCTGGACCAGGTGCGTGCCGACCTGCAGCACGCGGCCACTGGCCGTCCGCTCCTTCAGCCACTTCGCTTCGACCTCGGGGACCGCGGCCGTGGAGGCGTCCGGCGCCAGCCGGACCCGGTCCCACTTCAGCCGCTTCGGGTCCGTGTAGCGCCACTCCTCGAGCGCCGTCGTCGGCAGCGGCAGCGTCTGGAAGTCGCCGAACGAATCGCGCCGCCAGTCGCGCAGCCACGACGGGCCCGCCCGGTTGTGCGCGTCGAATGCATCCTGGTCGTAGGCGGCGCCCGTACCCGGAGCCGTCATTGTACTAGCCAACTGATCCCTCCATCTCCAGCTCGATCAGACGATTCAGCTCCACGGCGTACTCCAGCGGCAGCAGCTTCGCGATCGGCTCGATGAAGCCGCGCACGATCATCGCACTCGCTTCCTCCTCCGACAGACCGCGGCTCATGAGATAGAACAGCTGCTCCGCACCGATCATCGAGACCGTCGCCTCGTGACCGACACTCGCGCTCTGCTCCTCGATCTCGATGTACGGGAACGTGTCCGTGCGCGATGTCTCGTTCAGCAGCAGCGCGTCACACTCCACGTTCGACTTCGCGTTCTCCGCACCATCGTAGATCTTGCACAACCCGCGATACGACGAACGGCCCGTCCCCTTCGAGATCGACTTCGAGATGATCTGCGACGTCGTGTTCGGCGCCGCATGCACCACCTTGCCCCCCGTGTCCTGGTGCTGCCCGTCTCCGGCATAGGCTATCGACAGTATTTCGCCGTGCGCTCCCGGTCCCACCAGGTAGCACGACGGATACTTCATCGTCAGCTTCGACCCGAGGTTCCCGTCCAGCCACTCCATGGTCGCATGCTCATGCACCATCGCGCGCTGCGTCACGAGGTTGTACATGTTGTTCGACCAGTTCTGAATCGTCACGTAGCGGAACCGCGCGCCCGGCTTCACGATGATCTCGATCACGCCCGAGTGGAACGACTCCGTCGAGTACACCGGCGCCGTGCACCCCTCGATGTACTGCGCTTCCGCTCCCTCGTCGACAATGATCAGCGTCCGCTCGAACTGGCCCATCTTCTCCGCGTTCACGCGGAAGTAGGCCTGCAGCGGAATGTCCACCTTCACGTTCTTCGGGATGTAGACGAATGAGCCGCCCGACCAGACCGCCGAGTTCAGGGCGGCAAACTTGTTGTCCGACGTGGGCACCCCCGTGCCGAAAGGCTCGCGGAACAGCTCCGGATACGTCCGCAGTCCATCCTCGATCGACTCGAAGATGATCCCCTTGTCCTCCCACTCCTTCTTCAGCGAGTGGT
>DATHVW010000129.1:0-10149 GCA_035461085.1 Longimicrobiales bacterium | reverse complement strand
TGCCAGGCGCACGATGTCGCGAATCTGTTCGCTGTCGATGGCGCGCCATTCGTATCGCAGGCGGACAAGAACCCGACGTGGACGATCATGGCGCTCGCCTGGCGCGCGAGCGACTACATCATGGAGCAGCGCAGCCAGGGGGCGCTGTGATGAGCTGCCCGTGCACGCACCCGCATACCGGAGTGAACCATGGCTGACATGACGCGCCGCGAGGCGCTGCGTCTGATGGCGCTCGTGCCGCTCGCCGGCTCGCTCGGCTGCAGCCTGCAGGACATCGGCCGCGCCGCGCTCCAGGTAGACGAGCTCTCGGGCCTGCCGCTCGAGCCGCAGTTCTTCACACCGTCCGAATGGCGCACGGTCCGACTCCTCGCCGACATGGTCATTCCCGCCGATGACAAGTCGGGCAGTGCCACGGATGCACTGGTGCCGGAGTTCATGGATTTCATGCTGAATGAGTCGTCCGAGTCGCGGCAGCAGCGGTTCCGCGACGGCCTGGCGTGGCTCGACGCCGAGTCGGGCCGTCGCTACGACGTCGCCTTCGCCGATGCATCGGATGCCGACCGGCGCGCCCTGCTCGATGACATTGCGTGGCCCGCGCGCGCGCCCGAGGAGATGGAGGATGGTGTGGACTTCTTCAACAGCTTTCGCGACATGACGGCCGCGGGTTTCTTCTCGAGCAAAATCGGCTACGAGGACCTCGAGTTCCGCGGCAACGAGTTCGTCGCACAGTGGCAGGGTTGTCCGCAGGAGGCGCTCGACAAGCTCGGCGTCAGCTATGACGTGATGGAGGGCCGGGCATGAGCGATCGCCTCGGCATTGGCTTCATTGGCAGCGGCTTCAACACGCAGTTCCATCTGCGCGCGTTCACCGGCGTCCGCGATGCTGACGTCTACGGCATTTTCAGCCCGACGCGGAAGAACGCAGAGGCCGCGGCCGCGCTCGCGCGCGAGCTCGAGGTGGGCGACGCACGTGCGTTCCGCTCCATTGGTGACATGGTCGCCGACCCGCGCATCGATGCGATCTGGCTGTGCGGACCCAACCAGGCGCGCGTCGAGAACGTCGCGGAGATCGTCGACGCGATACGGAGCGGCCGCGGCGAGCTGCGCGGCATCGCATGCGAGAAGCCGCTCGCGCGCAATGTCGCCGAAGCGAAGCAGGTGCTGGAGCTCGTGAAGAGCGTCAAGCTCAATCACGGCTACCTGGAGAACCAGCTGTTCGCACCGCAGGTCGAGACCGGCCGCAAGCTGCTCTGGGCCCGCGGCGCCGCGCTCACCGGCCGGCCGTATCTCGCGCGCGCCGCCGAGGAGCACAGCGGTCCGCACATGCCCTGGTTCTGGCAGGGCAGCCTCCAGGGCGGTGGCGTCCTGAACGACATGATGTGCCACTCGGTCGAGGTCGTCCGTCACCTGCTGACCGAGCCGGGCGCCGCGCGCGCGACACTGAAGCCCGTGCGTGTCACCGGCCACATCGCGAGCCTCAAGTGGACTCAGCCGCGCTACGCGAAGCAGCTGATGAAGACGATGGGACGCGACGTCGATTACACGAAGCGGCCGTCCGAGGACTTCGCCAGTGTGATGATCGAGTTCGAGACCGCGGACGGCCAGCGCGTGCTGGGCGAAGCGACGACATCATGGAGCTACGTCGGCGCCGGCCTGCGCCTGTCCGCGGAGCTCCTCGGACCCGAGTACTCGATGTCATGGAACACGCTCGACAGCGGCCTCAAGCTGTTCTTCAGCCGCGAGGTCACAGGACCCGCGGGCGAGGACCTGGTAGAGAAGCAGAACGCGGAAGTCGGACAGATGCCGGTCGTGGCCGAGGAATGGGTCGCGTACGGCTACGAAGCGGAGGACCGCCACTTCGTCCGCGCTTTCCGCCGCGGTGAAAAACCTGATCTCACGTTCGATGATGGACTCGAGGTCGTGAAGCTGTTGATGACTGCGTATCGCAGCGCTGAGGAAGGAAAGACGCTGAAGTTTCCGGGGAAAGGGCTGGACGGGTACGTGCCGAAAGTGGGGAAGGGGATGTGGAAGCCATAGACGTGCGCTTTCCAACGTGAGGGTTGACTGGGGCAACAATAACAGACTGAGTTGCCTGCCAGCCGGCCCTCAAACGGAACGGACGGGCGCGCACGCGGGCACGCGCGCGGGCGTGGGTATCGGCCTGTGGGGTTCGAAGCGCCGTATTGGCCCGGCTCTACAACTGGATCGTCATTTGACTTCCGAGCGGCCTTCTACTGAGCGGATCATGGCTGTGAGCATTGCGACCACGCGCGAGAGCACCTGTCTGGCGCGGAGTGTCTGCTGCTCCGCTATCAGATCGAAGTCGACGAGTTCATCCAGACTGGAGGCGCACTCGGTGGCGGAGGCTCTGGCGATATGATAGAAGTTCACCTTGTCACGCATCTTCCACCTGCCGGAGCCTTCGGCAATGTTGCGCGTCACCGACATCGCCGCGCGCCGCAGGTTGTCTCGCGACTCGGCCTGCCCGCGGGGAATCTGCGGCAGCAGATCTCTGACCTCGCGGTTGAACTGACGGGCGACAGCGTAGACCTCGAGACGGTCGTGGTCGAACATGGGCTCCAAACGCACCTCCTCTCAAACCTTGAGATATGATGTCGCGCAGACCGGGGCGCCGGTATAGCGGATCGGGTCAGAATAGAGCGCGCTCCCGCGCGATGTCCGTGGCGTTTGAATGCCTATCAAGGTGTTCAGCTCCCTATGCCCGCCCCGAGCCCGCGTGCGTGCCCGCGCGCCCGCCCGTCCGTAAGCAACCCGTGACACCAGATCTCTCCACATTCCCGGAGCAACCATGAACCGACCGCCCAGCTCCAATTCGCCTGACACCGCCGCGGAGAGCAAAGCGCCGACGACCTCGATGTCCCGCCGGACTTTCGTCGCCGGCGCCACGACCGCGATGAGCGCGATGATCGTCCCGCGTCATGTCCTCGGCGGCCCGAATCACGTCGCGCCGAGCGCTAAGCTCAACATCGCGATCATCGGCGCGGGTGGCATGGGCATGTCGAACGCGGAGAACATGACGGCGGAGAACATCGTCGCGATCTGCGACGTCGATTTCCCGTATGTCGAGCGGCAGCTGGAGTCGAAGCAGAAGGATGGCGACGGCAAGGAGCGGCCGAAGGGAATCGCGCTGAAGGAGGCGTACCTGAAGGCGCAGCGCTACACGGATTTCCGCGAGATGCTCGAGAAGCAGAAGAACATCGACGCGGTCGTGATTGCTACGCCGGACCATACGCACGCGGTGATCGCCGACATGGCGATGAAGATGGGCAGGCACGTGTACGTGCAGAAGCCGCTCACCGCGACCGTTCACGAAGCACGCGTCCTGGCCGATTCTGCGCGTGCGACGGGCGTGGTCACGCAGATGGGCAATCAGGGGCATTCCATGGATGAGGCGCGCCTGATCAACGAGTGGATCCAGGCGGGCGTGATCGGCCCGGTGCGCGAGGTCCATATCTGGACGAACCGTCCGATCTGGCCGCAGGGCATCGCACGGCCGCTCGGATATGCCGAGCTGCAGGAGGCGAACGGCTCGACCACGGAGCCGCGCACGAGCTGGAACTCGCGCGCGATCGCGCAGGCGACAGCCGCTGCAATGGCGGCGGACTACCGCGTGCCGGAAACGCTCGACTGGGACCTCTACCTCGGCCCCGCGGATGTGCCGTACCATCCGATCTACCACCCGTTCAACTGGCGCGGCTGGGTGGACTTCGGCGTTGGTGCGCTCGGTGACATGGCCGCGCATCTGCTGGACCATCCGTACTGGGCGCTCGGTCTCGGCTATCCGACCAGCGTCGAGGCGACATCGACACCGTTCGGCGGGCCGCGCGAGAGTCCCGCGACGTATCCGCTGGCGATGACCGCGCATTACGAGTTCCCCGCACGCGGCATGCAGCCGCCCGTCCGCGTGAACTGGTATGACGGCGGACTCATGCCGCCGCGCCACCCGATGCTGCCGGACGACCTCGCCCTCAACCGTGAGGGCGGCGTGATGTACATCGGGGAGTGGGGCGTGCTCATGCACGAGACGTACGGCCGCAACCCGCGCCTCTTCCCGGAGGCCCTGATGGAGCGGGCGAAAGCCGTGCCCGCGACATATCCGCGCATCGGCGACGACCATGAGACGAACTGGATCCGCGCGTGCAAGCGAGAGACGCAGGCGACGAGCCCGTTCGAGTACGCCGCACCGCTCACCGAGGTCATGCTGCTCGGGATCGTGGCGCTCCGGGCAGGGCAGGGAAAGAAGATCGTGTTCGATCCCGCGACCATGCGCATTACGAACGACGACGACGCGAACCAGTACCTCACGCGTGAGTATCGTGCGGGCTGGAGCCTCTGACACCGGGCCGGTACCCGTTGTCCTGATTCGACAATGTGCCGGCCGCGGCGGACGCACGTTCGACCGCGTGCGGCACGCGAACATCAACGCAATGCGCGGGAGAAGCCCTGATGCGGAAGAGAAGCGACCTGCTGGTGATCGTGTCCGTTCTTGCAGTCGCGACGGCAGGCTGCGCGCCGGGGAACACCGACGTGGATGACGCCAGGAACGCGACGGGTGCGGCCGGCGCGGCCGACGAGCGCACCGCCGGTGCGCCCGCCGATGCTGCGCGGCCGGCGAACGCGCTCACGCCGGAGGAGGTGCAGCAGGGCTGGCAGCTGCTGTTCGACGGCAGCACCACCGGCGGCTGGCGCGGCTACAACCGCACCGACATGCCCGATGGTTGGCAGGCCGTCGATGGCGCATTGACACGCGTCGCGGAGGCCGGTGACATCATCACGATGGAGCAGTACGAAGACTTCGAGCTGGCCCTCGACTGGCTGGTGCGGCCGCGCGGCAACAGCGGCGTGTTCTACCGCGCGCTCGAGTCGGACGACCCGATCTACTACAGCGCACCCGAGATGCAGGTGCTCGACGATGCCGGCCATGCCGATGGCGGCTCAAGACTGACCGCCGCCGGAGCGAACTACGGCCTGCACCCGGCCCCCGAGGGCGTCGTGAAACCGGCCGGCGAATGGAACAGTGTGCGCCTGATCGTGAACGGCAATCACGTGGAGCACTGGCTCAACGGCCAGAAGATCGTCGAGTACGAGCTCGGCAGCGACGACTGGAAGCAGCGCGTCGCGAACAGCAAGTTCGTCGAGTGGCCCGCGTACGGCACTGCAGCCCGCGGCCACATCGGACTCCAGGACCACGGTGACTGGGTCGCCTTCCGTAATATCCGTATCCGCGAACTGCCATGAGCCGGCCCAACTACAGATACGTGGTGTGTCGGCCGGAGCTCCCGCGTAACCTCAGCGGTCCGGTGATGTCATGAGCGCGCGTCTGAGCACCATGATGTTCCTCCAGTTCTTCATCTGGGGCGCCTGGTACACGACGGTCGCCGTCTTCATGTCGAACAACGGCATGGAGTCGCTCACGCACTGGCCGTTCACCGTGAACCCCATTGCCGCGATCGTCGCGCCGTTCTTTCTCGGCCTTGTCGCGGACCGTTACTTCGCGACCGAGAAGGTGCTCGGCGCGCTGCACCTGATGGGCGGCGCAATCATGCTGTTCGTGCCCGGCGCCGTGCAGTCACCGGGTCTGTTCATCACGCTGCTCCTGCTCTACAACCTGTGCTACATGCCGACGCTCGGGCTGTCGAACTCGCTCGCGTTCCATCACATCCGCGATCAGGAGAAGCAGTTCCCGCTGATACGCGTGTTCGGCACGATCGGCTGGATCGTCGCAGGTCTGTTCATCAGCTTCGTGCTCGGCCGGTTCGTGGCGGGCGGCGTGCCGGAGCAGACGGCGGCTCCGCTCTACACGACGGCGGTCGCGAGCATCCTGCTCGGGCTCTATGCGTTTACCCTGCCGCACACGCCGCCCCGCGCGGCGGGCCAGAGGATGTCGGTGCGCAGCATTGTCGGCCTGGATGCGCTCGACCATCTCGGCAGCCGCTCGTTCTACGTGTTCATCGCGGCATCGCTGCTGCTGTGCATTCCGCTCGCCGCGTACTACAACTTCACGCAGATCTTCCTGGTCGATGCCGGCGTCGAACGCATCGCCGCGACTCAGACGCTCGGGCAGATGTCGGAAGCGGTGTTCATGGTGCTGATGCCGCTCTTCTTCGCCCGGCTCGGCGTGAAGTGGATGCTGGCGGCCGGCATGGGCGCCTGGGTGCTGCGCTACGTGCTGTTCGCGCTCGCCGCACCGGACGCCATCTTCTGGATGATCGCCGCCGGCATCCTGCTCCACGGCATCTGCTACGACTTCTTCTTCGTGACCGGCCAGATTTACGTCGACAAGAAGTCGTCTCCTGCGATACGGGGTCAGGCGCAGGGCTTCTTCGTGCTGGTCACGTACGGTGTGGGGATGCTGATCGGTGCGCAGATCGCCGGCAACGTCTATGCGCGCGTGCTCGGCGATGCGACATCGCTCACGCTCGAGCAGTGGCGGGACTTCTGGTACATTCCGGCGGCGTTTGCGGCCGCCGTGCTGGTGTTCTTCGTCGTCGCGTTCCGTGATCGGACGGACCGGACGGTGGAGGTGCCTGCGGCGGAAGCAGCCGTGCCCTAGCCAATCGGACGCGGAACCCACTGTGCAGAACGGCTCACGGGCGTAGTGCCATGTCCCGGGCGCGAGGCTATACACGCTGCGCCCGGGACATTATCATGCCCGGATCAGCCGTTCTGCAGAGTGGGTTCCGCGTCCGATGCCCGTCAGCCGTTCTGCAGAGTGGGTTCCGCGTCCGACCGGGAGGGGCATGAGCTACAACATCGAGGACCTGCTCGATCTGCTCGACCTGGAGCCGATCGAGTTCAACATATACCGCGGTCGTAATCGCGACATTGGCAGCGGCCGTGTCTTCGGCGGTCAGGTCATGGCCCAGGCGCTCGTCGCGGCACAGCGGACCGTCGAGCCGGATCGCTTCGCCCACTCCATGCACGGCTACTTCATACTGCCGGGTGACCTGGAGGCGCCGATCGTCTATTTCGTCGATCGCCTCCGTGACGGGAAGAGCTTCACGACGCGGCGCGTCACCGCCATCCAGCACGGCCAGGCGGTGTTCAACATGTCCGCATCGTTCCACCGGCTCGAGGAAGGACTCGAGCATCAGTCGGAGATGCCCGGCGTCACGGCCGCACGCGACCTCAAGCCGGAAATCGCCTACATCCGCGAGAACGCCCATCGGATCCCCGAGTCGGTCCGCGACGTTCTCACACAGGACCGGCCGTTCGACTTCCGCGTCGTGGACATGGATCCGTTCGACGATTCGCCACGCGAGCCCATTCGCCACATGTGGCTGTGCGCCATCGGCGAAATGCCCGACGACACCATCAGTCACCAGGCAGCCCTCGCCTACGCCTCCGACTATGGCATCCTCGCCACTACGGTGCAGCCGCACGCACTCGGCATCCGCAGCCCGGAGCTGCAGGCAGCGACGCTGGACCACTCGATCTGGTTCCACCGCGCGTTCAGGGCTGATGACTGGATGCTGTATACGATGGACAGTCCCGCGGCTGCGGGTGCGCGCGGATTCGCGCGAGGCAGTATTTACACGCGCGATGGACTGCTGGTCGCGTCCGTCGCGCAGGAGGGATTGATCAGGGTACGCTCGCGCGAACGGTGATCACGCGAACGGTGCTGTAACGAAAGGAGTGGGAGCGGGTGTGGCGGGCCGGGACGCTGCCCGGGCCCACCCCCCTCACGACGTTCACTCCCCCGATCCCACTCCCACTCCCACAGACTAGTCGCGAGTGCGCGACGTGCGCTCGTAGCCGTAACGTACGAACGGCCGCATGGCGTCGTAGTCGCGGTTCTCGTAACGCCAGCCACGACGCAGGTCGGGCTCGACATCGTCGAACGCGCGGCCCTTGTAGTCCGGATTACGACCGGCAACGTGGCCCACGCCGTACCCGATGCGCGCCTCGTCGTAGTCGAGATCGGAGCGGCCGGCCTCCGTGTGATGCCGACGATAATCCTCGTCGTGGTCGCCCATGTCTTCTATCGCACGACCGGCCTTCTCGCCCGCCCACCAGCCGCCGACTGCGCCGGCGATACCGCCGATGATCGTGCCTACGGGACCTGCGATCGAGCCGATGCCTGCGCCGGCGAGCGTGCCGCCGATGCCGCCGATTCCTTCACCCGCCTGCTCACCTGCGCCGGGGTTCTCATCACGCGCTTCGTCCGACATGTGCTTTCTGTGATCCGTCATGCTTCCTCCTCGTTGATGCCAGTGTGACATCCGTGGAGTATGCAGCTTCCAAGCCACGAGGAATGACACGCCGGCGCAGCTGATGGGGAGGCCATGCGTCACGCAGCCCGTTGGCCACGCGTGAATGTATCGCTCAGTCCCCGTTCAGCCACGCTACTGCATCGTGCAGCTCGTCCTGGCTGATGCTGTGACCGATGCCGTAATCCCGCGCATCCAGCTGCGCGCCGGCCCGCCTCAGCACATCACGCCCCTCGACGGCCAGCTCGAATGGAATCGCGGGGTCCTGTGTTCCATGACCCCAGAATATGCGCGAATTGCGCACGGTATCGGGTGTTGCGTTCACGGCGGGGTGATCGGCGAGGAAGCCGCTGAAGTTGAGGATGCGCAGCTCGCGGTCGGGATGCGAAAGCGCATACCCGAGGCTCACCGTGCCGCCCTGCGAGAAACCGCCGAGCGCGATGCGGCCCGGCGCGACGCCGAGCGAGTGTGGCAGTGCATCCACCAGACGATCGATGGCCGCGAGGCTCGCGCTGAAGCTCTCCGGCTCCGGTGTGTTGCGACCGAGGTAGCGATACCAGGCCCGGCCGGGGCCGTAGCCCCACGGCGCCGCCGGAAACGGGGCGTCCGGTGCAACCACGGCCCACCCCGGCGGGAAGAACCGTCGCATCGAGAACAGGTCGGTGCGGTCTGCGCCACGGCCGTGGAGCAGGATAATGACGGGCACACCGTCGCGTGCGTCCGTCGGGACGTACATCTCCGTCGCGAGCTCGCCGCTATCCCGCGATGTCATGCTGCCTCCGCCCGTGAGAAGCCCGGCCGGTCCGTCGATATCTCCATCAGCAGGCCATCCGGTGCGCGAAACTCGATGCTCCTGTACCACTCGTGGTCGATCACGTCGGTCGTCTCCGTGCCGAGTGAACGGATGTGATTCTGCCACGCGCGCAATTGTTCGTCGTCGTCCGCGCGGAACGCGATCGCGTGCGTCTGTCCGACACCGGCCGCGGCGCGAATGAGTCGCCCCACCGCCTGCTGCCCACCGTTCGCCCAGCGGCCGAACATGGTCAGGCTGCTGCGCGGTGCAACATCGCGACCGTCGTACGTCGCCCAGAACCAGTGCGGCATCGAGGGATCATCCTGGTTCACACTCCGCTTCACGCGTCGCAGGCCCAGCGCGGCCTCGTAGAAATCGCCGATCTGCTCGACATCATCCGTGAGCCCGCTTATGTGGTGCAGGCCGTCCAGCCGCATCGCCGGCGTGATCGATGGCACCGGGTCTTCGTACGTGCGCGCGCGTACCATTGCCTCATCGCGCGTGCCGCGCAGCTCGGCCCCCGGCGGAATCACTATGCCGCTGCCCAGCGCGTCCGCGGCCTCGTCCAGCGCGTAGCCCGGACCTCGCGTAGCGATCTCCACGATCTGGCCATCCGGATCGGCGAAGTAGATGCTCCGGAACCAGCCGCGGTTGTACGGTCCCGACACCGGCACGCCGTGATCCTGCAGACGACGCTTCCACATCAGCTGCGCTTCCGGCGTCTCCACCGTCAGCGCAAAATGGTGGATGCCGCCCGCACCCGGACGACCGTTTGCGACGTGCGGCCGCTCCATCACCACCAGCAGCGTTCCCGGCTCACCCGCATCGTTGCCGAAGTACAGCATCGACGATGCCTCGCCCGGCGTTCCGGATTGCTGCGCGATCAGGGATATTCCCAGCAGGTCGCGATAGAACGCGATGGTGCGTGTCGCTTCCGCAGCGACCAGCGTTATGTGATGAAACCCCCTCGTAATCATGTTCACTCCCTGGCTCGGCCAGCCATGGGCAACGTCATCAGGAACCGGTGCCGATATCCGCCGCCGATCTGCCGAGCTTGCGAAGCAGGTCGATCGCCTGCTTCTTCTCCGTTCCGGACAGACCCGCCACGGCGCGCTCCAGTGCGGCC
>DATHVW010000128.1:0-26791 GCA_035461085.1 Longimicrobiales bacterium | reverse complement strand
GGAGCGCTTCTCGTACTACGGGATCCGGCCGCTCCTGATTCTCTTCATGACCGCCGCTCTGACGAGCGGCGGCTTTGCGTTCGACAGACAGACGGCCGCGGCGATCGTCGGGATCTACGCGGCCGGCGTGTATCTGGCCGCTCTGCCGGGCGGCTGGATCGCCGACCGGTGGCTGGGCCTGCGCCGCTCGATCTGGTACGGCGGTCTGTTCATCACGGCAGGTCACCTCGCGATCGGACTGTCCGCCATCTTCGCGCAGCAGGTGTTCTTCGTCGGGCTGGTCCTCATCGTGATCGGCACGGGGCTGCTCAAGCCGAACATCTCCGCGATCGTCGGCGACCTCTATCCGGAGGGCGGATCGAGGCGGGACGCGGGGTTCTCGATCTTCTACATGGGCATCAACATCGGCGCGCTCGCTGCGCCGTTGCTGACCGGATACCTGGGCGAGCGCGTGGGCTGGCACTACGGATTCGGTGTTGCGGGTCTCGGCATGCTGCTCGGCGTTCTGTGGTACCGGTTCGGCTCGCCGCGCACGCTCGGACCGATCGGCATGGAGCCGTCCGCCGAGCTGCCGGAGCAGCGCAGGGTACGCACGATCTCGTTCGTCGCGCTCGGCGTGATCGCCCTGCTCGTGCTGCTCGCGAGCGTCGGGATCGTCAACATCAATCCCGTGGCGGTGGCCGAGAGCATGACGGCCGTCATCCTGTCGATGGCGCTGCTCTACTTCGCGTACGTCTTCTTTGCGGGCGGGCTCAACACCGATGAGAAGAAGCGGATCGGCGTGATCGTGGTGCTGTTCCTGTTCGCCGTCGTGTTCTGGTCGGCGTTCGAGCAGGCGCCGACATCGCTCAATCTGTTCGCGCGCGACTTCACGGACCGGGTGGTCTTCGGCTGGGAGATGCCGACGCTCTGGCTGCAGTCGGCCAACTCCTTCTTCGTGATCACGCTCGCACCCGTGTTTGCCTGGATCTGGATCGCACTCGGCAAGCGCAACCGCGATCCGTCGAGCCCGGCAAAGTTCGCGATCGGTCTGTTCTTCGCAGGGCTCGGGTTCCTGATCATGATGGTTGCGGCCAACAAGGTGCTGGCCAACGGCGCCGGGTTCAGGGTCTCCCCGTGGTGGCTGGTCGGGAGTTACTTTATGCAGACGATCGGAGAGCTGTCGCTGAGCCCGGTCGGGCTCAGCTCGATGACGAAGCTCTCGCCGCGCAAGTTCGTCGGCCAGATGATGGGCGTGTGGTTCATGGCCGCGGCGCTTGGCAACCTGATCGCCGGTCTGGTTGGCGGCAATGTTGACCCGGAGAACCTGGAGCAGATGCCCGAGCTGTTCTTCCGCACCGCGATGTCGCTGTTCATCGCGACTGTCGTGCTCGGCCTGCTGATCGTGCCGATCCGGCGGATGATGAGGGAGAGCACGGCACGAAGTCACTGACGGTCATTCGATGCGACAGGCCCACGGAGCGGCTCATCCGACGATCGGATGCGCCGCTTTCGTGTCAGAACGGGATCATTGAGGAGGCAGCATGCTCGCGAAGGACCAGCTCAAGATGATCGCGCAGGAAATCGACCGCACTGCCGACGAGCGCATGCACGACTGTGACGATAATTACGACCGGCAGCAGCTGTGGGAGGTCGTGCGCCACGCGTCGCACGTGATCGAGACGGTCGCGGAAATGGAGCGCGACGGACTCACGCAGTCGGAGCGCTCGCGTCGTGCACGACATCTCGTCACGGAGCTTGAAGTGGCGCTCGACGCCGCGCGTCGCGCCCGAATTGTCATGGACTGGACCGCGCGGGATTGACAGCGGTGAAAGTACTGACGGCGGCGCTGCTGATCTGCTTCATGCTGGGGGGCAGTGCGGGCGAGGTGCGGGCACAGTCACGCCCGGACAGTGCGGCCGTGCTGCTGAGGACGGCCGCGCAGCTGCGTGATGAGGGGGAGACGGGCGCAGCCCGCGCGGTGCTCGAGCTGATTGCCCGGCATTACGCCGGCACGCCGGCGGCCGCCGAGGTGGAGCGCATGCTGGCCCTGCTGCGGCGGACGCCGGACGCGGAACGATCGGGACGGACCGAGCTGCTGGTGTTCGGAACGACGTATGGCGCGTGGCTGGGTGTGGCTGTGCCGCTCGCCCTGGACTCCGAGGCAGCAGAAGCGTACGGCGTCGGCCTGCTGCTCGGCGCGCCGCTCGGTTTCTACGCCGCGAAGCAGTACGCCGACGCGAAGATGCCGACGGAGGGACAGACACGCGCGCTGACATTCGGCGGCACGTGGGGCACTTTCATGGGCTTTGCGCTCACGGAAGCGCTCGACATCGGGGCGAACGTGGACAGGTTCTGTCCGACGCCCGGCGAGTGCTACGAGGATGAGAGTGGCCCGGACGCGCCGACGTATGTGACGGCGGCCGTGCTCGGCGGGCTCGCGGGCCTCGGCACGGGCGCGTTCCTCGCGCGCAAGCCGATCACCGCCGGTACCGCGGCGACGGTTTCGCTGGGCACGATGTGGGGTGCCTGGTTCGGATTCGGCGTGAGCTACCTGGCCGACCAGGAAGGCGACGGGCTGCTCACAGGCGCCATGATCGGTGGCAACGGTGCGCTCGCCGCGCTCGGCATCGTGGCGCCGCGGTGGCAGATGAGCGAGAGCCGGGCGCGGCTGATCAGCGTCGGCGGCATCGCGGGCGGGCTCGCGGGGGCGGGACTGCTGCTGATCGCGCAGCCTGACGGCGACAACACGCAGATGCTTTTTCCGCTCCTCGGCTCGGCCGCCGGCCTGACGCTCGGCGCGCTGTGGACCCGGCCGCCCGATGTGGATGCCGAGGACGCGGACGGGCGAGGCGCGCTGCTCAATCGGAGCCGTGGCGCGTGGGCGCTGGATGTGCCCGCTGCGGGGCTCCGTCTCCAGCGGCTGGAAGACGGCAGTGTGCGGCCGGGGGCGTACGTGCCGCTCGTTCGTGCGCGCTTCTGACGTCCTGCGAAGGGCCTCCCGCACGTTGTTTCTGAAATGGCTGCGCGTGGTGCGCGGCCATTCGTCTCTGGAAGATCCTCACATGCGACGTCGCATTGCCCTTCTCCTGTTGCTCGCAACGCTGGCGCCGCTGGCCGGCTGTCGTGAAGGCGACGGCCCGGCCGATCCGTCGCTCACGGACGCGCGCGTCTACCTGAAGTCGGTCCCGGCGGGCGCGCACATCACGGTGGACAACCGGGACACCGGGCAGATCACGCCGGACACGGTGGCGCTCCGCCGCGGTGATCGCACGATCGAGCTGCAGCTCGACAGCGCCGGCCTCACCTACGACTACCGTTTCGTCCTCCGGGTGGAGCAGAGCGACAGCGTGGTGGAGGTCGAAGTGCCGGTCGGACTGCAGTGCATCACGCCGGATGGCGCGTGCTTCCAGGCGGCGCGCCGGGAGCGTGAGGCGGCCGGGCTGCGATTCGCCACGAGCGGTGTGGGCTCGCTGTTCCACTGGGGTGGCTCCGGTTCCGGCATCTTCTGGCCCGGTTCGTCGTCGAACAGCTATGCGTCGAGCGGCATGCCCCTGTTCGCCGGCATCGCGGACGGCGCGGCACTGGCGCTGGGCATGTACGATCAGACGATGCTCGTGGGGCGCCCGGCGCCCGTCGCCACCGGGGCAGGCGGGGTGTTCCGCCTCCAGCAGCAGGCGTGGGTGCTGCCCTCGCCATCGGCGCTCGTGGACCCGGCGACGGTCAGGGGCCTCCTGATCGAGCAGGAGGTGATCGGTGACGCGGCGGTCGATGGCGTCCTGGTCGTCCGTCTCACGTTCCGCAACGTCAGCGACGATCCGCTCGTCCACCTGTATGCCCCGTTCATGCCCGCGGCGCCGGTGACCTGGACGGATGCGTGGATCGGTTTCGCACTCGACCCGGATATCGGCACGGCCTCCGACGACTGGCTGAGCTACGATCCCGCGCTGAACATGGTCTTCGCGTATGACGCCGATTTCGAGGCGCCGTTCGCCGGCGTGCACGCGGGACAGCCCGGTCTCCTGGGCCTGAGCGTGATCGAGGCGCCGGCCGGCACGGACGTGGTGCTGAACTCGTGGTACCAGGGCTTCGACTGGTGGGCAGGGCGGCCGGGCGAGGAATCGGGATACGGCATGCTGTCGGGAAGCAGCGTCTTTGCGCCCGACCACCAGGACAGGCAGGTGGGGCACATGCCGCCGACGACGGGGGACGTGCGCATGTCCGTCACGGCCGGGCCGCTCACGCTGGCGCCGGGCGATGAGGCCCGCATCGTGATCGCCGTCGCCATCGCGCCGCCGGTGGGCGGTACGTTCACCAGCGGTGTCGTCATGCAACCCGGCGACCCGTTCGACACGGGCCGGCCGCTCTACCAGACGGCCGCGCATCTGCGGGCGAAGATCCTCGCGGCGGCTGCAGTCGGAAACTGACTTCGTCGCGGCAGTGGCGGCTTACCGTCCCGGCTGCCGCTGCTGCGTATCGCTGCGGGCCGGGCCTACTGCCCCGGCCGCCTGCAACTTATCGCTGCGGGCCCGGGCCTACTGCCCCATGCGCCGCTTGAGCTCCTCCAGCCTCTGATCGGCGGCTCGCTCACGGGCCTGTCGTTCCATGCGCGAGAACTCGTGCGGCTCGCGCTCGTCCTGCCGCGGTGCGGCGGCACCGTCGCCGACGCCGGTTGCGGCCGCCGCGGGCGCTACTTCAGCGAGCGTCGTCCGCATGGCCGCGACATCGCGTGCGAGCAGCGCGCGCTCATCCTGGAGCACGGTGATCTTCCGCTCGAGGACGGCGGCGCGCTCCGCGTGTCGTTCCGCGAACTCGACGGCGATGCGCACCGTCTCCATGTCGTTGACGTCACGCGCGAGCGCCTCGCGGCGGCGGCACACCTGCTCCTCCTCGCGCTCCTTCGACAGGTCGCGAGTCGTGCGGCGGATCTCCTCATCGAGATTGCCGAGTGCGCCGCTCGCGGAGATGAGCTCACGCTCCATCGCGCGGACGCGCGGCGGTGCACCGGTCGCGCCGCCTCCGGCTTCACGGTGGAAGTTCTCGACCGCCTGGCGCCATGCCTGCTTCCAATCGTCGAACATGCGCACGAAGCTAACCCGTGTCGTGCACGGACGGTAGCGGCGCGAACCTTGCGCCTCGCGCGACCGGAGACGGCCTCGGGCGAGGCTGCGAGGTCGGAGGAGAATGACGAGGACGCGACCCGGAAACGCCAGGACCCCGGAAACAGCAAATCTCTCGCGGGAAGAACGGAAATCGCTGACGCACGGCGAGTTCTGGATCCCGGAGACGGAACGCGAGGTGTACCGCCGCGCGCTGGACACGCTGAACGTAGCCGGCGTGCCGTACGTCGTGAGCGGTCTTTACGCGCTATACGAGTACACCGGGATATACCGGCAGACGAAGGACCTGGATCTCTTTGTCGAGCCGTCGCAGGTGGTGGACGCCGCGCGGGCACTGAAGCGGGCGGGGTTCGCGACCCACCTGGAGCAGGCGCACTGGATCGCGAAGGCGATGTGGGGCGAATCCCAGGTGGACCTCATCTTCGGCACGGGCAACGGCCTGTCGTTCATTGATGCCGAGTGGTACGACAATTCGCGCCCCGGCATCCTGGCAGGCACACAGGTGCGTGTCGCGCCGCCCGAGGATCTGCTGTGGCACCGCCTGTTCGTGTCGGAACGTCATCGCTCCGACGTGTCCGACATCCTGCACCTGATCCTGTGCCGCGGCGACGAGCTGAACTGGGAGCGTCTGCTGCAGCGCGTGGACGTGCACTGGCGTCTGCTGCTCGCCCAGATCCACCTCTACGACTACGTCTATCCCGGACATCGCAGGCGCATTCCGCAGTGGGTGCGGCGAAAGCTGTACGACGCGGCGGAAGACGCGATCGAGGAGCTCGGCGACCCGGCCGTGTGTCAGGGGACTCTGATATCCCGGTTCTCGTACAACATCGACGTGAACGAATGGTCGTTCCGCGACCTGCGCAAGGAAGCGACGATCGCGACGCGTCAGCTGCCGATCATCCACGAGATCACGGCGAGTGATGTGTGGGACGAGAATCCGGGCGGGAAGGAGCACTGATGGAGGACAGAGAACGGGAGTTCCGCATCGCCGCGATCGGCGATGTCCACTTCGACGGCTCGCGCCACGGCTCGCTGCGTGAGCTGTTTGCCGACATCCACCGCAACGCCGACGTTCTCGCCCTGTGCGGCGACCTCACGACGCACGGATCACCCGAGCAGATGAGGGCGTTCGTCGACGAGCTGGCCGGGCTGGAGGTACCGATCGTCACCGTGCTCGGCAATCACGATTTCGAATCCGACGCGGAGGAAGAGCTCAGCGAGATCCTGAGCGCCGCCGGCGTGCATGTGCTCGACGGCACGCACGTCGTCATCGAAGGAATCGGGTTCGCCGGCACGAAGGGGTTCGCGGGCGGCTTCGGGCGCGGTGCGCTCGGACCGTTCGGCGAGAAGCTCATGAAGGACTTCGTGAACGCTGCGCTGGATGAGGCGCTCAAGATCGAGAAGGCGCTGCACCAGCTCGACACGGAAACCAAGGTCGTGCTGCTGCATTACGCGCCGATCGAGGACACCATTCGCGGCGAGCCCGAATCGATCTTCCCGTTCCTCGGCAGCTCGCGGCTGCTCCAGCCGCTCGACACTCACGGCGCCGCAGTGATCTTCCACGGACACGCGCACCACGGCACGCTCGAAGGCGCGACACCCGGCGGAATACCGGTATTCAACGTATCGATGCCGCTGCTGGCGGAGGCCGGAATGACCTATCGCACGGTCCGGGTGCCCGCACCCGATCGGCGTCGCGAGACGGCGACGTCCGGCGGTCGGGTCAGCAAATCGGCGTGATCGGAGCCGCTCGTGATCGGAGCCGCGATCAGAGCCGCTCGTGATCAACGCCGCTCGTGATCGGCACCGCTCGTGATCAGAGCCGTTTCAGGAACTCGATGAGCGCCAGCTCCTCGGGATACCAGCCGACCGGTTCGGTCGCCTCCACCGCGGCCTTCGAGCGTCGGCGCGGCGTGTCAACGGTGCGGCCGTGCAGCTCGTACTCCTCCAGCACGGCGGGATGGATGTAGGCCTTCCGCGCGATGGCCGGGGTGTTGCCCAGCTCAGCCGCCACGAGCTGGCAGGCCAGCACCACGTTCCGCTTTGCCTCCGTCTTCGTCTTCGCCGGCCCGATGTCGGCCAGGATCGTGGCGGCACGCACCGTCCCGCCGAACGTGCGCAGATCCTTCGACGTGCACCGCTCGCCGAGCACCTCGCGCAGATAGCGGTTCACACCGCTCGCCGTGACCGGATGGAAGCGCCGGCGGTCCCTCGGCGAACGGTACCGGAACAGCCGCCGGCCCGGTTGCTCCATCAGCTCCTCGATGATCTCCACCAGCGGCGTTTCCGCCACCACCTGCCGCTGATCCTTCCGCTGCTTGCCCACGTAGCGGAAAACGAGATTGTTGCCTTCCACGCGCACGTGCCGCTTCGAAAGCGTGCAGATACCGAACGTGCGGTTGTCCACCGCATACCGCTCGCTGCCCGCGCGGAAGTACGCACGGCACATCAGCCGCACGACCGTCGCCATCACCTTGTCACGGTCCAGGTCGGACCGGCGCAGGTCCTCGTTCGTCGCCGCGCGAAGCTCCGGCATCAGACGGGCGACGTGCAGCACGCGCTTCCATTTCCGCCGGTCCTGCTCCGCCTCGTGCCCCGCGCTGTAGCGGTACTGCTTCCGGCCCGCCTGGTCGCGGCCCCAGACCTGGATCTTGCGGTCCGGGTCCGGCGAGATATGGACGTCCGTCCACGCGGGAGGTATGGCCATGGCGCGGATCCGCTCGAGCGTCGCCTCGGCTGTCAGCGGCTGCCCGTTCAGGCCGACATAGCGGAATCCCTTCTTCGGAGTCCCCTGGCGGCGCCACCAGCGCTCGGATGGGTCTGTGGTCGACATGCCCGGGCCAGATACAACTAGTGGACCAACGACATCGGACGCGGAACCCATTCTGCAGAATGGCGCGGGCAGACATGGGCGTGCGCGCACTTGACCTCACATACCCCATGGGGGTATCATCCGGACAGAGAAGGCAGCCATTCATGACGGGGTCGGCATGAGCGCGATACAGACGGACACGAAGGGCAGCGGCGCGGGCCAGCGCATCACGATTCCGGTTACCGGGATGACGTGTGCGGCGTGCGCGAACCGTGTGCAGCGCAGGCTGGAACGGGGTTCGGGGGTGAGCGATGCAGCGGTGAACTTCGGCACCGAGCGCGCGACGGTGACGTATGATCCCGGCGCTACGGACGCGGGTCAGCTCGTCGAGCTCGTTCGGTCTGCAGGATACGACGCGCGGACGGAAATGATAACGCTGCCGGTATCGGGACTCGAGTGGGCAGTGAGCACGGAGTCGCTGGAGCGGGAGCTTCGAGCGGTGCCTGGCGTGATCCGGGCGACGGGGAACCTGGCTGCTGGCGAGGCGCGCGCCGAGGTGCTGCCCGAGGTAGTCACACCGGATGCACTGGCGGAAGCGGTGCGCCGCGCGGGCTACACGCTGTCCGACGTGGTGGAGATCGCGGACCCGGTGGAGCGTGAGCGCGTCGCCCGCGAGCGTGAGTACCGCACCCTGCTGCACAAGTTCTGGCTGGCCGCGGGCGCTGGTGTGCTCGCAATGATCCTGTCCATGCCGCTGATGATGGAGCCATCGGCGATGCAGCGTGCGGATCTGCTCGACCGCGTCATGATGCCGCTCGCACACTGGACGCTGGCTGCGTTCCCGCCACTCGCGTCGCTATCCGCGAACACGCTGCGCTGGCTTCTGCTGATCATCACCACACCGGTTCTGCTGTGGTCCGGACGTCACTTCTTCCGCGGCGCGTACAGTGGACTGCTGCACGGCACGGCTGACATGAACACACTGATCGCGCTCGGCACCGGGTCGGCGTTCGTGTTCAGTCTGGTGGCGACGGTGGCTCCGGGTCTGTTCGCGCGTGCGGGTCTCGCTGCGGATGTCTATTACGAGGCAGTGGCGATGATCATCGCGCTGATCCTCCTCGGGAAGGTTCTGGAGGCGCGAGCGAAGGGTCGGACATCGGACGCCATCCGACGGTTGATCGGGCTGCAGCCGAAAACGGCGCGCGTGGTACGCGACGGGGGCGAGCAGGACGTGGACGTGAGTGAGCTGGTGGTTGGCGACGTGGTAATCGTGCGCCCAGGTGAGCGCGTGGCGGTGGATGGCAGGGTCCTGAGCGGAAGCAGTGCAGTCGATCAATCGCTGCTCACGGGGGAGTCGCTGCCGGTCGAGAAGACACCCGGTGACGAGGTGGTCGGCGGCTCGATCAACGGCAGTGGATCATTCCGCTTCGAGGCGACGAAAGTCGGCCGTGACACGGCGCTCGCGCAGATCGTGCGCCTGGTGCAGGACGCACAGGGGGCGAAGGCGCCGATCCAGCGCGTGGCCGATCGTATTGCGGGCATCTTCGTACCGATCGTCGTGGCCATCGCTCTCGGCGCGCTGGTGGTCTGGCTCGTTCTCGGTCCCGATCCTCGCCTGGTCTTCGCGATGGTGTCGTTCGTCACGGTGCTGATCATCGCGTGCCCGTGCGCACTCGGTCTTGCGACTCCTACGGCGGTGATGGTTGGAACCGGTGCAGCGGCGGAGGCCGGTGTGCTCTTCCGTGGCGGTGATGCGCTCGAGATTGCGCGTGACATTCGCATCGTCGTGCTCGACAAGACCGGGACCGTGACAGAAGGCCGTCCGGCACTCGTCGGGTTGCACACTGCAGATTCGCGCGCGCCGGATGGCGGCTCGGAAACCATGGGCGAAGCCGAGATGCTGACGCTCGCCTCATCGGTGGAACGGGTGTCCGAGCATCCGCTCGGCGCGGCGATCGTGGACGCAGCCGACCAGCGGAAGGTGAGTCCGCGCGATGTCAGCGATTTCGCGTCGTTCGGCGGGCGGGGCATTTTCGGCGTAGTGGATGGGCGACGCGTTCTCATCGGTAATCGTGCACTGATGGAGGAGAGTGGCGTAACGGTCGATGGCTTGAGCGACACGGCGGACGAGCAGGCGGAGGCCGGCAGGACACCGGTATATGTGGCGGTGGACGACGTCGCACGCGGGCTGCTGCTCGTGGCTGACCCGGTCAAGACGACGAGTGCTGCTGCGATCGCGGACCTGCGCGCGATGGGCATCGAGGTGATGATGCTCACCGGTGACAACACACGCACGGCGACAGCCGTCGCACGGCAGGTTTCAGTTGATCGCGTAATTGCGGATGTACTGCCGGCGGACAAAGCGCGTGTGATCAGACAGCTTCAGGAAGAGCGCGGCGTACGCGTAGCGATGGTCGGCGATGGCATCAACGACGCACCCGCACTCGCGCAGGCGGATATCGGCATTGCCATTGGCACCGGGACGGATGTGGCCCTCGAGGCCAGCGACGTCACACTGGTCGGCGGCGACCTGGGCGGTGTGGTTACGGCGGTGCGGCTGTCGCGTCGCACGATGCGCGTGATCCGGCAGAACCTGTTCTGGGCATTCGTCTACAACGTGATCGGCATTCCGGTCGCAGCGGGTGTGCTCTACCCGTTCTCCGGTGTTCTGCTCTCGCCGGTCTTCGCGAGTGCGGCCATGGCGTTGAGCAGCGTGAGCGTGGTGGGCAACAGTCTGCGGTTGAGGGGCGCCGCGCGGTCGGTGCGTGACACGCGCCAGTCTCGATGAGCCGATTTGCAGAACGGGTGCCGCGTCCGACCGGCCGACACGGCCTGATTCTGGCGTAAACATCACCCCAATAAGGAGAGTCAACGATGGCGACGACGACATTGAAGGTTGAAGGCATGACGTGCCAGCACTGCGTGCGAGCGGTGACGCAGGCGCTGGAATCGCACGCGGGTGTAGCACGGGCGGAGGTGGATCTGCAGGCGGCGCGGGCACGCGTGGAATTCGACGAGAATCAGGTCACGCCGCAGGAGCTCGCGACCGCTGTTGCGGAAGAGGGGTACGAAGCGGAGGAGGTCACATGACGCAGCCGTCGCGCACGACCGAGACCATCAACCGTGACAACGCCGCGATTCGCGACATTATGCACCAGATCCGCGAGCTCACGGTACCGGATCGGGCGACACTGGCGCTCGGCCTGGTGGGTCACCTGGCCACCATGATGAATCGCAGCCAGATGACGAAGCTGATGGGTCAGCTGCAGGAGGAGGCGGAGCGCGTACAGGATGTGCCGCCGAGCCGGCAGCGCGAGGACGACCGGACCGGGTCGGCTGAGCCCGGCACCGTTGGTCCGGGGTCCGATCCGGCCGAGGACAGCAAGGAGCGCATGGGAGCCGAGTGGATGGGCAGCGGCGGCGCGCGCGCCGAGGATGCATCCGAAGGACGCGATGCGAAGCGCGAGTCGTCTCCCGACCGGGCCAACAGCGGTGAGGGCAGCGGGGGCGGGTCGCGCAGTGGGTCGCCGAAGGCGTCCTCGCGGGGCGGCCGGCCGGACGACCGCATGGCAGCGTACCGGGCATCGCACGAAGATGCACTTCGTACCAGGCCACACGGTGACGTCCTCGAGAAACAGGTGCCTGGCAGCGGCCGGGGATCGCAGGATGGTGTGGGGCAGGGGGGTCGCGGCGAATTCCGTTCGGGCAAGCTGCTCTAAGCCGCGACCGGCGGCCGTTCACCCCGCGAGCGTCGCCTCGAAGCCGGCGGCGCTCGCAGCCTCGAGGATGTCACTGACGTTCACCTCGTCATCCTCGAAATCCACTTCCATGCAATGATCGCTGCAGCTCGCGATGGCGCAGTAGACGCCCCGGAGGCTGCGTACGGAATCCTGCAGCCGCTTCTCGTCCTCGGCCGAGCGCAGGCCCGTGATCTTCAGCCTGGCGGTCGGCACGGTCAGCTCCCGAAATAGACGTAGGCGTCAGCGATCTCCGTCATGCGGAGGGCGCGTGGCTCCAGCGTGAAGTCTACGCCGGTGGTGCCTGCGGTGCGGATGGGGCTGCGCGACACCTCATCGAAGGTACTCCTCACTTCCAGCGCGGTGCCGCTGGACAGGCCGGCCCGGCGGAGCACATCGCCGTAGGCCGTGCCACGGTAGGCCGCGACTTCGGGGCTGATGGACCGTGAAGGCGAGGCATCGAGCAGGATCGAGTAGACGTCAGCGGGGAAGCGCTCGTGCAGCTGCGCGGCGAGCCAGGTCATCGTGGCGGGCGCAGCTCCTCCGGTCTGCACGCGTCCACCGCCGCTCTTCAGGGCATGGAGTCCGTCCACCAGGAATAGAACGCGAGCGCCGGCGTTCCGGCCGAGGGCGCGATCCATGACGGCGTTCGTCATGTGGTCGGCGCGTTCGGCAAAGAGCCTCGAGGCGACGGCCGGTGAGGTCGCACGCGCTGGCGGCCAGCCGGGCGCGTCGGCGGCGATGACGCGGATCCGGCGGGCCGCACCAAGCTGCTGGTTGACGCGCCACAGGGTCCGGTAAATGTCCAGAAATGAACGCGATGCGCCGTCACCCTCGCGGACGGCGCGGGGCCGCGACAGCAGAATCGAGGGATCCTCCGGCGAGGTCGCCAGGTAGCGATCGATGTGCGGCTGCTCGTCCGAATCGACCTCCAGAACGACCAGGTCGAGGCCGGACCCCATCGCGATGCGCTCGATGGCCTCCTCCACGAACCGCTTCGGCGCCACAGCGGATGGAATGTCGCTCACGAAAACCAGGCGGTGCGAGCGGGCTGCCGCCTCGATCAGATCGAGAGGGTTGCGCCCCGATTCCCGGGCGAGCTCGACGAGCTCCGCGTCCGAGCCGCCGCCGCGGCGGAGCTCCAGGAGCGCGGCCGTCGCCAGGATGACGACGAGCAGGATCGCCGCCACCTTGGCCGTTCGCCCGGACTTATCCCTGCGTGCACGGGGCATGTACCGCTCCCGCGCCCTCCGCTGCTCCCACCACTCGAGCGGGTTCGCCATTCCACCTCCGTCGTGTTCCGATTGCTTCGGTTCGGGCAGTCACTGCTGCAACCCGCGGGCCGCCCGTCCTCCAGCGGGGCAGTGGAGGCAAAGCCATTGTGCGCCAAGGCGATCGGCGTTTCGGGCCGCATCGGATGGTTGCCGGTTGCACTGGAAACGCCTAAATTCAACGTCCCACTCCCACCCATCCGTGGAGGACTTGATGGACGATAGTGTCGCCAATGATGCCAAGCGACTGCTGCTGCGCTATGGCGCTCCGATATCGGTCGTCGAACACCTGTCCGACGACGAGCGGATCACCTACGCACGGTCGATCATCCGCACCGCCGTTCCGGAGCGTCCCGCGCAGCTGCGGGCTCTGTTGTCGGAAGACGGCAGGATGACCGCCCGCTAGGCACCCGCTGCATCGTTTTCAGGGGCCGGCCACTCAGGTGACCGGCCCTTTCTTTATCTGATCCTCCCGAAGCGCGGTGTCCTCCCTGATGACGAGCGTGCGGACCTCATCGAGCACCAGCTGGACCGGGATGATGGTCCCGGAGCCTGTGCCATGGGATTGGGCGGCGCTCGCCGCCGGTCCCGCGGCTCCGGCGCCATGCGTCCTCAGCGAACCCGTTTGCGCCGCGTTCACCGCGGCCGTCTGCGGGACCAGGTCCGCCGCCTGACCATCGACCGTGGCCGGTCCAGTCCCACGGACGAACGGCTCCAGCAGGAGCGTGATGGGAATGCTGCCGGCATCCTGCTCGACCCGTATGGTCAGAACGTCGCGTTCGCGCACCGCGTGGATACTCACACTGCCATCGGCAAACCGGATATTCCGGGCGATCAGATCGTCCGTCTCATCCAGTCGGGGCCGGAGCCTCAGCCGGCCGCGGGCCGCATCGGGGTCGATTCCGAGCGTATTGAATGCGACGTCGCTCACCAGCTGTACGTCGCGATCGACATCAGCATCAGCCGGCGGGGCCCCGGCCGCGTGCGCGTCTGCCGTCCCGATCTGACGTGCGAGCGCGAGCATGCGCGCAGCGATGGCAGCCTCGCCGAGGTCGGTGGCGGTCGGTGCGATTGCGGTCAGAGACGCGCGCCGGAGCGATGGATGGAGCTGTTCAGTGAACGCAGGCTCGAGTGACGCCATTACATGGCTCCACGCGGCTGCCGCGGACTGGAGGTCTCCGGACCAGCGCACGTAGCGTGCGACGAACAGCGGCAATGCGGGGGAAGGCGCGGCCGTGCGCAACAGATCGAGCACGCTCTCGAAGTCACCACTCGCCAGTCGGGCGTCGAGGAGCGCCAGGTCAGCCACGTCGAGCGACAAACGTCGATCACATACCGACCGCACGGCCTCGGCGAGGGCGCTGGCGAGAGCGACGGGACGGTCGATGGTCAGTCGGTCCTGCACGATGCCGCCTTGACGGTGGAACGATGGAGCGGGAGAATGATGCGGCCGGGCACGCAACGCAACAGATCGGGAGACACGTGATGAAAGCGGTCAACGTACTGCTCGTACTGCTGCTGCTCTGTGCATCTCCCGCTGCCGGTCAGCGACTGCTGCCCGACGTTCGCTACTTCCGAACTCCCATCGCGGATCCGTTCGCAGCCAGGACGGCTGTGGCGCTCCAGCATACGAATGTGCTCGAGACGCAGGGACCCGAGCGGCCGCCGTTCACGCTGCCCGATCCGGACGATGCCGCGAGCGACGTCGTAGCCGCTGTCGGCATCGGCTCCATCATACCGTTGATACAACTGTCGCAATCGCCGTCCGGCGGCGTCCTGATGTACGCGGACGCGCGCGTCTTCTCGCGATTCCGCATCGAGTATGAGAGCCGCGATGACATGGGGCAGGACTGGTTCGTGGGCGGCGGTTTCGAAATGCAGCACAACGCGTGGTCGGGCCGCGCGGCGATCATCCACCGCAGCTCGCATCTGGGCGATGAGTTCATCGAGATGACGGGAGCGGAACGCATCGAGTTCGGCAGCGAGCAGGTCGACGTGACGGCGGCATATGACGTTCCCGGTATCGCCCGCGTATATGGCGGCGGCAGCTGGATCTTCCGGTCGTATCTCGGGTGGGAGCCGCAGCTGGTCGCACTCGGCGTGCGCGACCGCGCACTGCTCCAGTTCGGCGCCGACAACATGTGGCGCCCGTGGCAGGGCCCGCTCGCCGTGTACGCCGGAATCGACCTGCAGACGGCCGAGCGGACGGACTGGGACATGGGCTTCGCCGCGGCCGCCGGCATCGGCGTTCAGGCGCGTCGCTCGTTCCGGTTGATGGCCCGGTTGTATGATGGCCCCTCGACGATGGGCGAGTTCTTCCTGACACCGGAGCGGTATTTCGCGCTCGAGCTCGTCGCCGAACTGTAGCGTGCTGTGGTCCGAAGGCGCTCGCGTGGCTGCCGGTGATGTCCCTGGCAGTGTCGCGGCCTTGCCGCGGGCGCCGCGCCGTGTCCACTTTGTCCTCCTCCGGCGGTCACCGTACCTGACTCCCCGGTATTTATGTCGCGAACAGATGCGGATCGGCGATGCGGGCGCTGACGCGCGTCGGCAGAGTCGTCTTCGACTGTGACTCGACGCTCACGGCCATCGAGGGGATTGATGAGCTCGCCGCCGAGCACCGCCGCGAAGTCGAGTCACTGACCGCAGCCGCGATGCGGGGAGACGTGCCGCTGGAGGCGGTCTACGGCCGCCGCCTGGCTCTGATCCGACCGGACCTCCGGCGCGTCGAGCAGCTGGCGCATGACTATGTCGCGCGGCTCGTGCCTGATGCCGCAGAAGTGGTAGCGGCACTGCGCGCGGAAGGGATCAGTGTGCGCATTGTCAGCGGCGGCCTGCTGCCAGCAGTGCTGGCAGTCGCCGATGCCGTGAATGTTTCGCGTGACGATGTCGCGGCGGTCGGACTCCGGTTCGACGCCAGTGGCTCGTATGCGGGCTTCGATGAGGCTTCGCCGCTGGCGCGTTCGCGCGGCAAGTGTGACGTTCTGGCTGCGTGGCGCGCCGGTGACGGTTCGCGCACGATGCTGGTAGGCGATGGCGCGACGGATGCTGAAGCCGCGGACGTGGTCGATGTGTTCGTCGCATACACCGGTGTCGTGGAACGCGCGGGCGTGCCCGAGGCAGCGGACGTTGTCATACGATCCACATCGCTCGCGCCCGTGCTCCCGGTGGCGCTGGGGGGCGAGCTGCCGCGCGCGATCGAGTATCGCGCGCTGTTCGATCGCGGTATGGCGTTGCTGGATGCGCGCGAGCGCAGTCGTCTTGAATACCTGAACCTGTAGAGATATGGCGAGGACGCAGAAGAAGACGTTCGGCAGTTTCTTCCTGCCCGGCCCGACGGAAGTGCGGCCCGAGGTGCTGGCCGCGATGACGAAGCCCATGATCGGCCACCGCGTCGTCGAGATGGAAGAGCTGATCGGTCACATACAGCCGCGCCTGCGTACGATCTTCGGAACGCAGCGCCCGGTCTACATCAGCGCGTCGTCGGCGACGGGGTTGATGGAGGGCGCGGTGCGCAACGGTGCGCGTCGGCGCGTGCTGTCGCTCGTGAACGGCGCCTTCAGTGCACGCTTCCACCAGATCGCGCAGGCAACCGGCCTGCGGGCGGATCCGCTCGAGGTGGACTGGGGCTCGGGTCACACGCCGGAAATGCTGGAGCATGCGCTCGGGCGCGGTATCTATGATGCCGTGACGGTCGTGCACTCGGAGACATCGACCGGCGCGCTGAATCCGATTGCCGATCTGGCAAAGGTGACGGCGGCGGCGGGCGATGTCGTGCTGCTCGTGGACAGTGTGTCGGGCGCGTGCGGCACGGAGATCCGCGCTGACAAATGGGGCCTGGACTTCGTGCTCACCGGCTCGCAGAAGTCGTTCGCGCTGCCACCCGGCCTGGCCTTCGGTGTGGCGCAGCCCTCCGTGCTCGAGCGGGCGCAGTCGAAGAAGGATCGCGGGGTGTATTTCGACTTCCTCGAGTTCGAGCGCAACATTGAGAAGAACCAGACACCGAACACGCCGGCGGTGTCGCTG
This sequence comes from Longimicrobiales bacterium, assembly GCA_035461085.1. GTDB lineage: Bacteria > Gemmatimonadota > Gemmatimonadetes > Longimicrobiales > RSA9 > SH-MAG3. The sequence goes on along the minus strand of DATHVW010000128.1, from coordinate 9,849 downwards.
CTGTACGCGCTGAAGGAGCAGGTGGATCATATCGAGGAAGAGGGCATGGACGCGCGGATCGCGCGGCACCGTGCAATGGCGGAGCGCACGTGGGCGTGGTGCGATGAGCTCGGTCTCGAGATCCTCGTGCAGGACCCTGCGTTCCGTTCCCCGACCGTGACGTGCGTGCGCTGCCCGGAGGGGTTCACCGGGCCGCAGATCGCGACGGCCATCAAGAAGCACGGCTTCCAGATCGCGACGGGTTACGGGCGCATGAAGGACGAGACCTTCCGCATCGGTCACATGGGCGACCACACGATCGACCGGCTGGAAGCGCTGCTGGCCAGCCTGAAGAAAGTGCTGAAGCGATGATGGGGCGGCCTGCGCGTCATGCCGCGTCACCGGTGGCGGCGACCGTGCAGGAGGCGGGGTGAGGACGTATCGGGTTTTTGTAGCTGACGCCATCTCGCCGGAAGGTCTCGCACCGCTGCGCGAGGATGATCGTTTCGAGATCATCGAGCGGACTGGCCTGGCCGGTGCGGACCTCGCCCGCGCACTGAAGGGCGTGCATGCGGTCATCGTGCGAAGCAGCACGAAGATCACCCGGGAATCCCTGCAATATGCCGATACGCTCGAGGTGATCGGCCGCGCGGGTGTCGGTGTGGACAACATCGACGTGGATGCCGCGACGGAGCGTGGCGTCGCCGTGCTGAATGCGCCGTCGGGCAACACCATATCGGCCGCGGAGCTCACGTTCGCGCTCATCCTGGCCTGCGTCCGCCGGATCCCCGCGGCCGACCGCTCCATGAAGAGCGGGGAGTGGGATCGGAAGAGCTTCACCGGCACCGAGCTCTATGGGAAGGTGCTGGGCCTGGTCGGCGCTGGACGGATCGGCGGTGAGGTCGCGCGACGTGCGCGAGCATTTGGCATGCGCGTCTGCGCGTACGACCCGTATCTGACGGCAGAGCGCGCGCGCACGCTCGAGATCGACCTCGCTTCCCTCGACCAGGTGCTCGCGCGCGCCGACGTCCTGTCACTGCATGTGCCGCTCACGGAAACGACGGCCGGGCTGATCGGCGCCACACAGCTGGCCGCGATGAAGCGTGGGGCAATTGTGGTGAATGCGGCGAGAGGCGGTGTGATCGACGAGGCCGCACTCGCCGACGCAGTCCGCAGCGGGCAGCTCGCAGGCGCTGCACTGGACGTGTTCGCGGAAGAGCCGGCTCCGGCGGACCATCCACTGCGCAGCGTCGATCACGTGGTGCTGACGCCCCATCTGGGCGCCGCCACACAGGAGGCGCAGCACAATGTCGCGGTGGAGATCGCCGAGGCGGTTCGCGCCGCGCTCGCCGATGGCGATCTGACACGGGCGGTCAATGCACCGGCCATCGGCGGTGAAGAGATGCGCCGGCTCCGGCCGATGCTCGAGCTGTGCGAGCGGATCGGCCGCATTGCCGCTGCCATGAGTGATGGTCCACCCAATCGCGCTGTGGTGCGCTACTCAGGTCCCCACGACGGTGCACTCCGGCCCATCGCGTCCGCCGTCATCGCCGGGATCCTGCGGCCAGTGGTCGGGAAGGGCGCGGTGAACATGGTCAACGCGCTGCACATCGCCGAATCCCGCGGCATCGAGGTGGAGCGCAGCCGCGTCGGCGCGCACGGCCCCTACGAGGAGTTCGTCGAGCTGCGGCTCGGCGGGGACAGCGGCGAGGCGCGCGTGGCCGGTGCGGTGGTCGCCGGGCGCCACCCGCGCATCGTGCGCATCGATCGGTACCGGATCGTGGTTCGTGCGCGCGGCGCACTGCTGGTGGTTCGCAATCGCGATGTGCCGGGCGTGATCGGCCGCGTCGGGACGCTGCTCGGCGCGGCGGGTGTGAACATCGCCGAGTACCATCAGGCCCGCGGCCAGGCGGGTGAGGACGCGCTGGCGGCGATCAGCACGGATGGCTGGCTGTCGGACAACCTGCTGGCGGAGTTGAAGTCGCTGCCGGATGTTCTGGACGTGCGGCAGGTGGACCTGGATTAGCGGACGCGCCACCGGACGCGGTGCGGCACCCACCGGACGCGCCACCCACCGGACGCGGCACCCACCGGACGCGGCACCCCTTCTGCAGATTGGCGCATTCCGCCATGCTCGTGCCCCGGAAGCGAATGCACGACCACGCCGGGCGGCGCCGCACCGATCAGCTGTTCCGCGGCGGTACCTTGCCGGTACGCTTCAGTCTCTCCGACATGGTCTTCATCATCTGGTGCATGCCGAGGTCGGCAGAGATGCGGTTACGCGGTGATGACTGCATCCAGCCCCAGCGGATGTCGCGTGGCTCTTCCACTGTGATGAACGCCTGCCTGTCCCAGCGCTCGACCTCGTCGAGGACACGCGGGACGTCGCGGCGCGTACAGACGGTGTAGACGATCTCGACGTGGCCGTCGCGTCCCTGGCCGCCGAACTCCGTGACGCCGAAGCCGATGTTTCGCAGCGCATCCGCCATCTCGACACCGGCATGCGTCGATACGACGCGGATCGTCGCATAACCGATCGCGAGCTTCTCCTCGATAAGCAGGCCAACGATGTTGCCAGTCGCGAAGCCGCCGGCGTACCCAAGCAGATGCCAGCCGCTGTCCAGGAACCGGATGGCGTTGCCGACGGCGAACACCCATACGAGAACCTCGAAGAAACCGATGATCGGGACCACGACCTTGTAGCCGCGTACAGCCAGCAGTATGCGAATCGTCGACATGGAAACGTCGACGATGCGAAGGCAGAAAATGATGAGCGGACCGTACGCGCCGGCGAAGAGCGCATCGAGCGAGTCCATTGATCCTCAGCGACGGGGTTTGCGAACGTTCACGAGATGACGAGGTACAGTGCCGTGATCAGCGCGGCACCAACCACGGACTTCCATTGCACACGCCGAGCCTGCCGTCGCACGGCGTTCCGCATTTCCGCATCGGTGATCGACTCCGGCCCGGAATCCATGTCGCGCAGACCGCGCGACGCAAGCCGCACTCACGTCTTCTCGCGGAACTGGAAGAACCCGAGGGCGGCGCTGTAGAGCGGGAGCGCGACAATCGCACGCAGCGGGAGGGCTGCATCCGCAGCCGCCAGGGCGAGTGCCAGCGCAGCGGATGCTGCGAGCGCGGCACCGCCCAGAATCAGTCTGCGGCGCTGCTGTCGGGCACCGATATTGGGGACACAGGCATGCATGCGCGGGAGGATAGCGTCCCGACCGGCACTGCACCACCCAATGCCGGGATGGGACGCGGGCCATGCTCCATGGGTCAATCTGCAGAGTGGGTGCCGCGTCCGATGTCGTGCCGCGTCAGCCTTCTGGCCCCGCCGCGCGTTCCGTTGTACGCTTCGCGCAGCCTTCACAGTCAGGACAATGACAACGACTGTCCCCAAAACCGCGATCGAGCACGAGCTCGGCCTGGTGCTGACCGGCGGCGGTGCCCGCGGCGCATACCAGGTCGGTGTACTGAAGTGGATCGCGCGCAACTATCCGGAGATCGAGGTGCCGATTCTCACCGGCGTCTCGGCGGGCGCCGTGAACACGGCGAAGCTCGCGGCGGCGACCGGTACGTTCGCGCAGGCGTGCGCCGAGCTGGAGACGCTGTGGCGCAGTCTTACGGTCGAGCAGGTGTTCCGGGTGGACCTAGTGTCGCTCACGCGCAGCGTGATGGGGTGGGCGTTGCGCCTGACCTCGGGCGGGTCACGCGGCGCGCCGCGCGTGCGCGGATTCCTCGATACGCAGCCGCTGCGAGAGCTCCTCTACGAGACGCTGGCGCCTGTGAACCACGAGATCACGGGCATCGACTACAACCTCGCCCGCGGCAAGCTTCGGGCGATCGCCATCATCACGACGTCGTACACGACCGGCCAGACGGTCGTTTTCATGAAGGGCAACGGCATCAAGCCATGGGAGCGGCCGCAGCGTCGCACGGTCGTAGCGCCGATTACCATCGACACGGTCATGGCTTCGGCGGCGCTGCCGATCTTCTTCCCTGCGGTTCAGCTCGGCCGGGAATGGTACGGCGACGGCGGGATTCGTCTGGCGGCACCGCTGTCGCCGGCACTGCACCTGGGCGCTAACCGGATCCTGGCGATCTCCACGCGTTACGATCGTTCGCAGGCGGAGGCCGAGCTGGCCGGCATCAGCGGCTATCCGCCGCCCGCACAGGTGCTCGGACTGCTGCTCAATGCCGTATTTCTCGACCTGATCGACCAGGACGCAGTCCGGCTCGAGCGTCTGAACCAGTTGCTCGACAAGCTGCCGCCGGAAGAGCGTGAGGGCATGCGACCCGTCCGGTTCATGAAGGTCCGGCCGTCGCAGGACCTGGGTGCGCTGGCGGCGAAGTTCGAGCCGCAGCTGCCGCGCGCATTCCGCTTCATGACGCGCGGCCTCGGCACGCAGGAGCAGCGCAGCCCGGACGTGCTCGCCATGCTGATGTTCCAGCCCGACTACATCGGCGAGCTCATCGACATGGGCGAACGCGATGCCGACTCCATGGCAGAGGATCTGGAAGCGTTCTTCGAGGATCGACCCTGAGTCGCGGCACGGTGGTCGAAGCCGGACGCCTGACCGCCGTTCCGTCGTACTATCGGCGGACGCCGTATTTCCGCAGCACCTCGACGACGCGTTCGATCGGTAATGCCTCCACCGTCCTGTCGCCGTGCGTGGTAGTGACCGCCTTCAGCATCGAGTTGTAGATGGCTTCCTCGGTCGCTTCGGCGACACCCTGGAACAGGGGTGTCAACGCGTCGTTCGACAGCTCCGTCACCTCGTGCGCGTTCTCGCCCCGCCGACGGACGGACTCTGCGGTCGAGAACGCGATGACGTAGTCGCCGGATCCGTTGCTCATGGTGGCACCGGTGCGCGCGAGGCCGAAGAGCGCGCGTTCCGCGAGTCGCTCGAGATGGCGCGGGCCGAGCGGCGCATCCGTCGCGATCACGATCATGATGCTGCCGTCGGGAGACGGCTCGGCGCTGCGCGACAGCGCCGCAGGATCGAAGCTCCGATTGGTTGGCACGGCGTCGCGCGCCACGCCAGCACGACCGTAGCCGCTGCTGCCCGCGGCATCACTGCGGCGTCCTTCGACGGCCTGCTGAAACGAGTACTGCCCCAGCTCACGGCCGACCGGTGCGCCGGCGATCGTCAGGATCCCGCCGTAATTCGACTGTACGATGACGCCGACCGTGAAACCGCCGTAGGTCTCGGGCAGCACACGTGATGCTGTACCGATGCCGCCCTTCCAGCCGAAGGCGACCGTACCGGCACCGGCGCCGACTGCACCCTCCTCCACCGGGCCGGCGGCGGCACCATCGAGCGCGGCAGCGACATGCGCCGCGGTGATCGGGCGCGACCGAATGTCGTTCAGCGCGCCATCGTTGGTCTCGCCGACCACGGGATTGATCGAGCGGACGTTCTCCATGCCGGGTCGCGCGATCAACCAGTCCACCATCGCGTCCGCCGCCCGCCAGACGCACAGCGTGCAGGTGAGCAGGATCGGCGTCTCGAGCTCGCCCAGCTCGCGGACCTGCGTCACGCCGAGCAGCTTGCCGAAGCCGTTGCCGACCACGATCGCCGCAGGAACGCGGTCGCGAAACCAGTCATCACCGGGCGGCAGGATCGCCGTCACGCCCGTGTTGCCGGTCGCGCCGCGCACGGTGGCATGACCGACACGAACGCCGGCGACATCCGTGATCGCGTTGCTCGCGCCCGTGGCGAACACGCCGACGTCGATCCCGATGTCACGTGCGCGCGGGCGGGTTTCCTGCTGTGCCATGAGCGCCGATGCGCAGAGGGTGGAGAGCGCGGCGGCACACGCGGCGCCGCGAACGAGCGGTTTCCTGAGCATGTTCATCCCCGTGTGTCGGCAGCGGAATCCGCGCTCGGCGCCGGCACCGATGCCGCCAGCCGTCGCAGCGCGGCGGCCATGAGTGGTATGGGAACGCCGGTCGGACATACGTCCGCACACGCATCGCATGCGGCGCACGGCGACATGTCCGCCGCGACCAGCGGCGCGCGGTCGATCGAGCGCGACGGCCCGGCGACGAACGTCCACGCCTCGTCCCACGCACTCGCGGGCGCAGCGGCGATGGCGGGGCAGGCGAACGAGCACAGACCGCAGTGGATGCAGTCCATGAACGACGGCACTGCCTCGCGCTCCGCCGGCTCGAGCGGGACGTACCCCTCGGGCAGCACGGCCTCGCGGAACCGGAGCGCACCGGCCCCGCGGCCGAATGCCCGCGCGGGCATCTGCACCGCAACGTGCCGGCCGAAGCTCCAGGCGAGGTTGATCCAGGCGAAGGCCTTCCTGAGCGCCATGGCTACCGCCCGGCCACGGCTGCGAGCGCTGCAGCGCGCTCGCCCGCGGCCCACCCATCATGCATGGCGGCGCCCAGGCCGAGCGCGGCCGCTTCGGTTCCCGCGCGGACCGATCCCGCCACGAACACGTTCGCCAGGTATACCTCCCCGGCCGGTGTCAGTGGTCGTCCTTCCGTGTCCGTGCGCACGCCCGCGGCCAGCACGGGCTGCGGCTCGGTCCGCACGGGGTCCGTGAGCACGAGCGCTGCGCCGGGGTCGTCGATCGTGCGCGCAAATCGCTCCAGCGCCACATCGCAACCCAGGGCCGGCTCCTCGAACTCGGCCTCCGCGGTGATGCCGCCGGCGAGGTACTTTCCCGTCGCGAGCACATGCCAGGCAGCCGCCACTCCCATCGGGGCGCTGCGGCCCTCGATGCGGATGCTGCGGACCGCGCCGGCGCGCGTCTCCAGGCCGATCACACGGCCCGAGATCACGTGCACGCCCGCGTCCACGACCATCTGCTGCAGCGCACGATCGAGGCGCCAGCCGGGCACCGATGGCGCAGTTCCCAGGGCCTCGCCTGCGGCCGCGCCGGCCGCGTCCGCAATGGCGTCACGCACGCGCGTATCGCACGCCAGGCCGAGAACGGCGGGCAGGATCACCCGCTCCGCGCCGCTCTCACGAACGATCTTCGCCAGCGCGATGGCGAGCCGCTCCGGCTGTCGGTCGAGGAGCGCGGCGAGCGATGCGGGAGACCAGCCGGCAGGCGGCGTATCGTCGAGCGTGACTGTGGCCGGGTGCAGTGCACCGTCCGGAAGCGCGGCCGCGTCGGACCAGAGGCGCGCCAGTGCGGGCGCGTGGAAGCCGGGAAGTCCCGCGATGCCGCACACGATCGTCGCGGGCCCCGCCGGGGAGAGTGTCGCAGCGGCGTGGGAGAGGCCGGCCAGCTCGCATACCGCCGCCGTTCCGTCCGGATGTGGCAGCGGGCCGTCACAGGCGGCCAGCTCGAGGCCGGCACTGGCCAGCGCTTCACGGACGGGTGCGGGCGGCGCGTCGCGCCAGCCGCCGGCCGCGAGCGCCGCCGCGCCCGGCCCGCGCCGAACGAGCGCCACGCGCGCACCTGCGCGTGCAGCCGACAGAGCGGCAGCGGTCCCGGTAGCGCCGCCACCGATCACAAGGACGTCATAGCTATCCACGCGCCAAGTCTACGCACCGGCGCGCGTTCGCGCACGGGGCGCGGCAGGACCACTCGCAGATCGGGCGGTCGCAGATCCACACAGCTGCCGGCGCCCAGGGCGCAGCGCAGCGACCGCGGCTTGACCGGCCGAGTGGCCGTCGATACCATTCGTCGCCAGGAATCTGATCTCCGCAGAACGCGGATCGCTCGCAGTCACCGAGAGATAGAACAGAATGTCCGTTCCAAGGGCTGCCGCACGCCGTACGTGCGCCCGGCGGTCGATGCGCAGTCGCGCGCCATCGCTCGCCCTTCTGATATCGATTCTCGCTCTTGCCGGATGTGAAGCCGGCGGGGCGTATCCACAGACGACCTTCCGTCCCGTCTCCGCGTACGGCCGGCTGTTGAACGACACGTTCTACAACACGTTCAACTGGACGATGGGCATCATGCTCATCGTCATCGCGCTGATCCTGTTCGCCGCGTGGCGGTTCCGGGAGCGGCCGGACTCGCCGGAGCCGGAGCAGATCCACGGCAACACGAAGCTCGAGATCGCGTGGACGATCGTGCCCGCGATCATTGTCGTATTCATCGCAGTGCCGGCCATTCAGGCAATCTTCGACACGCAGCGCGAGCCACCGGAGAACGCGCTCCGCATCGAGGTGATCGGGCACCAGTGGTGGTGGGAGTTCCGCTATCCCGAGTACGACATCGTCACGGCCAACGAGGTCTGGGTGCCGACGGACCGTCCAATCTCGCTGGCGATGCGCTCAGCGGACGTGATCCACAGCTTCTGGATCCCGAAGATCGGCGGCAAGCGCGACGTGAACCCGCTGCCGCGCCGGCGTGAGGGCGTGGAACCGAAGCACGACAACTACCTGCTGTTCACGGTCGAGGAGCCCGGCCAGTACCTGGGTCAGTGCGCCGAGTACTGCGGTGAAGCCCACGCCATCATGCGCATGACCGTGATGGCGGCCGAGCAGCCGGAGTTTGACGCGTGGGTGCAGCGCATGCGTACGGGCGGTCCGCAGACGACCGGTCTGCCGCCCGCACAGGATCCGGCCGCCGGCGCGCTGGTGGTCAACGCGGAACAGCTCGAGGGGCCCGAGGGCGCGCAGCCGGCAGCGCCGGCCGAGGTCATGGGCGTCAGGCCGACACCGGCGCAGCAACCGCAGTTCGGTCAGATGCCCGCGCCGACCGGCGCCGGCAACCCGTACCGCGCGCCGCTGTCGGACGCAGTGCTGCAGCAGGAAGGCCAGCGCATCTTTCTGGCGTCGAGCTGCATCACGTGTCATGCGATCGCCGGTACTTCCGCCGCGGGACTGGTCGGGCCGAGCCTGACCATGGTCGGGTCCCGCCCATGGATCGGCGCGGGTGCATCGGAGATGAATCACGAGAACCTGGTAGCATGGATCACGAATCCGGAGGCCGTGAAGCCGGGCACGCTGATGCCGGGTACGCGGACGACGGGCGGCGGGCTGCCCCCGACCGGTCTCACCGATCAGGAGGTGCGCGCGGTCGCGGCGTACCTGTTGAGCCTGAAGTAATCACAGGGTAACCGAAATGGCCACCGCGGAAGTACACGTACACGCGCCCGTCACGCAGACGACGAAGAAGAAGAGGAGCGTCATCTGGGACTGGATGACGACCGTCGATCACAAGAAGATCGGCATTCTCTACGGCGCGTCGGCGCTCTTCTTCATGCTCGTCGGCGGACTCGAGGCGACGCTCATCCGGATCCAGCTCGCGAAGCCGGAGAACGCGTTCCTGAGCCCGGACGTCTACAATCAGATCTTCACGATGCACGGCACGACGATGATCTTCCTCGTCGGGATGCCGATGGCCGTGGCGTTCTTCAATTACCTCGTGCCGCTCCAGATCGGCGCGCGTGACGTCGCGTTCCCGCGACTCAATGCGCTCTCCTACTGGATCTTCTTCTTCGGCGCGATCTTCATCAATTTCAGCTGGATCCTGGGAGCCGCCCCGAACGGCGGCTGGTTCGGCTACGCACCGCTCACATCGACCCAGTTCGGCCCCGGTCTCAACATCGACTTCTGGGCGCTCGGCCTGCAGGCGCTCGGCGCCGCGTCGATCATGGGCGGCGTGAACTTCGTGACCACGATCATCCAGCTGCGTGCGCCCGGCATGCGACTCATGCGCATGCCGCTGTTCACGTGGATGACGTTCTTCACCAGCTTCCTGATCATCACGGCGCTGCCCGTTTTTGCGGTCGCGCTGTTCCTGGTCACATTCGACCGGTTCTGGGGCACGAACTTCTTCGTGATGCAGGCGGGCGGCGACCCGATGGTGTGGCAGCACCTGTTCTGGATGTTCGGCCACCCCGAGGTCTACATTCTGATCCTGCCGGCGTTCGGCATCGTTTCGGAGATC
>DATHVW010000127.1:0-3389 GCA_035461085.1 Longimicrobiales bacterium | reverse complement strand
CTGAGGCTTGTCCGGACCAGAATGCACGAATCCTGGTCCGTGCCAGCCGCTTCGCGGCGGGCTGGGCGCTCCTGTACGCCTCGTATCGTCTTTATTACGCCGCAGGCGGGACCGTCGGGATGCTGGGCACCCCCGTCTCCGACCAGCAGTGGCGGATGATCAACGCCGTGGGCGCGGCGTTCATCCTGATCGTCGCCGGGCTGCCGCTGGTGCTGCTGAAGGCCTGGCGTCGCCGGCGCGCTCAGCCAGCCCTGCTGGCGCTGTCATGGCTGATCGCGGTCGGCTCCATGTCGCATGCGTTCATCGGTATCATTCAGCGGATCTCGAGTCTCACCGGCGCTCTCACCATTCCCTACCCCTTCTGGCAGACGATCGACCGCACGGAGGCGGATCTCCAGGCGCTGTTCTTCAACGAGCCATGGTTCCTCGTTCTCGGACTGCTCTGGGCGATTATCGCATGGGCGGGTGCGCTACGCGCCTCACCGCGCCGAAAATGGTGGTTCGGCAGCGTCATCGCGGCGGTGGCGGGCCTGACTGCCGTCGGCGTACTGAGCGCGTACGGGACGATCGGCAGCTTCTTCATCGGATGACATCACTTCGCACCGCGGAACATTCGACTGAACGTCGCAACACGTCCGGATGTGCAGCCGTTTCGTCGTGTGCAACGCGATTCGTCCTCGGCTGGACCGGTACCGCGACCCCGTCTACCTTCACGAAGCATCGGGTGACGAACAGGCGACATGGACTAGGGACGATACTCATGACACAACTGCTCCGCCGCATGATGCTCGCGGGGATGCTGATGATAGCGACGGCGGCCTGCACGCAGGACGACGACGCACCGGCGACGCAGACGAACGACCTGCAGCCGGACCCCGCGACGTCGCGCGCTATCGAGGCGCCCGGACCGGACCTCGATGCCGCAACCGCGGCACGCGTGCGCACGGCGCTCGACACACGCCTGTCGGAGACCGGGACGGCGGTCCAGCGGCTGCCGGGGCTGATCGGCTCCATCCGCCGTGACATGCGACGCTACGTCAACGACGACCATGTCGCGGCCGCGCAGCGCAGCGGGGTCGGCCCGGTGCGCGACAGCGCCCATGTCGCGCGGCTGCTGGATTCCGACGCGCTCGTTGCGCTGCCGGACTCGTCGGAGTGGTGGGTGCTGCGCGAGCTGGATCAGTCGCTGCCGTACGTCACGCCGCACACGCGCGAGATCCTCGAGGAGCTCGGACGCCGCTTCCACGCGCGGCTTCAGGAGCACGGCCTGCCGCCGTTCCGCTTCGACATCACGTCGGTGCTGCGCACGGAGGAGCAGCAGGAGGCGCTGCGACGTCGTAACCGCAACGCCTCGCGCACCACCAGCTCGCACGAGTTCGGGACCACGTTCGACATTGCGTATCTGAGCTTCGCGGCACCCCGCGTCATCGCGGATCCGCCGGCGGGGCGGCTCGACGCACGCTTGCGCGCCTATGCGACGATGCGGCTCGACACCCTCGGCACGCACCTCGCCCCGCACCTCGAGGGCGAGCTCGGCGCCGTGCTCCAGGAGATGCAGCGTGAAGGTACGCTGCTGACGCTGCGCGAACGAAGCCAGCCGGTCTATCACACCACCGTCGTCCGGCGTTGAGCCCCGGAAGGCCGCGGAGGCGCTGCCAGGGCTCCGGGCGGCGCCACCTGTTCTGTTGCGGCTCTCACATCGACCGACCATGTTGTTCCTGGCCGCGGCTGTAATCCGTCCGCGTCTGCCCGCTCCCGCGCACAACCACTCAGTCCTGAATTCTCCGGAGACCCCGATGGCGTCGCATCGCCTCCTTTCGATCCTGCTCCTCGCCCTGCCGGCGCCGTTCGCAGCCACACCCGCATCCGCGCAGGGCGTTCCGTCGTTCTATGAGCCGGGGATCTCGCCCGACGGCTCGCAGATCGCGTTCGTCTCCGGCGGCGACATCTGGACGGTCCCCTCGACAGGCGGCGCGGCGCGCCTGCTGGTCGCGCACTCGGCCCACGAGTCGCGTCCGCTGTACTCGCCCGACGGCTCGATGCTCGCCTTCAACTCGAACCGGCACGGCGCTCCGGACATCTTCCTGATGGATCTCGCATCCGGCGCCGTCCGTCGGCTCACGCACGACTCGGGTGCGGAGCAGCTGACCGGCTGGTCCGGCGACTCGGAGTGGGTCTACTTCACGTCGAGCGGCGAGGACGTGAGCGGAATGAGCGATGTGTTCCGCGTCCGGGCGTCGGGCGGTACGCCGATGGCCGTCGCTGCGGACCGCTACGAGACCGAGTTCTTTGCCGCACCGTCGCGCTACGAGCCGGGGCTGCTCGCGATCTCGACGCGCGGCCGCATGGCGCAGGGACAGTGGTGGCGCAACGGGCACTCGCACATCGACGAGGCCGAGATCTGGACCGTGCGTGAGGCGACGTCCTCCGCCGCGGTGCCCACCTATGCGAAGGTGTCCGTCGGCGGCAAGAACCTGTGGCCGATGTGGGGAGCCGGTGGCGCAACGATCCACTTCATGTCGGACCGCTCGGGCGCGGAGAACCTGTGGTCCGTCGCCAGTGCCGGCGGTTCGGAATCGCAGCTGACGTCGTTCGACGATGGCAGACTGCTGTGGCCCAGCATCAGTGCGGACGGACGGATGATCGCGTTCGAGCGCGACTTCGGCATCTGGACCCTGGACGTTGAGAGCCGCGCGGTCCGGCAGCTCGACATCCAGCTGGTGGGCGCCATCGAGGGGCCGGGGCCCGAAGTGCAGCGCGAGACGCAGGGCTGGGGCGACATCGTCGTCGCGCCGGACGGCCGCAAGTGGGCGTTCACGTCGGGCGGCGACGTCTGGGCGACGACGATCGAGGGCGACATCCCCGCGACGCGCGTGACGACCACATCCGCGGCGGAGGGCGACATCGTGTGGAGCGCCGACTCGCGGCAGATCGTCTACACCTCATGGCGCAGCGGCACGCCGAAGTTGTACGCGTACGACTTCACGACGAGCAGCGAGCGTCAGCTCACGAGCGGCAACGGCCGCGATGGCTCGCCCGCCTTCTCACCCAACGGCCGCTACCTCGCCTTCACGCGTACCGCAGACGAACAGCGTGAGCTGCGCGTCATCGACTGGCCGTCGGGCGACGAGCGCCGGCTGGCCGTCAACGTCACGGCGCCACCGACGTGGGCGCCGGACAGCCGCTGGCTCGCGTTCGGCGGCGAGACGGACGAGTTCAGCAACGTCATGGTCGTTCCTGTCGCAGGCGGCACACCGCGCCAGGTCAGCTTCGTGGCGAATGCGTTCCTGGGCTCGATCGACTGGAGCGCGAAGGGCGACTACATCGTCTACCGCACGGGCCAGCGCACGGAGCCGGGCCGCCTCGTGAAGATCGACATGGTGCCGCTG
>DATHVW010000126.1:0-3462 GCA_035461085.1 Longimicrobiales bacterium | reverse complement strand
AGAGTGCCGCTACCTTCGGCGCCTCTTCGGCAACCTCGCCCTCGAAGAGGTTGGACCCTTCGCAACCACCGGTCAGCAGCGTGAGCGCGAACAGTCCCGCGGCGGCCCGCATGAGGCGGGTGCGAAAGTTCCAGTTCGCCGTCATGTCAGTCCCTCACAATGTGCGGCGTAACCATGATCAGCAGGTCGCGCTTGTTCTCCTGGTCAGTCTGGTTGCGGAACAGCGCGCCGACCACCGGCAGATCCATGAGGATCGGGATACCCGCCCGCGACTGCGTCTTCTCCGTGATCGTCAGGCCACCGATCACGACGGTCTCACCGTCGTTCACGAGCACCTGCGTCTGCGCGTTCTGCGTCTGGAAGATTACGCCGATATCCGACGGCGCCGCCGAGACACCCGACCGCTCGGCCCGCATGTCCAGCATGACCTGGTCGGCGATGATGTGAGGCGTGACCTCGAGGATGATACCCGTGTTCTTGTATTCCACCGCCGCACGAGGGCCACCGGCTCCGGCGGCGCCGGCGTCCACGACGCGGATCGGCGTCTGCTCACCCACCTGGATCGTCGCACGACGATGATCCATCGTACGGACGACCGGCTTCGCCTGAACATCGCTCAGGCTGACTGTCTGAAGCGCCTCGATAAAGCTGATCAGCGTATGCCGTCCGAGCACCAGCGACGTGACGATCTCGAGCGACGGCGATGCGACACGGTAATTGGCGTTGCCGAGCGCAGCAATCGAGTTGCCGCCAAGCGAGATCACGTCGTCATCGACCTGCGCGCCGTTGAGCATTCCGGGGCTCAGGCGGTTGAGCTGGTTCCCCCGCGAGTCCTTCAGATCGTACACGACGCCGTAGGACTCGAGCGCGGTGCGATCGATGAAGGCGATCACGGCGGTGATGTCCACCTGCGGCGTACGCACGTCGAGCTCCGGCAGGACCTCGCCGATGCGCTCGATCGCCGAACGCGTGTCGGTGATCAGCAGCGTGTTCGAGGACGGGTTGACCGTCACCTTGCCATTCGGCGACAGCAGGCCGCCGGCGACCGCGCGACTGATCGAGTCCGCACTGATGTAGCGGATCGCAAACGTCCGCGTGACGAGCGGCTCGGTGATCTGGGCCTGGTCCGCTGAGGCGATATCCTGCACGAGCATGACACCGCTCGGCAGCTCACGGAGGAACATGCCGTTGGCCTCGAGGATGGCTTCGAGCGCCTCGCGCCACGTGACATCAGTCAGTGTGGCCGTGATCGCCTTGCTCTGGACACCGGGCGCGGCCACGATGTTCTGACCCGCGTAGTCACTGAAGATCGCGAGCACGTTGTTCACGGGCTCGGCCGTGAAGTTGATCGAGCGGATCCGCTGATCGCGGTCCTGCTGATCGACCGCACGCTGGCTCCGCATCGGCTCCGTCTGCTGCGGCGGCGCGGATGCCGGCGTGTAGCGAGCCGCCGATGCATCGGTTGCAGCCGCTGCCGGTGCGGCAGCGCCCGAGATCTCGCGATGCCACGGCTCGAATGCACCGTCCGGGTTACGGAACGAGATGCGGATGCGGCCGTCCTCGCGTGCGAACTCGTACTCCAACGGAGACCCGAGTGCGAGCACGACGCGCGCGACGTTCGCCTGGAACGGTGCGACGCGCAGCTCGCGGACACCCCCCCGGTTGAAATCGCGCAGGTTGATCTGCGGCGCCTTCGGCACGCCCGTGAGGTCGACGACGAGGCGCCCGTCCGGCATCATGAAATGCTTGGGCGTAACGTTGCCATCGACCAGAATGACGACCTCAGTGCGATCCGCTACCGGTGCGACGCTGAGCGATGTAACACGCGGCTCGGCGGCGAACACGGTCAGCAAGAGCGCGATGAACGCGGTCATCGGAGTACGCTCCTTCCCATTGGCTTCATTTCGAGGACTTCCTGCCTGCGAACACCGAAATCACTGACGGAAAAGACGACGCGGGTGCGACCGATATCGACAACAGTGGTGTTGCCGACCGTGTCACCCCTGCGCAGCCGGTACTGCTTGCCCGCGGCGTCGGACACCGCGACGATGCTGCGAGTCGGATTGTCATCGAACAGAATCATGTGCAACGTCAGATCCGAGAACATCACGCCTGCATTCTGCCCCGTGAGCGGCATGAACGGGTCACGCCGCGCCCGGCCCGGATAGGCAAAGACTTCCCGCTCGAACACGAGCTTCGGATCGTTCGCCTGGACGACCGTCGCCGGCGGTGTGGCCGGAGGCGTCGCGGCGGGCGGCGCGGGCTCCTGCGCACGCACCGGCGCCGCTGCCGCGAGGGCGAGCAGGCCCGTTAAAAAGGCGCGATCAATCGTTCGCATTGGCGACCTCCCCGACAGCAGCGGTGTCCACGACCGTGCCCGGGTCGGGAACAATGAACGTCTCGATACGGAACATCGCGCGGAGCTTGGGCGACTCACCGGGCTCCGTCGCCGGCACATCGGTGTTCACCTTGAACTCCGTTGCCTTCACGATGCGCGGCAGTGAGCCGATCGCGGTCATGTACTCGCCGATCCCGTGATACGTGCCGAGCACCTGGAGCTCATAGGTCTGGCGCGAGTAGAACTCGCCGGGCTCCTCGGCCGCCGGGTTCAGGGCAGCCAGCTCGACGCCGAGATCCTGAGCCCGCGCGGTGATCTGGCTGATCAGTACTGGCACGTCCTCGCGCCGCGGGATCAGCTGCTCGAGCTGCTCGACGTGGGCCTGGTAGATGGCCAGGCGCTGCTGGAAGTCCTGCCCGAAGCGTCCCACGATCTGGCGCATGCCGGCGTTGCTCGCTTCCAGGCGGTCGACATTGGCCTGGAGCGCGTCCGCTTCCGTCACACGCTTCGTGTGGTAGAAGTAGTAGTAGCCGAACGCGAGCAGAACGGGCAGCAGTCCTGCCAGCACCAGCTTCTGCTTCTGCGGGTCCTGTGGCAGCAGTGCCATCTCAGTTCTCCCCCGATGCGGCTCCGAAGAGCGGTACGGTCTGAATCATGTCCGGCGCCGGCTCCTCGTAGGACGCTTCGACGATGAAGCCGAGCACGGTACGCTGGTCCACGGTCGTCTGGGCGGAGGAAATGAGGCGCACCTGGTGGAGGAACGGCGACGCCTCGAGATCCTCGATGTACCGGCCGATGGCGAAGTAGTTGCCCGCGCGGCCTTCCATGCGCACACGCGGCACGCCCGCCTCCGAGAACGCCTCGGTCAGATTGACCACCCACACGTAGGGCGGCAGTGCGCGGCTGACCTCGTCGAGGATGTGCGGCCAGATGAACCGGCCGGCATCGATCTCCTGGATCACCTGCAGCTTCTGACCGATCGCGCGCTCCTGCGCCTGGAGCGAGTCGCCCTGCGCGCGCAGCGCGGCGAACCGGATCGAGTCTCGCACCGCCGCCTCGTTGTCGGTGCGGAGCGTGTCCAGCCGGGAGTTCATGCCGAGGTGGAGCCACGCGATGATCGCGAC
>DATHVW010000125.1:0-3459 GCA_035461085.1 Longimicrobiales bacterium | reverse complement strand
TTCCGCAGGGTGGAGGAGGTTGAGGTCGATCATGTGGTCCAGTACGGCGGCGCATTCGGTGGCGGACCGCTTCGCGATCCGGTAGAAACGGGCTTTCTCCTTCGGCGCGAATTCGCCGGCTCCTTCGGCGATGTTCAGGGGGACCGAGAGGCTTATGCGGCGGAACTGATCGACGAGGTCCGCACGGCCGGGCGGCACCTGCTGCACTACCACGTTGCCGACACGGGCGAGCTCTCGCGCGAGCTTGTAGACATCCAGCCGCTCGTGGTCGAGCAGAACTTCAGGTATTGCCATGAGGGCCTCGCGACAGGGGATGGTTGCAGGGTTGGTTGCAGGATGGCTGCGCCGGATGGGCAGGGGAATGGCCGTGCGGGACGAACTGAACATGCCCCTGCCCGTGCACGTAAACGTGTGCGTGCGCCTTCCGCATGCCCGTGCACCTGCCCATGCCCATGACAACCTGACACCATACTTGCCCCAGCACCGGAATCCGTTATCCTTGCAACCATGAGCAAGCGCACGCGGACTACCACGATGACCCCGACGACGCCCCGAACGGAGAGGCGCCGGTAATCCCGCGCGAGCGAAGCGAAGCGCAGCACGGATCACGGGCCCCTCGCCGAACGAACGAGGAGGCCCTTTTTTCATCCCGTAGACCTGCCTAGCTTCCCGCCGCGAACGCAGCGACGAGCAGCCGGCGGACGATCACGCCTTGAGAGCGAAGAAGATGAGCGACGAACTTGTGAAGCTCACCCTCCCCGACGGGAAGGTGATCGAGATACCGAAGGGTGGCACCGCACTGGACGCCGCGGAGCAGATCGGCCCGCGCCTGGCGAAGGCCGCCGTCGGCGCGAAGCTCGACGGCCGGGTCATCGACCTGATGCGGCCGATCGAGCGTGACGCGACGCTCCAGATCCTGACGGAGAAGGACCCGGAGGGCCTCGACATCATGCGGCACTCCGCCGCGCACGTCCTCGCCACCGCCGTCAGAAGAATCCATCCGAAGGCCGGCATTGGCTTCGGCCCTGCCATCGAGGACGGTTTCTATTACGACTTCGAGGTGCCGGAACCGTTCACGCCGGAGGATATCGAGCGGATCGAGGCGGAGGTCGCGAAGGTCATCGAGGCGGATGATCCGTTCGAGCGGCGTGTCGTCGACAAGGCGGAAGCCCGTGCCCTGTTTGCAGATGACCCTCTCAAGCTCGAACGTCTCGAGGAGCTCGGGGACGACGAGATCATCAGTGTGTATCGCAATGGACCGTTCCTCGATCTGTGCCGCGGCCCTCACGTGCCATCGACCGGACGCGTGAAGAATGTGAAGGTGATGTCGGCGGCGGGCGCGTACTGGCGCGGTGACGTGAAGCGGCAGATGCTGCAGCGCCTGTACGGCACCGCGTGGTTCAGTGACAAGGACCTGGCAGCGTACCTGACGCGCATCGAGGAGGCGAAGCGGCGAGATCATCGGAAGCTCGGGCGCGAGCTCGATCTCTTCCTGATGCACCCGTTCGCGCCCGGCGCAGCGTTCTGGACGGACCGCGGGACGAGCATCTACAAGGCACTCGGCGACTGGATGCACGAGACCATGTCAGCGCACGGCTACCAGCACGTGAAGACGCCGCTGCTCTTCAACAAGGGTCTGTGGGAGATCTCCGGGCACTGGGGCAAGTATCGCGAGAACATGTTTCTGGTGCTCGATACGGAGTCCGGCGAGCATGATTTCTCCCTCAAGCCCATGAACTGTCCGTCGCATCACCTGCTGTACTCGACGAAGAAGCATTCGTACCGCGAGCTGCCGATCCGGTATGCGACGCAGGACGTCCTGCATCGCAACGAGGTGTCCGGCGCCCTCAGCGGTCTCACGCGGGTGCGGCAGTTCGCGCAGGACGATGCGCACCTGTACCTGCGGGAGGACCAGGTCGAGGACGAGGTGAAGCGGCTCGTCGCCCTGGTCGATTACTTCTATCACACGCTCGGCCTCACCTACCGGCCGAAGTTTGCAACACGTCCCGAAACGCGCATCGGCAGCGACGAGATGTGGGATCGCGCGGAGGCTGTGCTGAAGGCCGCGCTCGAGGCGACGGGTCTCGAGTACGAGACGAAGGAGGGCGATGGCGCGTTCTACGGGCCCAAGATCGACTTCGACGTGGCCGATGCGATCGGACGTACATGGCAGCTGGGGACCATCCAGCTCGACTACGCCGCACCCGAGCGCTTCGACCTGTGGTATACGGGCGAGGACAACAGGGACCACAGGCCCGTCGTGATCCATCGCGCGATCTTCGGTTCCTTCGAGCGGTTCATCGCGATTCTGATCGAGCACTTCGCCGGCGACTTCCCGCTCTGGCTCGCCCCCGAGCAGGTCCGCGTGCTCCCGATCAACGACGAGGTCGCCGACGATGCGCGCCAGTTCGTCGCCGACCTGCGTGCGCGCGGGATCCGCGCGACCGCTGACGATCGCGCAGAGACGCTCAACTACAAGGTGCGCGAGGCCGAGATGCAGAAGGTGCCCTACATGGCCGTCATCGGCGCGCGGGAAAAGGAAGCCGGCACGGTCGCGGTGCGCCGCCGCGGCACCGGTCGCAAGCAGGAGGTCCTCGAGCGCGACGCGTGGACCGCATCGCTGCTGGAGCTGATCACGGGGAAGACGCTGACCTGAGGCAGGGGAGGGGGAAGGGGTGGCGCCCTCCTTCACGCAGAGCCGCAGAGCCGCAGTTGGTTCGTCGGGACAGCAGGGGCGGCGGCGGATACTCGGATTCCGGCGTGCGCCGGCCCGCGTGAATGTTTTGAAAACGATACAAGGCGGCGCCGGAAGCACGATCGCAAACTTCAACAAATCGCGTCGGAGTCCCTCCGCAGCCGGGGTCCGGGCTTTACGCGGGCGAAGGTCTGCGGCTCCGCGGCTCTGCGGCTCTGCGTTGAGGAGCAGCCCGTGACGCTCGGACCCGCCGCCGTTCCTTGACACCAGCCCCTGCCTCGGCTAGCATTCACAGTGGTAAAAACATGGAAAGTGGAGGGGCGTGGTGCTCCTCTCACCTTTCGGTCCGTCCGCGGTACCGCCGGGTCCTGACCAGCGAGCCCAGCCCACAGTGGCATGGGTGTTCGTCGCGTTCAGGGACCCGCATGGTGAGCGGGTCCCTTTTTGTTTCAGGAGGCTGCGCCATAACGACAGACAAGCGAACCCGCGTCAATCGGCAGATCCGCATCAGTCCGGTACGGGTGATTGCATCGGACGGTGAACAGCTGGGCATTCTGCCGATCGAAGAAGCGCTGACGACTGCCGAGAACGAGGGCCTGGATCTCGTGGAGGTGGCACCGAACGCTCGTCCGCCGGTGGTCCGGATCATGGACTACGGCAAGTACAAGTACGAGGAAGCGCGAAAGGCGCGGGCGGCGCGCAAGAACCAGCATCACATCACGCTGAAGGAAGTCAAGTTCCGGCCGAGCATCGAGGATCATGAC
>DATHVW010000124.1:0-12886 GCA_035461085.1 Longimicrobiales bacterium | reverse complement strand
CGGCGGTCGTAGGTGTGAAGCACAACCCCCGCATCCGTACCTACTACCTGCGCCTGCGCGAACGCGGCAAACCGCCCAAGCTCGCCCTCACCGCGTGCGCCCACAAACTGCTCACTACCCTGAATGCTATGGCTCGCTCAGACGAACCCTGGAGGCTCGAGAATGCTTGACTTCGAATACAGTTGCTAACGCGCCATGCGCGTAAGCCGCGAGTGCCGCGCGCCGGGCACGGTGCATCGCGACGACGGTAGCCCGCGGCGCTCGATAGCTTCACGCGCTCGTTATGTGCTGATGACGATAAAAACCCGCCGGTCCCCTGCCAAGTGCAGATGTTTAGACGTTGGCCTCATCCAGGAGCCAGGGCGCCAGGCCGTCCCTCGGCCGAAGCTTCGCGATCTGCGAGGCGTCGTGGTCCGTCGGGCGGGCTTTCACTGCAGTTGCCGGCGTCCAGCCAGCGGCGCATTGTCGGGTTTCTCCCTTGGGTTGCGCGTATACGGTGAGCAGGAGGGCGCGCAGCGAAGGCGGGCCGTACTACCGGCCTTCGCCCCCGCCTCCCTGCACACCTGAACGGAGGGAATGGCAATGACCGTCTCGACGCGTTCATCTATCGCGCCGCGGGCCCGGAACCCGAAGACAGCACCGTTATTGAATCGCGCGCGCGGCCTGGCGGTCGTCGCGACCGGACTGTGGGCGCTCCTGTCCGGCGCGTGCGAAGCGGGCGTGACCGAGCCGCTCGAGGCCCCGATCGGGCCCCCGGCGTTCCTGATCGGCGGCGAGCCGGACTTCGCGCACACGAACGTCGGTGCCGTGGTGACGTTCATCCCCTTCCTCCCCGACAACCCGCTCCAGCCGTTCTGCACGGGCACGCTCATCGCGCCGGACGTGGTCGTCACGACCGGCCACTGCGCGTTCTTGCTCGTGGAGTTCGACCTGCCGGTGTGGTTCACGTTCGACCAGCAGTTCAGCGAGACTTCACCTCTCATTCCGGCGACGGCCATTCCGCACCCGGATTTCTCTCCCTCTAGAAACCCGCTCGACGTGGGCGGCGTTGACAGGAATCTGGTCGAGGTGGGTGTGCTCCTGCTGGCCGATCCGGTGAAGGACGTTGCGCCAGCGATGCTCCCGAGGCCGGGTCTGCTCGACGAACTCAGGAGGCAAGGGGTGCTGCGCGCGGGCGCCGAGTTCTCCGTCGTGGGCTATGGCGCCGTGGCCATCGAGGACGGCTTCCCCGTGTGGGATGGGCAGCGTCGCTCGATGAACTCGCCCTTCGGCTCGCTGCTCCCGACGGCGGTCCAGTTGGGGAACGCTAATCAGAAGCACACTCCTTCCGCTTGTTTCGGCGACTCCGGCGGACCCAACTTCTTCGAGATCGACGGAGACGCGGTCCTGACCAGCGTCACCTGGTGGATCGGAGGGGGGCCGCTCGCCGGGCCAAACCTCTTCGAGCTGAACTGCGCGTCCTGGCACCGCGCCTATCGCCTCGACATCCCTGAGGCGCGGTCGTTCCTGCGCAATTTCGTGGACCTGCCGTAAGTCCTGATTACGGACCCCGAGGGGGGTTCATGTCACGACCATCGCTCCGCTGGCCCGTCGGCGCCCTCCTGCCAGTCGTGCTGCTCGCCGGGTGCGGCGGCAGACCGGGCGCCGCGGAGGGCGACGATTTCCTGGAGCGAAACGCGACGACGCCCGCTGCATGTTCGGGTCGGTAGAGAGCTTGGGCGCTGCGGTGAACAGTCCACGCTTCGAGGGCAGCCCCACAGTGTCTGCCGACGAGAGGACGCTCTTTTTCACCAGCAACCGCACTGGCGGTCACGAGCATCTCTACGTGTCGACCCGCCGGCGACCGCAGGATCCCTGGGGCGAGGCCGTGAGCCTGGGGGCAGCCGTCAACCATCCGACCGCTCACGACAACGCGGTACGACTCTCGTACGACGGGAACGTCCTGTTCTTCAGCTCGAATCGAACGGGCTTCGGGAGCTCCGACCTCTACGTCACCAGACGCCGGTCGGCGGACCAGGCCTGGGCGCCACCGGAGAACCTGGGACCCCTGGTGAACACGGAGGCGTTCGAACCGTTCCCCACGCCATCGTCGGACGGGAACACGCTGTACTTCAACCGTTCCACCACGTTCGATAGCCCCGACTCGGATATCTGGGTGGCGACCTGCTCGCACGAGGACGAACCGTGGGGAGCGCCCGAGCGCCTGCCCGAACCGGTCAGAGGCCCTCGCGCCGATCTGGCACCCGCAATCTCCGTGGATGGACTAGCGTCGTACTTCGCGTACGATCGACCGGGCAACATCGGCCTCATCGACATCTGGGTGGCGCGGCGCCCGAGCGCGAGTGAGCCTTGGGCTGCGCCTGCGAACCTCGGCCCCGGGGTCTAACACGCCGCACAGCGTCACGATGGCACCGTTAGCTTCTGTCGACGGCCGGAATCTCCACTTCATGTCGACCCGGCCGGGTGGCCTGGGCGGACCCGACTGTGGCTTCCCCGACTGCTTCGATCTATACGTGTGAGCGGCCGATGCTACGGTTCTGCCAGGCGGGCGATGGCCGCGCGGGCCCCGTCCCGCATCGGTCGGTGGGCGGGGACCGGAGCGTCGTATCGGCGCAGGAACTGGTTGTAGTAGGTCCGTGCGATGTCGTTGCGGCCAGCCGCCTCCTCGATCCGCGCGCGCTCCAGGTAGGCCGGGCCCGCCAGAATGTAGTTCGCGTGGCCGGTGAGCGGCAGGGGCCACGGCACGCCTTCGTGGAACACGAGGAGCCCGGCAGCGGTGGTCGTGTCGCCCAGGGCGAGGAGCAAGCGGCTCGCGGTAAGACGGTTCACTGCGGTGAGATACGGGTGCGCGTCGCTGAGCCGGCGGTAGGATCCGTGGTCCCCCCGGGCGCGTTCCAGCTCGACTAGCGTGCGCGCGGCTTCGCCTCCGTTTCCCTGCAAAACCAGCTCAAACGCCCGGAGGGATCTGTCCAGGAGGGGAGCGGCTAGGGCGTCGAGCTGTCGAAGAGCGACGCGGGCCGCGGCGAGGCCGCCCGGATCCTGGAGCGTGGCGGCCACGACGCCGTCCAGCCACGCCAGCTCCGAGCGCGGCTGCGGCCCCAGGCGCTCCGCGACGGGCGCGAGGGCGGCGCGCCGGCGCTGTACGTCGACGGCGTCCACGCCTCCCGCCCACAGCCCGACGACGGCGAGCCGATAGGCGTACAGCGCAGCCGCAGGATCGGCTGTGCCGTCGGCGTAACGGTCCGCCACGACGAGCGCGGATTCCCAGGCGCCGCGCGCAGCCCACGCGCCGGCGATCGCTCGCTGCGTCGCGGCCGCGAGCGGGTCCGGCGGGTCGAGCGCGAACACCCTCTTCGCCCAGTCGATCGTGGCCTCGGCGAATCCGTACCGCAACAGCCCCTGATCGAACCATTCCGGCCGCGGGTCCGGCCCGAACTCGACTGCGTCACGGGCCACGGAATCCGCCAACGCGGCGTCGATCCTGCCGTTGGAGCGCATCAGGTGGTGCACGTAGCGATAGAAGCGCAGCTCGCCGTCCGTCCCCCGGTCAGCGCGTAATCGAGTCAGTTCTCGAAGGCTGCGTTCCGCCACGAGCGCGTCACCGTCAGCGGCGGCTAGCCAGAAGAGGTGGCTCCACGCCGCGTCTAGCCCCGGATTCAGGTTCACCGTCCGCTCCAGCGCGGCCCGGGCTTCGGCGTGCGTGTAGCCGTAGAGCGCGCCGTCGTGCACGAGCCGGTTCGCGTAGTCCCACCACGCCGGCCAGTACTCACGGAAGCGCTCGGCGAGCGCTGGTACCCGGGCGAGATAAACACTCATGCTGTCGGTCATCTGGGCCTCGATCAGCAGCCGCTCCCGCAGCGGGAAAGCGGACCGGTGCGCGAGGTACGCCTCGACGATCCGCGGCTCGACAGCTCTTTCGATTGACTCGCTCGCCCTTGCGTACCGCCAGTACGCGTACCAGAACGTGGAGTCGCTCTCGATCGCGCGGCCGAACGCCTGAATCGCCTCGGCGTAGCGTGCCTCCATCATGAGTCGCTCCCCGTCCAGGAACGCACGCAGCGCCGGCAGCGACGGTGTGGTGATGGCCTCCAGGCTGGGCGTGGGCGGCGAGCCGGTGCGCCACACCTCGCGCAGCAACGTCCAGGCGAGGGAGTCCGTGAGCGCCGCCAGCGCGTCGGGAGGCGCGGTCACGGACGCCCGGGCGGCCGGATCGATACCGTGACCGATGAACAGGGCCGCGTCGGCGCGGACCAGGTCGCCCACCCGCACGAGGCGGCCCCGCACGATGGCGCCGGCGCCGACGCGGCGGGCGGTCTCCACGGCCCGCTCTCCCGCGTGGTCACCAGTCTGACGCGCGAGGACGGGCTGGATGTCGATGGTGCGGAACTCGCCGACGCCGTCCAGGTTGGCTGAGAGCGTCACCGCCAGGTCCCGTCCCAGTCGCTGGAGCGCCGTATCAGGGACGGCGGGCGCGAACGGCAACACCGCGATGACGGAGTCGGACGCGAGGGTCGATTGTGCGGTAGGCCGCGAGGCCCACACCGCCGCGACGGCCAGCCCGAGGGCTGCGACCACGCCCACGGTGACGGGCACGGGATGCCGGCGGGCGAACGCCCGCACCAAGGCCAGCCGGCCGCGTCCCCGCGCGACCGCCGGCCGACCGTCCAGGTGCCGGCGGACGTCCGCGGCGAGGTCGCCGGCCGTGCCGTAGCGTTGCTCCGGCTCCTTCGCGAGCGCCTTGAGCGCGATGGCATCGAGGTCGCCTCGCAGCTGCCGGCGCAGCCGGTCCGGGGTCGAGCCAAGCACCCGGCTCGCCTCCTCCGGCGTGGTGCGTGCGGTCCCATGCGGGTCGTCCGATGCGGTTTGCGCCCGGCCGACGGCCAGGGACGGCGGCTCGGGCCAGGTTTCCAGCACGAGGCGCTCGATCCCGACCAGCCCCGGGCCGGGCCGCCCGTACGGCGAGCGGCCGGTGAGCAGGCGGTAGAGCAGCACGCCCAGGGAATAGACGTCGCTGGCCGGCGTAACATCCTCGCCGCGGATCTGCTCCGGACTCGCGTACTCCGGTGTCAGCCGTCGCAGCCCCGGGCGCGTATGCTCCGCCCTTGCGACCGATGCGGGATCGACCATCTGGGCGATGCCGAAATCCAGGAGCTTCACTCGGGCTGGCGGCTGCACGGCCGCGGGATCCGGACCCGATGGGTCGGCATCGTCGACGAGGATGTTCGACGGCTTGAGATCGCGATGGACGATGCACTTGCGATGCGCGTGCTCGACCGCGTCGCAGACGGCGCAGAAGAGCGCGAGCCTCGCCGCCATGGTGAGCTCGTGGTCGTCGCAGTAGCGGTCGACGGGCACGCCCTCGACGTACTCCATGATGAGGTACGGCAGACCGTTGTCGGTGACACCGCCGTCGATCATGCGGGCGATGCCCGGGTGCTCGAGAGAGGCGAGGATTTGGCGCTCGTCACGGAACCGCCCGAGCAGCTCATCATCCAACGCCCACACGCCGGCCACCACCTTGAGCGCGACCTGCTTGCGGTACTCGCCATCGTCACGCTCCGCCAGGTAAACGGCACCCATCCCACCGCGCCCGACCTCGCGTACGACCCGGTACGGGCCCACGCGTGTGCCCGCCGTCAACGGAGAACTGAGCGTCGCAGGGTCCGGCAGAAACGGAGTGGCAAAGTCCGCGGCGGGCGTTTCCAGGAAGTCGCCGGCCCGCTCGTGGGCGCGCAGCAGGCGCTCGAGCGCCTCGCGAAGCGCGGGGTCGTCCGCGCAAGCCCGATCCAGCAGCGCGACGCGCTCGTCAGGCGGCAGCTCCAGCGCGGCGTCGAGCAGCTCCTCGATACGGTGCCAGTGCTCCGGCGGCGGCGCTTCGCGGCGGCGTGGGGCGGGAGGGTCCATCATACGTCTCGCAGCTCCTGGTACAACCAGCTCTTCGCCTTGGCCCAGTCGCGCTCGATGGTGCGGGGCGTGACCGCGAGCGCCGCGGCGGTCTCCTCCGTGGTGAGCCCGCCGAAGAAGCGACACTCCACGACACGCGCCAGCCGCTCGTTCAGCTCGGCGAGCCGGGCGAGCGCCTCGTCCAGCGCCAGCATCTCTTCCGCTCGTTCGTCCGCGAGCGCGACGGCCTCGTCGAGGGGCAGAGGCCGGCTGCCCGCGCCTCGCTTCGACGCGGTCCGCCTTCGTGCGTAGTTGACCAGGATGCGCCGCATGGCTGTCGCCGCCACGGCGAGGAAATGGGCGCGATCGACCCAGGTCACCCGGCGCTGGTCCACCATGTGGAGGTAGCTCTCGTGGACGAGGGCTGTGGTCGTCAGCGTGTGCCCGGCGTTCTCGCGCTGGAGGAGCCGGTGCGCGATCCTCCGGAGCTCGTCGTAAACGAGCGGAAGAAGCCGGTCGACGGCCTGGCGACCACCCCCTCGGAGGTCGACGAGGATGTCGGTGACACCGTGTTCAGCACCCATGCCATCGCCCTTTATACGACTTCCCCGGACTCCCGATCACCCTTGCCTGTGCGGGTCTGGTCAGCGGCCGGGGACACGAAGGCGAGCAAACCTGCCAGCAGCTTTCCATCTCATTGTCTGCGGGTCAGTTGCAACGCTCACGTTAGAATGCACCCACAGCCGCGACGGAACGCCGACCGTTACCAGGGTGGCGACCCGCACTAACAAGACTAGCGCCGCAGCCGGAACGCTACCACGTAGTCGCCTGGACCGAACGCGCCGCTCCCGCCAACAGCGATCGCGACGAACTGCTCGCCGGATGCGAGGCGGTAGGTCATCGGCGTTGCCTTGCCACTCGACGGCAGCGGCCCGCGCCAGAGTTCGCGGCCAGTCTCGATATCGTAGGCTTTGAGCGCCTGGTCGAGCGCGGCGCCGATGAATACGACGCCGCCCGCGGTGGCGATCGGTCCCCCGAGATTGATCGAACCCCATTCCGGCGAAAGCGCGGCGCCGGTCGGCGCCACTCCTGCGAGCGAGCCGAGCGGCACCTGCCAGAGGTGCTCGCCGGAATCGAGATCCACGCCGACAAGCGTGCCGAAGGGCGGCGGCGTGCATGGCAGCCCGGACGGCGACAACAGCAGCCGTCGGCGCATGATGTAGGGCGTCCCGCGCATAATGTTGTACTCGTAACCGAGATTAAGTCGCTCACTTTCCGCGCGGGCGTTGCCCAGGTCCACCGAATCGCGCGGTAGGAGCTGTACTTCAGCAGCGACGTGGTTCACCGGGATCACTATGATGCGTCGCACGGGGTCCCACGCGAGGCCACCCCAGTGCGCACCGCCGATGTTCGATGGCAGAACCAGCGTCCCGCGCGTGTCCGGCGGCGTGAAGATCCCCTCGTTGCGCAGTGGCTCGATCATGGCGCGGCAAGCTGCCAGGTCCTGCTCGGTCGCGCCCCAAACGTCCTCGATCGCCATACGATGCGGGCTCAGCGAAGCGATCGCGGCCGTGAACGGCTGCGT
The DNA here is from genome assembly GCA_035461085.1 of Longimicrobiales bacterium. GTDB lineage: Bacteria > Gemmatimonadota > Gemmatimonadetes > Longimicrobiales > RSA9 > SH-MAG3. Next base: position 5,418 of record DATHVW010000124.1, on the reverse strand, counting down.
CGGTGATGCCTCCTCGCCCGGGATGCGGCTCGCTGGGACCGCGCGCTCCTCAATGGGGAACAGCGGCTCGCCGGTCTCTCGATGAAGCACGAACAGCATCCCCGTCTTCGTCGCCTGGAGTACGGCGGGGATCTCGATGCCGTCGCGCACGATCGCGACGAGCGCAGGCGGCGCGGCGTTGTCGTAGTCCCAGAGATCGTGGTGCACGGTCTGGAATGACCACACAAGTTCACCCGTCGATGCGCGCAGCGCGACGATCGAATTAGCGTATCGGTTGTCGCCGAGACGTAGGACGCCGTAGTAGTCCGGCGCCGGGCTGCCGGTGGGGATGAATACCAGATCGCGTTCGGGATCCGCGGCCAGGATCGACCACGCATTCGCCCCGCCCGTCCCGTGCGCCAGGACACCGCGCCACTGGTCGTAAACGGGATCTCTCGGATCCTGGGGGATCGGGTCCCAACTCCACCTGAGCTCGCCCGTGCGTGCATCGTACGCGCGCACTTCGCCGCTGGGGAGGTCGGGCTGCGTGTTGTCGCCGATCGATGAGCCGCTGATTACCAAGCCATTTACCACCACGGGCGGCGACGTCACCGTGTAGGCGGCAGGTTCGAACGGCGCGATGCGCAAGCCTTTCAGCAGGTCGACCATGCCGCCATCGCCGAAGGTGAGGCAGGGGCGCCCATCACGTGCATCGAGCGCGAAGAGTTGCGACTGCGCATTCGCGACGAAAACCGTTCGGCGACACGGCGCGGCCGCAGACGCCTGATCATTGACCCACAGCGAAACCCCGCGGCTTACGAAATCGCCGTAGGTTACATCACGGCGGATCCCTGGATCGAACACCCACAGCTCCGCGCCTGTTGCCGCGTCGATCGCCAGGACCCGGCCTAGGGGCGTGCCAACGTACATCCAACCGTCGCTGACGAGGGGCGTCGCCTCGAACGACGTTAGCTTCGCCGTCGCGAAGCGCTTCTCCGTCTCGCCTGTCCGATACGTCCACGCCACCTCGAGACCTGCAACGTTGTCACGGGTGATGACCGACGCGGCGGAGTAGCGCGTGCCCTGTACGTCGCCCCCGTTCGCCTCCCAGCCGATTTCCTGCGCCCCAAGGGGCACCGGCACGAGACAAGCAACGCATGCGAGCACAGTTGGTCTCATAGTCCTCGTCACGAAGCTGAAAGTCCATTCCACCGAACCGCAGCGCGGCCTCTCGCGACACAGCCAGCCTACCCATGCTCGGTGTATGCCAACGCCCATCATGCAAGCTGCGGGCCCCACAAGCGCCATCACGCTCGCAAGCGAGATGCTCTCGCCTGCGCCTGCCAGTCTACGTCGCCTGCCCGACAGCTTTACACGTTCGTTAGCCCGCGCCTTGCGCGTTGCGGGCCGGAGGGCGTTTTGTCAAGGCCGGAACGGTGCACCTCGAGCACCGATCGAGTGAAGCAGCTGCGGCGACCACGGTGGCAGTGATTCCCCTGCGACACCTTCCCGTGCTGCCGCCGAATTGTACGTAGATAGCAGCATGCGAGGATCCAGCATGCATGATATGAGAGTGGCGCGTCCGAAGTGTTTCTCGATAAGTACCGCCATCTTCCAACCGACGGTATACCACGGCCCTTGCACGCCCATACAACGCATCGCAACCTGCTGGATCGTATCCGCCGTGGCCAGAGAGCCGTCGACGATGTCACGGAAGAACTTATCCAATCTCACAAGATCCCGCGCGAAATGTGCGACATCCCGGTCCCACCGGGCGCGATCCTCCGGAGGGCTCACCGCGTGGGGATGTACGTCCGGTCCCCCTACTGCGGCGAGCATAGCGAATCCCTCTCCAAAAGCGCCGATCCACTCGGCAGCCGTATGAGCGCTCGGAGGTAGATCGGCGATCGCCGCGCTGAATCGTTCCGCGACACTCGCGTAGCCTACATGGTGCAACTCATGTGCGACGGCGTTCTCGAACTGTCCTGCATTGAGCTGAGGATCCAGGTACAGGACAATGGCTGGGTCAATGAGCAGCTCATAGACAAAGCTATTGGTCTGCGGTTTTATCACCGGAAAGAGCTTGGCTCGAATCGTAGCTTCGCGCGGCAGATAGGCAATGGCTCGCGCTGCAGCAGCGGTCACATCGGCTGCCTTCCAATCCCGCAGGTTGCGTTCGAGGATCGGCGCACCTGCCATCAGCGAATCTGACAAGACGAATCGCTGGAACTCTGCGTCAGTGAAGCTCCGTCTGCGTCCCGCTTCACGGCTCTTGAGGCGTATATATGGCTCCGCCTCAAAGAGTCGCTGCCAGTCGGACTGCTCAATGGAGTCCACGTTGGCCCGTTTGTTGAGGATCGCCAGGACGGCTTCAGCCTCCTGGGTGTTCAACTGCAGCTGAACTCGGTCGGTCACCGATTGCGCTCCGCAGGGCGCCTGCAAGAGCAACCCGGCCGACAGGATAATCACAGGGCTGCCGGTGCTCAGCTTTCTTTGCCACAAATGCAAATCGAAATGATACATGGAGACTCCCCACGGGCGCGGTCTAACACCGCGGAGCTTTGTCTGCTTTGTCACCGAGGCAATCGCCTTCGTTTGTCCGGGGGCTTGCGTCCATCAGTCACCTCCCGGGTGCAGGAACGTATGTTGATGTAGCGGAAATATCTAATGCCAGCGGTGCTGAAGCACGTTGCTGTGCCGCAACGTGGTGCGCATAACGCCTGGAGGTGAGCTGCAGGCCACACCAGCGCCTGCTAATCTGACTGCCGTACGAGCTACACCCAGCAGCTTCGCGTGTGAAAGATCTGCCTGTCAGCTTCACCGCACCCGTTATGCCGCCCGCGCGATGCCCCTGGCGGGAGGCGTGCGTGGTGGGGATCTGTCCAGGTTCGATAACCTCTAGATCTCCACGGTTGACAATGCGTAAGCCGGCTACGACGTTATGCGACTCACGGTCTGATCACCCGCGGTTCCGCGCTCGTTCCTCTCAGAGTAATGCTAGTTGTGTTCGGCCGCTCGGCCGTCGCTGTACGACGAGCGATGATATGAACAGCTGGCTCGGTAGCGTCATCGAGCAAGAGCAGACCGGAACCGTGCTCCGCTGCACCCAGCTTTACTCGAATAGTACCGTTGCGATCGATGAGTCGGAGCACAACTTCGCCGGCCTCATCGACATCGAGTCGTGACCGAACTTGGCCGCGATCGTCGAACAACTCAAGCGCGTGACCGCGCAGAACCTGCCTCGGAGATTGAGGAGGTTGCACCTGCGCCGCGCTGAGAAGCAGGACAAGGAGGTTCAGCGCAGTGATACCAATCACGAATCGAAACTGCTTCATTGCGACCTCCGCGTCACTGTGTGAACCGAAACCGGCTTCCTATGCGCTCAGCTGTACGTGTGATGCCGCGTCCGCACGAAACGTTGTAAACACGCCAAGTACAGCGAACGGTCGACGATGGGACAGCTTCAACGCTCACGTTAGACCGTGGAGCGGACCGCCGAAGCGGATCCGGGGCACTGTTCAACTCCCACTTATCAAGTTGTCAGGTGCGGCGCGCGGACCTCGAACTCAAGATAACCGGGCTCACGGCACCAAGACTCCAGAGATCACCACGCTCGCCTGAGGCTTCTTCTAGTCCTCCGCCGGGGACCCCACGCCGGTCTCGCAACCCGTAGCCGCCACGGTCAAAGTTGACCGTTCCAAACCTGCCGGCCGATGACCTGACTCTTTCCATAGTGCGTTTCTCTTAGAACGCTTGCGTTAAGTCGCATCAAGCGGTCTAACGCGCTGGCGATCAGCTGCGAGCGTAACCAGCGTCCGCCCATGATGACATGCGACATTCTATCCAGCGTCTTCACGACTGCGGCGCCTGCTCGACTGCTGCATCCCCCCGTTAGGCCGCGTTCCGACGAACCGAGCTAATGTAAAGTCTCATGAAACATCGCAGCCGCGTCTCCAATTACCTTCCGAAGGGCCTCAACCTCACCCCTCGCAGTGCGGAGCATCTGCAGGCGCGATGCGATGGCATTGTGTATCTCTGGCGTCGCGCGCAACCGCACGGTGGAGACGGTTGTGTTCCAGGAAGAACTTGGACGAAACAGATTCCAGTAGTGATCCATCTGGCCTAGCACGGCCGTAAACTCCTGAGCGAATAGAGACCGTTCCAGCAGAGGGCGGACAGTCGCAAAGGTGTACCCCAAGGCGTCACGCTCATCGTCGCCGCCATCCTCGTATCGGCTTGGCAAGGCAGCGAGGTGATCGCGAAGCTCAGGATTCGCGATGGACGCGAGCAGCCCCGACTTTAGGAAAGCGTCAAGCGCTCCGGTCGGTGGATCGATCGTAGGAGTGTAGAGGACGGCTGCCATCAAGGTGTCGGGGATCGCGAAGACCGAGCCATCGCCCTCGGCTCCGAGCAGGTCGAGCACCGCCGCGAGGTACCCGTCTACACGGTCGTACGCAACTACCCGCGCTGCGACGTGCTGCTCAGCCCGATCCAACTCCTCAACAACCGACGTCAGGCCCTCGTGCAAGGCTCGGGAAGTTCACGGGTCCGACCACGTAGAGCAGATTCCCGAATGGATCGGTGACACCAAACGTGCGCCCTCCCCATTCTTCATTTCGCGGCGACCGGCTGAGCTCGACCTGTCCGCGCCATTGGTCGTAGAGGGCGTCGGTGTCGTCGACCTCAAGCGTCGCGACCACGTTTCGGCCGTGCCCGCTCATCGGAGCATCGAGATGGAGGGTAAACCCGCCGCGCTGCAGGCCCAGGACCCCGCTCTTGCCGTCTTCGGTAGCCTCGTACACAACGCTGAATCCGAGCTTACCGACGTAGAAAGCCTTCGCCACTTGCAGGTCATCGGCCGGCAGGTTTGGAACGGCTCTTTCCATAGTGCGTTTTCCCTTAGGGAACTTGCGTCAAGTCGCACCAAGCGGTCTAACGCCTTGGAGGTGAGCTGCGGGCCACACCAGCACCCTCGCGCTCGAACTGCTATACGAGTTGCTCTCAGCTGCTCGCGCTTAAATTACGCGCCCGACAGCTTCACCGCACCGTTATGCGGCGCTCATTTTGGAGCGGGATGTGGAACCCTCACCGTGGAACTCAGCACTTTGTCGGCTGCGTACAAAGGAAGGATTCCGATCGCGAAGGCAACGATATCGAGCGGATCAAACCTGCCGGCAAATACGCCGGTGGGCCAGTATATCTGCGCAATCTCCGTGACACTGCTCCCAATGAACAGTATCATAGCGGCCCGCTCGGGAGTTGCGCCGAGAGCCCGTCCGAGTCGACTTCGCTTTTCGGGCTCCGCCAATCCGCGGAACACGATATAGAGCCACGCGGGACCGACCAGATCAGCCAGGTGATTCGTGGCAAAGCCGGCGGCGGTTTCGGTCATGTTGAGCACCGCTGCGACCAAGAATGCGCCAAACAATGCCCAGGACA
>DATHVW010000123.1:0-30780 GCA_035461085.1 Longimicrobiales bacterium | reverse complement strand
GCCATCCAGGGCAGCGGCTTCAAGTCACTGTCCGAGGGCGATCGCGTCGAGTTCGACGTGCTCGAGGAGCCGAAGGGCCCGAAGGCAGCTAACGTCACCAAGATCTGACGTAAGCTCTTCACGAGAGACAGCCGCTCCCGGTTACCCGGGAGCGGCTGTTTTTTTTGTCTGTGTTCTGAACGCGGAAGCGCTACTGTCTGATCTCCACGTACTTCTCGTATCGCGTGACCTCAGCCGCGTCCACGTACTTGCCGATCTCCGTGCGGAACTGCTCCATGTCGGCGTACGGGCGGTACTCGTCGAACTCGCGCGGCATGCGCGGGTCCACGTCAGGGATGAGCAGGATCTCCTCAGCCGAGGCGGAGTTCAGGTCCAACGGCTTCCAGAGTGAGCCATACACCTCGGAGCGCTGTTCCTCCGAGAGCGACCCGGCGAGCACCGCGTCCACGGCCAGCATGTCGGAGTAGGGGCGGCCGGCGATCAGTGCATCGGCGAGGGCTTCATCGATATGTGTGACCGCGAGCAGCTGGTCGCGTGAGGCAGTCTCGGGGTTGACCATGCCCTGCTGGTCCGGCTGGTCCACTGCCGCGCCGGTGGCTTCAGGTACGCCCGCGGTATCGGCGGGCAGCGCTGCTTCATCGGCCTGTTCGGCGCATGCGGCGGCGCTGATGCACAGCGCAACGACGGCTGCGAATCGCTTCATCGAGTTTCTCCATCGAAGTGGGAAGAGGGGAATCCGGACCCATGATGCGGCGTGACGGCGCATTGCGCCACCCGTCGGGAGCGGCGTCCACGGGAGAGGCCGGCCGCCTGGTGTTTCTAGCAGTCCGGCGAAGTCATCCGGGGCGGATTGCCGTCACCGGGCAGAGGCGGTTTACCGACCAGGTGCTCGATCTCGTGCAGCACGGCCACGGGACTGGCCGGCTTCTCGATGTAGCGGGTGCAGCCGGCGAGGCGCGCCTGCTCGCCCATGCGCGTCTCTGCATACGCCGAGAGCGCGATCACGGGGATGCCGGCGGTGTCCGTGCTGGTGCGCAGGGTGGAGCAGAGATCGAGGCCGTGCAGGTCGGGAAGTCCGATGTCGAGCAGGACCACGTCGGGCATGAGTCTGTGTGCCAGGCGGATGCCGGACTCTCCATCATCCGCGCATACGACGTCGAACCCGTTGTAGCAGAGGATGCTGCCGTAGATTTCGCGATCGTGCGGATCGTCGTCGACCAGTAGAACGAGTTGGCGCTCCCGTGTTGCGTGCGGGGCGGCGGTTTGCGTCATGCTGTGTACCGCATCCATTTCCCCCTCCATGAAGGAGGACCTGGCGAGAATCATAAGCTCACTCTCTCCGTGGTGTCACGGCCTAAAGGCGCCGCAAGATCAGTGCCCTCACAGACTTGTGGGAGAGCCAACTCGGCAGGGTTGCCGAACGGATTTTTTTTCACCACAGAGCACACGGAGCACACGGAGGGGTTTTGGGGATGATCAGGGTGCGCGGCGGGGCCGGCATCCTTTTTTCTGTTAACAACAGAAAACGAAGCGGGCCGTGCAGCGAAGTGTCTGTTCGCCGCACGGCCCTCCGTGTGCTCTGTGTGCTCTGTGGTGATAATGCCGTCGGTGTGGACCGCCGGTACCTCAGCCCCCGGAGTTACCGGGCTTCACGGGCGGCTTGCCGCGGCCTGGCACCCCGGGAGGAGGCCCGCCGCGGCCCTGGGCTGCGCCATCGAGGCCGGGCGGTCCGCCGGGAGGTCCGCGCCGGGCGGCGGCGGCCTGGGCCGGGAGGTTCATGAGTGCCTCGGGGCCGCTCTTGAGGGCCTGCGTCACGCGCCTGAGCGCTTCCTCGGAAGGGTGACCGAGGCGTACGAGCTGGGACAGGGCGGCGATTGCGACGGCGCGTCGCTCGCGCGGTGCAGTGCTGCTGATGGTCTTCACGTGCGCCTCGCTGACGCCGGCGGCGAGGGCATCGCCGGCGACGCCGAGCTCTTCAGTCGAGAGCTGACGCTCCGGGTCGATGTTCGTGCGCACGCGCTCCAGCACGGTGAGGCGACGGGCGACTGCGGCGGCAATGCGCTCCATGGGAACGCCCTTGGCGCGGCCTTCGGCGATCTTGCTCTGAAGCAGCTCGACCGGAATACCACTCTGGCGGGCGCGCTCCAGCGTGCGCTGCACGTCGGCATCGGGCGTCTGCGCGAACGCAGCGGCCGGCGGCAGCAGCAGGAGGATCGCGGTCAGCAATCGGATTATGGCTTTCATGGGTTCCTCGGCTTTCGATCGGCATCGCGCGCATGCGCTGCGCAATGCTGTCATTCAAAGGACGAGTGGAGCGTGTCCCCGGTCACATCGTCCTCATCCTCGCCCCAGTCACTGGCCAGCCATTCCTTCAGCTGCTCGCGGGCGCGGTGTACCCTCATCTTCACGGCGCTGATGCTGGTCCCGAGTACCGCGGCCGTCTCCTCCACGGTCAGCTGCTCCACGTGTCGCAGCACGAAGGCCTCACGGAGCGGGTCGGAGAGACGGGCCAGGGCGGTTTCGAGAGCCGTCCGCAGGGCCTGCCGCTCGTCCTCGGCATCGGTGTGCGCACCGAGCGCCTCGGCCCGGCGCGCGACGCCTTCCGCCTCCAGGGACAGATCGCCGCGCCGCTTCTCCTTCAGGTAATCGAGCCCGCGGTTGCGCAGCGTTGCGAGGAGCCAGACACGGAACCGGCTGCGGTCGCGGCAGCGGGCCAGGCTGACGTAGGCGCGGACGAACGCGTCCTGGACGATGTCCGCCGCGACATCGTCGTCGAGCACGAGCGAGTACGCGACGCGGAACATGACGTCCTGGTGGCGCTGGACGAGATACTGATAGCTGTCGTGGTCTCCCGCGAGGACGCGCGCGACCAGCTCGGCATCGCTCATCGCCGCGGCCATGCCCGGGTCGAACGGCCGATCCTTCACGGAACCACCACGACGGCCACGTGCCCGCCCATGTCGTCATCCATGCGGCCGGGATAGCCCTCCGGCACGAACCACTCGCCTGACGCGGACACGAACGCAAACCGGTAGACGCCGGGCCCTGCCGGGATCTCGATCACCCAGTCGGAGCCGGACGCACGCATCGGCAGCGGCTGCCATTCGCTGAACTCGCCGGCGACGGACGGAGTCGCCGCTGCATGGCGGCGCTCCAGCCTCACGATGATCCGGCCGTCGCGAAGCTCGGGGGCAGCCAGCACCCGCTCGACGCGTCCCAGCTTCATCGAATAGCCGAGATTCCAGGACGTGCGGGGCGGACTCGGATAGAGCGGGTCCACATCGTGACGAGCGCCCGCCCAGACCTCGCCGCGCGTGCCGACCCCGTAGCTGGCCCCCGCGCTCCAGACCGTCTCCTCGAGGTCGTCCCCGAACCAGCGGCCGGCGGAGCCCCACACGCGCGCGGCGCCGAACGCGGTACCGATCTGCAGCTGCGCCAGCGGGTACGTCTGGTCCCCGGACGTGAGCAGGCGCACGTCGGCCACGCCGTATCCGATATCCCGGCCCAGTGTCGCGCGCGCGGCGGCTTCGTACAGATGCCGCGTCGATGTGCCGACCTCACCGCCCGCATGATGGTCGCGCCGTCCACCCTGCACCTGCAGGTCGAAATCGCCACGGGTGAACCCGATCAGCGGCAGCACGTGCGTCGTCAGGCCCTGGCCGGTGATGGTGGGGTTGCGGAATGCGTAGGCGTCAGCGCCCAGGTCGAGTCCGACACGTGCGCGGCCGAGCGGGCGGCGCAGGCGTGTGCCCGCCCCCAGCGCGCTCCACGCGGGCGAATCGCCATCCAGCGGTGCCGCCGCGGAGAGGTACGCGAACAGGAGGGGGGATTCGAGCCGCACATTGCCGACGAGGTTGGCCGCGCCGGCGACCGCTGCGAGCGCGTCATAGCGCGTGCCGCCCACGTACGCGTCCGCCGTCCACTGCTGGGCGGCGGCCGGCGTGGCGCACAGCAGGAGAATCGGGAGCAGGGACAATGTCCCGCTCCGGAAGCTCACAGACGGTCTGCAGGAGTGAGTACGGTCAGACGGCTGTTCACGCCGCCGAAGCCGTCATCGACCTGTGGCGCGTAGGGGTCGGGCACCCAGCGGTCGCCATCCACGACGAAGCCGTAATCGTGGACGCCCGGCGGCAGCGCGACCAGGATCGTCCACACGCCATCCGCCGATTGCTGCATCCCGTGCGTAGGCTGCCAGTCGGAGAAGGATCCGGCGAGCGCAACATCGCTGGCGGCACCCGCCTCGAGGCGGAACTGCACGTAGATCGGGCCCTCCGGGACATTGGCGGGCGCCAGGGCACTGGGTACCGGTCCGGAGCCGGTTTCTGCACCCGGCAGGATCGAGCCGCCCAGCAGGGCCCCGCCGTAGAAGATCACGAACGCGAGAACGGCGGCAGCCGCGAGTCCGTAGACGGGGCGGACACGCAGCCGGTATTCGTGGGCGACCCATGCGGAGCGCGCGACGCGGCGGACCAGCGGCTCCACGGGGGCCGGCAGCGGCTCGAGACCGAGGTCGTGGATGCGCCGCATCACCATCTGGTCCATATCGGCCGGTGCGCGACGGTCGAGATCGGTCCGCAGTCTGCTCACGCGCGCATCGAACGCGGCCTTGGCGGCGCGTTCCGCGGGCGTGAGGTCCGCAGGCGTCAGATCGCCGTCGAGCGAGGCGTGCAGTCGGTCATCCATGGTCGAACTCTCGTCATGTGCAGGATCGGTGAACTTCAGACGAGCGAAGGGGGGCGCGGGTCACATCCACCATTCGCTCAGAGCTCCGTTCGGATCTGCCACAGGTCGGGGAACGCCGCACGTAGCGTGGTCCTGAGATACTCCGATCCTGCGCTCCCACCCGTACCCCGCTTCATGCCAATGGTGCGCTCGACCATCTTCACATGACGGTAGCGCCATTCCTGGATTCCCTCATCGAGATCGACGAAGCGCTCGCACATCTCGCGCGCGTCCGCATCGTTGCGATAGATGTCGAGGAGCACGGCCTGAAGTCCGGCATCTTCCTCCACCGCGGCGGTCATGTCCCGCGTCAGATGCGCAGCCGGGACCGGGTGACCGCGCCGGGCCAGGTAGTGCAGGAACGAATCCCAGATCGTGCCGCGCGTGAAGCGCTGCTCGAGCCACAGTCGCGCGGCGGAGCCCTCCGGATAGTGCGAGACGGCACCGCGCCGCTTCTGGCCGAGGGCGAACTCGATCGCGCGGAACTGAAACGACTGGAACCCGCTGCCCGACTCGAGGCGGTCGCGGAACGTGAGGAACTCGAGGGGCGTCATCGTCTCGAGGATGTCGAGCTGGGCGACGAGCACCTTGAGGATCGTCAGCACGCGCTTGAACGTGTGCCGCACCCGTGAATCGTCATCGGAATCGAGCAGCACCTGCATCCGGTCGAGCTCGTGCAGGATCTGCTTGAACCACAGCTCGTAGACCTGGTGGACCACGATGAACAGCGTCTCATCGTGCTCCGGCGGGTCCGATGCGGGCGTCTGCAGCTCCAGCAGCTCCGGCAGACGCAGGTAGCTCGAATACGTAATCGGCATGTTGACCCGTGGGGGAAACGGTATTCGACGCTAACGTACCGCGCGCGCTGCCGGCCCGCCACGACGCCGACGCCGGAGCCACGCACTGAACCGCCGGAGCGCGAGGGCGACGCCCGTCCAGACGAGAACGATGGCGGCCGCGGACACGATCCCCGCCACGGTCTGGCCCGCCAGCCCGAGCACTTCCCCCGTGTGTGCATACCTGAGGATGCTGCGAGCCCGCTGCGCCGGCGCCTGGCTGGAGAACGGGTCCCAGCTGACTACATCTCCCGTCGCGGCGGACAGCGTGACCTGCGCGCGCTTCTGCGGCTGCCCGGCGTATCCGCCGTCGAGCGTGAACACGACCCGCCCGTCGCGTATGGGAAGACGCATGGTCACCCAGCGCCAGTCCGGCATCTGCGCGCGTGCGCGCTCCAGCAGAAATGCATGCGACACCATCGAGTCCGTCGGTGCGATTGCGGCTGGCTGACCCGGCTGCAGATCGGCCGACGAACCTCTGACGGACGCGTGCGCGCGCGCGGTCGGGGATGGCGCCATCACGGCGGTCGGGGCATCCCCTCCGGCAAGGCGACCGACCACGGCGCTCGCAACCGCATACGAGATCACGACCCCCGAAGCGATGACGATGATCAGCGGCACCATGGACCAGATACCGATGACGTTGTGCCAGTTGAAATCGCGCGCCTTGCCGCGCAGCCCGGTGCGGAACACCAGAACATTGCGGAACGCACGGCGCGTCAGGTTGCGCGGCCACCACAGGTACACGCCCGCGAGCACGATGAAGAGGAACAGCAGGTTCGCGGCACCCGTCACCGCACGGCCCTGCGGACGCAGGTCCTCGTTCAGCCCCAGCCAGCGGTGCCAGTCCATTACGGTCCGGAAGAACGCGCGCGTCCGTTCCGATCCGTCGCCGAGCACTGCGCCCGTGTATCCGTTCACGAACAACGTCACATCGCGTCCGAGCGCCACCTCGACGGGCGCAGCGGGATCATGGCTCCAGCGCACGGATGACACCGCGCCGGGATTCGTCGCGGCGACCCGCTCCAGCAGCGCTTCCGGTGCCAGCGGCGCTGGGTCCCTCACGTCATTCGCGGCCGCGCTGACCGCCGGCGGTCCGCCGTCGAGCCCGCGCGTGTCTGCCCACGCCTGGACCTGCCGCTGATACGTGAGCAGCACGCCCGTCACCGACATGGTCAGGATGATCGCCGCCGCGCAGAGACCGGCGGTCAGATGGAGCCAGAAGATCACGGTCCGCAGCCGCTTCAGCGCGCGTGAAACGCCGGACCTGGTTTCCACGTTCAAGGTTGGCCGCCCTGGCTATGCATCCGTCTGTAGGTTGTCCGCGCCCGGGGGCGGGCCAACGTCCTCGCCCGGGGACGGGTCCGGATCACAAATGGCGCCGTTCCGCACTTTCTGCGCTGGTCCCTCCGTTGCCCCTCGAAGAGACAGTCGCTTTCGTCGTGAGTCAAGCAGGAGAAGCAGGATGAGGCGGGTAAGGATGATGATGTCGATCGGGCTGATCGCCGGATCGGCGGCTGCGTGCGCGCCACTGGAGAGTCTCGGCGGAATGGGAGACGTCTTCGGCGGCGGCAATTCGCTGTACGGCGAGGTACGGTCGGTCGATACGAGGCGCGGCCGGATCCAGGTTCGTGAGCAGTATGGGCGCGACCAGACGGTGCGCTATGACAATCGCACGCGCGTCGTCTATCAGAACCGGGAGTATCCGGTGTCGTCGCTAGAGCGCGGGGATCAGGTCCAGATGCGGCTGGCGTACGATCGCAACAACACGGCGTGGGCGGACAGGATCGAGGTGCGTTCGAGTGCACGACGTACCGACGGCCGCGACCGGGATGATCGCGACCGCGGCGACATCTGGGGCTCCCGCGTGCAGCGCCTGGAAGGGCGCGTGCAGGCGATCGATGTGCGGCGCGGCTATTTCACGGTGACGGACAACCAGTCGCGCGTGCTGGTCTACATGCCGCGCAACGCGCGTCGCGAAGATGTTCGGCGCTTCGAGCGGCTGCGCCGGGGCGAGCGCGTCCGCGTGGAGGTCCGCTCGCGCGGACGCGGTGACCAGGCGGAGCTGGTGCGCTTCCGCTGATCGATCCGGAGTGTGTGCATCGGCTGACAAGCCGGATGATTCCGGCTGGTCAGCTTGCACGCATCTCCTGATCAGCCGGAAGGGGGGAGCGGCTCGAACGTGCCGGTCGCGCGGTTCTTCCGCACGTCGTTCCACGGGAACCAGCGCCCGTTCATGGCAATGTAGACGCCGGCGGGGAGCACCTGCACGAGGGAGAGCGCGCTGCCGAGGTTGAACAGGCCGTCGGAGCTGCCGAACGCATAGGGGATCATCGCGCCGGTCAGGACAATGGTCTTGTCGGCGTGCTGCTGCGCGATCGCACGTGCCGTCTCCACCATCGTGTCCGTACCGTGGGTGATCACGATCTGACTCTCCACGCACGTCAGGCACTGGTCCACGATGCGCGTGCGGTCGGCGCTCGTGATGTCCAGGCTGTCCATCATCATCAGCGTGGTGACGGCGACATCGACGCGGGAGCGGCCGAGCCGCAGCATCTCCGGGACATGTGTCTCACGGAAATCGAGCGTGCCGTGCAGCTCGTCGTATTCCTTGTCGAACGTGCCGCCCGTGACGAACACGCGGATGCGCACGTCACTCACCGGATTCGGTGCGGTTGCCGCGCCAGGCGTGGACGCCCCGGCGCAGCGTGACGAACGACGCCTCGAGCATCTCCACGCCCACGAGGATGCCGACCGTGACCGCCGCCAGTGCCAGTGCCGCCTGGATCCAGCCGAAGCCGATCGCAGCGCCGATCGCGGCGAGCATCCAGATCGTGGCCGCGGACGTCACGCCGAGCACCGCGCCCTCACGCGTGAGGATCACGCCCGCGCCGAGGAACCCGATGCCCGTGACGACCTGGCCGAGGACACGCGTCGGGTCGGCGCCCGGCTCATTGAACGAGCTGCTCAGGATGACGAACACGCACGTGCCGAGACAGATCAGTACGCTCGTGCGGATGCCCGCCGGCTTGCCCCGGACCTGCCGCTCGAGTCCGATGATGCTGCCGCAGAAGAACGCGGTGCCAACACGGACCCAGAACTCGGCGTTCGCCGGATCGAGGAACGGCGGAGCTGGCTGCATGGCGCTTGATCAGATCGAGTGGTGGTTGCCCGGCGAGTGCCGCATCAAGAATACGCGGCGCGTCCCGTCTCACAAGGGCGTCATTACGAGCGGTGCCGAAGGGTAACGGCGCTGGTACCGGGCAGCGGGAGCTGCGATGGGCCGGTGCACTATTCGATGTCGTCGATCGAGCGGGGCCAGTCATCCTTGAGCAGGCGTGACATCGCACGATCCGCGAGCACCCGGCCACCCGTCTGGCAGCGCGCGCAGTAGTTCGTCTCATTCGACGCGTAGCGGATCCGCTGGACGGGTGCGCCGCACACCGGGCACGGCATGCCGTAGCGGCCGTGCACCGCCATTTCCGGGTGGAACGCAGTCACCTTCTCCGGCAGTGCGTCGCCGGCCTCTTCGCGCAGTCGAGCGGTCCACTCCTCCAGCGTATCGCGCACGGCGGAGTGCAGCCGCGCGATGTCATCGTCGCTCAGCCGGCCGCTCAGTGCGAGCGGCGACAGCCGCGCGCGGTGCAGAATCTCGTCCGAGTACGCGTTGCCGATGCCGCTGAACAGCCGCGGATCGGTCAGTGACCGCTTGAGTGTGTGGCTCTCCGAGCGCAGGACTTCCGCGAACTGTGCCAGGTCGGCCGTGAGCGGATCGATGCCGCCCCGGTCGAATGCATGCAGCGACTCCGCACCGCGGATCACGTGAAGCATCGCGCGGCGGGTGGTTCCCGCCTCCGTGAGGAAGAGTGTGCCGTGCTCGAACACGAGCTCCGCCAGCACGATCCGACCCCCGATCTTCTTCCCCGGCTCGCGCCAGCGGAGCCGGCCGGCGATCATGAGGTGCACGACAATGAACAGGTCGCCATCGAGCCGCACGACGATGCGCTTGCCCATCCGGTCGAACCCCTCGACGCGCCGGCCTGCCACCGCACTGATCGGCGGCTCGACCGATCGCAGCACGAACGGGTTGGCGATGCGCACGCGCTCGATGACACGGCCCCGCAGCAACGCGGCCAGCCGCTCGACGTAGACCGTGACATCCGGGAGCTCGGGCATTCTGATAGTTATACGAAAGCGGGAGCCGGAGCGGGAGCGTGTTCGGGGGGCGGGGATCAGAACGGCAGTCCGGGAAAAGGCCTTTGCGGGAGCGCAGGGCTCGTGTGTGGCGTACGTTCGCATCCCGACGGAGGCTGACGCATGATAGATTTTTGGATTCCCTTTCCCCCGAGCGCGGACTCGATGCCGAATACCGATCAGGTTGAGCGGATGTGACTGACCGCCCATCCGTCCTCATCCTTGCAGCACTCGTCACGGCCGCTGCCTGCACGCCCACCGCTCCGGTTGCACCCGCTCCGGCCGGGAACGACTGCGTGGCAGTCGATGATACCGCGCGCTCGCGCATCACGCTCGGGGTCGCCGATGCACCTGCACCGGGCTTCAATGACGCGGTGACAGGCCCGCAACTGTACGAGACGCTCGTACGGGTGGACTGCATGGACCGCGTGATCGCCGGCCTGGCGATCGAATGGTCCTCGGACAACGGTCGCGACTGGCAGTTCGGGATCCGAAGGGGCGCGACGTTCTCCGACGGCACGCCGGCAAGTGCACGGAGCGTCGCCGCTGCGCTCGCGACGCTGCCTGACTTCGCGGGTGTTGCAGCGATGGGTGAGTACGACCTTCGCGTGATGCTCGCCGAACCGGCGGATGTGCGGCTGTTCGCACGCCGCTCCCTCGCCGTGCGACGTACGGAAGTTACCGCAACGGCGGCCGGGACCGGCGGTTACGCTCCGCTGTCCGACTCGCCCGATCGTGCACTGCACCTCGTCGCGCGCGGCGTGCCCGCCGGGCCGGGCGCTGACGCCGCGCGCGCCCCGGTACCGGATACGATCGGCGTGCGCGCGTTCGGCACGGACCTGCGCAGGGCGGTCGATGCGGGCGTTGACATGCTCGTGACGCACGATGCCGCTGCCATCGCGTACGCGCGCTCCCGTTCCGGCTACCTCATCGAGCCACTGACGTGGAGCAGCACATACGTGCTCGCCGCGACTGGCGCTGTGGGCGGCCAGGCGGACGTGCCCGCGGATGCGTTTCCCTCCGGCGTGGTCGGCGCCGCGGCGCGGCCGGCACAGCCGCCGTTCTGGTGGGATGGCTGCGGCGCGGGAAGGGGAGCCGATGACTTTTCCGGCGCAGCGCCGGCGGGCAGTACCGCCACGCAGCCGCGGATACTGTTCCTGCGCGATGACCCGGTCGCGCGTGCAATCGCGGAGCGAATCACTGCGCTGGCGCGCGGACGTACACCGCAGTGGGTTGCGAGCCGGCTCGCATCCCGCGATGCGCCGACGGCAGTGGGTGTCGGCCGTGCGGAGCTGCGCGCGGCGCTGGAGGACGGCGGTGCACTCGCAATCGTGACGCGGGTGAGGCGCGTGGAGCACGGCGGCTGCAACCCGGACTCGACCGCGGAGTACGGTTCGCTGCTGCACCGCTGGAGCGTGACAGCGCTCATCGACATACGCGATGACCTCGTCTATCGGCCCGGCATCGGCCGTGTGACCGTGGACGCGGATGGTACTCTCCGGTTCGGCGACAGATGACGTTCCGCACGCGCATCCTCCTCGCCTGCCTCGCCGTCGCGGCAGTCCCGCTATTGATCCTGGGCGCGGGGGCACGGCACGTGGTGCGCGAACGCCTTACGCTCCAGTACCGCGAGAGCGTGGAGCAGTCCGCGCAGGCAGTGCAGGCCGAGCTCGCACGCACGGTCGCAGTGCTCGACGAGCGCACCCGGCAGCTGGTGGGACGAATGACGGACCGGCCCGACACCCGGGCGGCGCTGCTCGACGCGGGGCCGGGAACCGCGCTGCTCGACTACGCACCCGACGCCATGCGGCTCGCCGGGCTCGACTTCATGCTGGTGCTCGACGAACGCGGCACCGTGCTCAGCTCCGGCCATTTCCGCAACGATTACGGACGCGAGCTGCCGTGGCTGGCGGAGCTCGCCATTACCGCGGGCCCGGCAGTGGTCGCGGCGCACCGGCCCGCTGGCGGCTTCGCGGCACTGGTGCGCGCCAGATCGTTCGAGCTCGCCGGGCGCAGCTTCATGGTGGTCGCGGGCATCGAGATCGATTCGGCGTTCGTGTCCCGGCTGACGGCCGGTGCCGGCCCACTGTCGGTCACGCTCCACCACCCCGGCGGCGTCATTACGGGAGGCGTTCCTCAGTCCGGGGATGGTGCGGTGACGAGGACAATCGCCGTTCCGTTCATTGCCGGTGAAGATGCCGCGAATGCCGACACTGCGACGTGGACCATATCGCAATCGCTCGAGCCGCTGCATGCGATCATCGCCCTGGTGGATCGGTGGTTCGCCATCGCGCTCGGTACCGCACTGCTCCTGGCGTTCGTGATCGCGAGCGTGCTCGCCGCGCGCGTGACGCAGCCGCTCGAGCGCCTCGCGCGCAATGCCAGCCGCGTCGAGCTGACACGCTACGACGTCCGACTCTCCACGAGCCGGCGCGACGAGATCGGGTCGCTGTCACGGCTGCTCGACCGGATGGTGCAGCGCCTGCGTGCCGGCGCGCAGCAGCTTCGTGACGCGGAGCGGCGCGCGACGGTGGGCGACATGGCACGCCAGGTGAACCACGACATACGCAACGGCCTGCTGCCGATCCGGAACGTCATCCTGCACCTCGGCGAGGTGGCACATGAGTCGCCTGCAGAGCTGGCCACCGTGTTCAACGAACGTGCGGGCACACTGCAGGGCGGAATCGGGTATCTGGAGAACCTGGCAACGAACTACGCGCGGCTCACTCCGCGCACGGAGCGCAGGCCGTGCGATGTGAACTCCATCATCGAGGCGCTGCGCGACACGGGAATGTCCGATGACGATCGTCTCACGCTCGAGCTCACACATCCACTGTCGCGCGCGACCGCGGATCCGGTCGCACTCCGGCGCGTGCTCGAGAATCTCGTGATCAATGCGCTGGAAAGCCTGCCGGCAGGCGGGGGGCGCGTGACCGTCCGCACGGCCGAGGCTCGGACGCCGAATGACCACCGCATCACGATCGCCGTGACTGACACGGGTGCAGGCATCGCACCGGATGCGGTGGACCGCATATTCGACGACTTCCATACGACGAAGGAGCGCGGCACGGGGCTCGGTCTGTCGATCGTGCGACGTCTGGTGACGGACATGGGCGGTCGCATACGTGTGCAGAGCGAGCCCGGCCGCGGCTCCACGTTCACCGTAGACCTGCCGGCGGAGGGACAGTGACCGAGCAGCAGGGACCCGTACCGCCGAGCCCGCGCATTCTCGTGGTCGATGACGTCGTTGCCATGGCGGAGCAGTACGCGTACGACCTGAAGCGCCTGGGCGGTTACCGCACGCGCATTGCCGGCGGCGGACGGGAAGCGATCGCGGCCATGGTGGAGGAGGAGGTGGACTGCGTGATTCTCGACCTCGAGATGCCGGGCATGGACGGCTTCGAGGTGCTGCGCACGATGCACGACCGCGACCTGGACCTGCCGGTCATCGTCTATACCGGCACGGGCGACTTCGAGCGGTGCGCGCATGCGATCCGCCTGGGCGCCTACAGCTTCATCGACAAGGCGGAGTCGATGCAGCGGGTGGTGCAGGAGGTGAGCAACGCGCTGGAGCGCGGCCGCCTGGTGCGTGAGGTCCGGACTCTGCGCGCGCGCGTCGCAACGGAGTCCACGCTGATCGGCGAGGCCGCTCCCATGCGGAAGCTGCGCGAGCAGATACGCGTGCTGGCGCCGATCCCGAGCCCCGTACTGATTCTGGGCGAGAGCGGGTCGGGCAAGGAGCTGGTTGCGCACGACCTGCACGCGTTCGGGCCGGATCCGAAGGCGCCGTTCATTCCCGTGAACTGCGCGGCACTGCCTGAGGCGCTGGTGGAGAGCGAGCTCTTCGGTCACGAACGCGGCGCGTTCACCGGTGCCGACCGTGCGCGCCGCGGCGCGTTCGAGCTGGCGGGACGCGGCACGCTGTTCCTCGACGAGATCGGCGAGCTGCCGCTGGCCGTGCAGGCTAAGCTGCTGCGTGCGCTCGAGGCCCGCGAGATCACGCGGCTCGGCGCCGAGAAGCCGACACCGGTCCTCGCGCGCGTCGTCGCCGCCACGCATCGCGACCTGGACGCCGATGTGGAGGCGAAGCGGTTCCGGCAGGACCTGTACTACCGCCTGAACGTCCACATCCTGAAGGTGCCGCCGCTGCGCGACCGCAGCTCGGACGTGCCGCTCCTCGTCATTCACTTCCTCGCCGTCCTGTGCGACCGCTTCGGCGTGCGCAGGAAGGCGATCACCGACGACGCGCTGGATCTGCTCACGGCATACGACTGGCGCCGCAACAACGTGCGCGAGCTGCGCAATATCGTCGAGCGGCTCATCATCGCAGCCGGCGACGGCGACATCGGGCCGGAACACATTCCGCCCGAGATCGCCGATCACGCCGGCAACGCGCCGTCCACGTCGTTGCAGGCGAAGCGTGCGGATGCCGAGCGACAGATCATCATCGACGCGCTCGACCGCAACGGCGGCCACGTCACCAACACTGCCCGCGAGCTCGGCCTCGCCGACCACGCCAGCCTGCTGAAGATCATGCGCCGGCTCGACATCAGGCGCAGCTGACGACGGACGCCGCGGACTCAGCCGCGCCGCACTCGCTGGTCGCTCAACTCAGCTCAGCCGTGCCGCACTCGTCGGTCGCTCAGCCCGCCGCGCCGAGGTCGTTGCCTCGTTTTCAGCCCGGTTCCAGCGCATCGTCGATGCGTTCCACGATGTCGCGCAGGTGCGCCCGCGCTACGCCGTTAGCCTGCCCTGCGGCCGTGTTCGCCGCGGCACGCACGCTCACCAGCTGCGCACGAGCCAGCGCGCGCACATCCGTCGCGTCCGTCTCGCTGTTCAGGAGCGCGGTCAAGCGTGCGACGTGCGCACGGTGCAGCGACCGGCGATACGCATTGCGAGCGGTCACCGCTGCACTGCCCCACACTGCTGAACGCACATCGTCCAGATAGTCACCGACCGGCCAGGCGCGGCCGGGGTGCGTCAGCTCGAGCTCCGCCATCCTCGCGAGCCGGCCGCTCGACAACAGGCTGCTCACCATTGCCGCCTGCCGCTGCTGCAGCTGCTGCGGCCCGCCCGTGCCGATGCGATCGAGAACGGCCTGGTCCAGGATCCAGACGGGCTCCTCCAGAACCTGGTCGGCGATGAGCCCGAGTGCCCGTTCCTGCTCCGCGCGCGGGACGGGGTTGTAGACCGCGCCCGCCTGATCGGCCGTCTTGAGATCGGCATGCACGCCGCCGATCACCGCCGCAACGTGGTTCACGTAGCGATACCACTGACCCACGAACTCGCCGTAGATCTCCTCCAGGTCGGTATAGTCCTCGCCCGGCCGGGTAGTCCAGCGGATGAGGTTGGGCAGCACCCGCTTCAGGTTCTCGATGCCGTACGTGCTCGCGCGCACCGGATCATCGCCGATGTCCTCCGTCTGCGCGCGCGGATCCGCGGCCGACGGCTGGCCCTGGAGGAAACGATAGACCGGGTCGCCGGCGCGGTCCGTGATCCAGCGGTTCAGCGTGGCCACCTCCGCACCGGGCGTCGGCGCGTCCGGCAGGACACGATATCCCCAGTTGATCGAATGGTGGTCGTACGGCCCGATGCGGCGGATGAAGTCCGCACCGGCCAGACCGTCGCCGGGCTGCGCCACGTAGTTCTGCCGCGCGTAGTCCATGATCGACGGAGCCACGCCCATGCGCGCGGCGAATGCCGGCGACCGCAGCGAATCGACGGGATAGGCGGAGCTGGAGATCATGTTGTGCGGCAGGCCGAGTGCGTGACCGACCTCGTGCGCGATCACCTGCCGCATCGCCTCGCACATCAGGCCCTCATCGATCGGCAGGCTCCTCACCGCCGGGTTCGCCGCACCCGTCTCGATCAGCAGGCGGTTGCGATACGAACGCAGATGGTTGTGGTACCAGACAATGTCGCTCTCGATGATCTCGCCCGTGCGCGGGTCGCTCGTGCTCGGACCCTGTGCGTTGCGCGTAATGCTCGCGGCCCAGCGCACCACCGAGTAACGCACATCCTCCGGGTTCCAGTCCGGATCCTCGGCTGACGACGGCGGATCGGCCGCGAGGATCGCGTTGCGGAAACCCGCCGTCTCGAACGCCGCCTGCCAGTCCTCGATGCCGTCGCGAACGCACGAGCGATACTCCGGCGGTGTCGCGGGATCGAGATAATAGACGATCGGCTTCACCGGCTCGACCAGCTCGCCACGTGCGTACGCCGCCGGGTCACTCGGCTCCAGCCGCCAGCGCCGGATGAAGCGCTGTTCCGGCGCCTTCTGGTCCGCAATGCCGAAATTGATCTGCCGGATGCTGAAGTAGCCGACACGGTCGTCCGCATGACGCGGCCGCATCGGGTCGCGCGGCAGCAGCACCAGCGACTGGTTCATGTCAATGGTGAGCGCACCGATGTGCTCGTCCGACGGCGGTGTAGTCGCTTCGAACGTCTGCGTGTGCCGAACCTCGACGTTCATCGGGTACGAACGGGCCGAGTTGATGTAGCTGCGTTCCGGATCGAGGCGGCGCACGCCGTATTCGCGACGACGCGCCGGGCTCAGTCCGCTGATGGCAGGAGTATCACCCTCGTAGAAATTCGTCACATCGATCACGACGCCGCCCGAGTCCGGCGTGATCGCCGCAATCGGGAACGATGCGACGATCGGCGCCAGATTATTCGCCGTCACGCTCAGTGCAATCGGCGCACTGTCGGCCGCGACCTGATCGTATGAGTGCTTGCGCAGCAGGACCCGGTCCCCGCGACGCTCCCACGTCATGATCTGCTCCTGCGCAGAGAAGCCCGCCGGATTGAACCCGCCGAAGTTCGTCGGCACACTGGCCCACCGGCTGATCATCAGCATCTCACGCCCGAGCAGCGAGTCCGGAATCTCGAACAGCACTTTGTCCGCGGTCCTGTGGACCACGAACATGCCGCTGTCCGCGGTCGCGTCGCGCGGGATCGCCTGCGCATAGGGCTTCATGCCCGTGTCGCGCGCTGCCGCCCCGGCCGGACGGTCCGGTGTCTGGGCGGGTGCGGCGGCGGCGCGCGTGCTGCAGCCGCCCGCGGCGAGCAGCAGAACGCACAGCCCCGTGAACGCGGCTTCGTCAATCCTCATGATGGGCTCGATGCTGGTGGGCGTGGTCGGTTCGGACTGGAGTAATACGCGAATCGTCGTCTGCATGCAATCAATTCCGACCGTGCACGTCGTGTCCGCGCGGACACATCGGCCCCTGCATTCGTGTCCGACCGTCCACGCAGCAGCCCGCTCACCGGAGCTGCGCCCGGAACCCAACTCGTTCTGCTACAATGGCTTCTGCTGTTTCGGACCGATCGTGCCGGCATGGTTGCGCGCTTGCCTCTGTGCATCGCCACAACGCAACGCGAACCGCGCCGCGAACGGCGCACGACGAGGAGGAATCCCATGATGAAGACGAATGCAGTACGCGGCCTCGCGACGGCCGGCACGGTTGCAGTGGTGGTGCTGCTCGGCGCGTGCAGCGACGATCGCGATGCACAGGCGCGTGCCGCGGAGGGCGGTATTGTCGTCGCACACGCGGCGCCGGTGTCCGCGCCGGTGGTAACGCCGGCGGACACACCGATGCCGGAGCCGGCCCCGCGCTTCACGAACGTGGCTTACACCGATGCGGAGTCGGTCTTCCGCAAGGGCAGGTATGGCGAGTCGGCGGAGATGTTCGGTGTCTACGCGGCGGAGAACCCGGCGAACGCGTTCGGCCACTACATGCACGGACTGTCCGCGTGGAAGTCGGGCGATCACGAGACGGCGGAGGATGCGCTCACGCGTGCAGTCGAGCTGAACGGCGAGACCGTGAAGATCCGGACGAATCTGGGTCGCGTACTGCTGGAGCGCGGCCGGGCGGCGGAGGCGCTGCCGCACCTGGAGAAGGCCGTGGAGCTGGAGCCCACGTCGCACGAGGTGTGGCGCGTGCTCGGGAACGTCTACGCCGGGATGGGCCGGAGTGTGGATGCGATCGACGCGTATCGTCAGGCGCTGATGCTGAACGATCATGACGCGTGGACGATGAACAATTACGGCCTCATGCTGATCCGGATCGGCCGCTACGAGGATGCGCTGCGCCCGCTGTCACGGGCCGTTGAGCTGGTCCCGCTGTCCGCGACGTTCCAGAACAACCTGGGCATCGCTCTGGAGCGGACGGGTGAGCTGGAGAGTGCGCGCGCGGCATTCGCCGCGGCAGTCCGCGCCGACAGCACGTACGCAAAGGCCGCCGCGAGCCTGGAGCGTGTGGAAGCGCGCCTGCTCGAGACACCCATGGATGCGGTCGATGTGTCGATATTCGCGCGGCAGTTCGTGGAGGACATGGCCGCGTGGACGAATGAGGACCAGCACGACTGCTGACACGCAGCGAATGAACCGGACGGCGGCCCCTACACCCGCCGTCCGGTTCCGCTCCTACTCCGACGCATGCACGTCGCTGTAAGGGTCGGGGACGAACGCGACGCGGTCGATGCGGCGGCCGTCCATCGCAATCACGCGCAGCACGCCGCCCGCGACGCTCACCTCATCACCGACCTTGCCTACCCGCCCGAGAGTGCCGAACACGAAGCCGCCGACGGTCTCGTACATGTCCTCGGGCAGATCCAGCTCGAATTTCTCGTTCACTTCAGTAACCGGAACGGAGCCGCTGATGCGGATCTCGCCTTCGAGCTCCTCCTCGAACGGGAGCGGGTCCTGTTCGTGCTCGTCCTGGATCTCGCCGACGATCTCCTCGATCAGGTCCTCGAGCGTCACGAGACCGGCAGTGCCGCCGTACTCGTCCAGGACGATCGCCATCTTGAGCCGCTGCTGGCGCATCTCGCGGATCAGCGCTTCGACCGGCTTCGACTCGGGCACGAACGTCGCCGGCCTCAGCACGGTCTTCAGGTCTCTGACGCCCTCGCGCGCCGCGCGCCACAGGTCGCGCGCGATGAGCACGCCGACGATGCTGTCCACGCGCTCGCTGTAGACCGGCAGACGGAGGTGTCCCTCGTCGAGCATGACCCGCTGCGCCTCATCGAGCGATGTGGACACATCGATGGCGACCATCCGCGTGCGCGGCGTCATGACCTGACCGACCCGCACCTCGTCGAGGTTCATGACGTTCGTCATCACCTCCCACTCGGCCTGGTCTATGGTGCCCTCGCGGCGGCCGATCTCCGCCAGCACCTCGAGCTCCGCGCGACTCACGGTCGAGCCGCGCTCCCCCTTCGGCGTGATGAGCCGGTTGAACACGGCCAGCGGAATCAGGATCGGCTTCATCAGGAGGATCATCACGCGCAGCACTCGCGCAGCGGCCGGAGCGAGCTGCTGCCACAGTGTCGCACCAATGGTCTTGGGCAGGATCTCGGAGAAAATCAGGATGACCAGCGTCAGCACTGCCGAGAAAGCCGCGATCCATCTGCTCCCGAACACTTCCAGAGCGATGGCGCCGCCCATGGCCGCACCGATGGTATGGGCGATGGTGTTCAGCGTGAGAATGGCCGCGATCGGCTCATCGATATTGCTGCGCATGCGCGCGAGCAGGTCGCCCGCCGGGTCGCCCTCGTCCTGCAGCACTGCCACATACGAATGCGACACTGACAGCAGTACTGCTTCCAGGATGGAGCACAGGAACGAGATCGCCAGCGAAACGCCGATGACCAGCAGCAGCGTGGTCATGTCCGCGGGCTGTTCCGGCAACCGGATCGCGACGGCAGTGGAGTCATGCCGCAGTCACGGTGTGTGACGCGCGCGTCAGCCGGCTTCCAGCAGCCAGACGCCGAACCATGAACGGTCGTCCGTCCAGTACCGCCGGGCCCGCCAGCCCGCCCCTGCGACCATCTCTTCGAAGCCATCCCGCGAGTACTTATAGGAGTATTCCGTGGTGATGTGGTCCCCGGCCTCGAACCGGAACGTCCAGGCGGTGCCGTCCGTGCCGTTCGGTATAGTCACGATACACGCCCGCGTACACAAGAGGCGCATCTCGATGCGATGGTGGCTCTCGTCGTAGAACGCATGGTGCCGGAACGCGGTCACGTCGAAGTCTGCACCCAGATCGCGGTTGAGTCGCACGAGCATGTTGAGGTTGAACGCGGCAGTGACGCCGGCCTCGTCGTTGTAGGCACGCTCGAGAACAGTCGTGTCCTTCTCCTGATCCACACCGATCAACAGCCCGCCGGAGTCGCCGCACAGCGAGCGCACGCGGCGCAGGAACGCAGCCGCCTGAAGCGGCTGGAAGTTGCCAATGCTCGAGCCGGGAAAGAAGGCCACGCGGACCGCGGCCGGAGCATCCGGCGCCGGCAGTGTAACGGCCTGCGTATAGTCCGCGCAGACGGGGAGCACCTGCAGCGCCGGAAACTCGGCGGCCACATCAGTGGAGAAATCGATCAGCTGTTTACGGGAGATGTCGATCGGCGAATACGCGACCGCGGTATCGAGCGCGCGCAGCAGCAGCCGGGTCTTGAGTCCGCTGCCGCTGCCGAACTCGATGAGATGCGCGGCAGCGGGGATGGCAGCGGCGATGTCGCGATCGTGGCGCTCGAGGATCTCCAGCTCCGTGCGTGTCGGATAGTATTCGGGCAGCGTCGTGATCTGCTCGAACAGTGCAGCGCCCTTGGCGTCATAGAAATACTTTGGCGGCAGCGAGCGTGGCACGGACGAGAGCCCGCTCACGACGTCGTCGAGCATCCGGTCCGCGGCCGGATGGAGGTCGTGCAGACGTACCGATCCGCTGCTCATCCGTCGCTCGCGAGCCGGAGCCCGCTGAACTGCCAGGTCGCCTCCGGCGGGAAGAAGTTCCGGTACGTGGTGCGAATGTGACTGCGGGGTGTGGCGCATGAGCCGCCGCGCAGCACGAACTGGTTGCACATGAACTTGCCGTTGTACTCGCCGATCGCGCCCGGAGCCGGGCGGTAGCCCGGATAGGGCGAGTACTGGCTCTGCGTCCATTCCCAGACGTCACCGAACATCTGCTGCAGGCCGGCCGTGCCTGCACCTGCGGCCAGGGGATGATATGCACCATCTTCGACGAAGTTGCCCCTGTTCGCGGCGTCACCGGCGGTCAACGCAGCAGCAATCTCCCATTCCGCTTCGGTGGGCAGACGGGCGCCGCGCCAGCGGGCGAAGGCGTCGGCCTCGAAGTAACTCACGTGGCACACCGGCTCGTGCGGCTCGACGCGGCGCATGCCATTCAGCGTGAACAGCCACCACTCGCCATCGCGCTCCTCCCAGTAGAACGGCTCGCTCCAGTCGTTCTCCTGGACGGCCGCCCAGCCCATCGAGAGCCACAGCTCCGGCCGGCGGTACCCGCCATCCTCCATGAACTCGAGATACTCGCCGATCGTGACCAGGCGCGAGGCAAGCCGGAACGGCTCGACGTACACCCGGTGTCGCGGCGATTCATTGTCGTAGCTGAAGCCGCTGCCGGCGTGCCCGATCTCGTGCAGTCCGCCCTCGAATGCGACCCACTCCGCCGCGAGCGCGTCACGCGAGGGCTCTGCGGTCCGCGGGCGATACACCGGACGCAGCGGATTCACGGAGAACACGTGCTTGATGTCGGTCAGCATCAGCTCCTGGTGCTGCTGCTCGTGGTTGAGACCCAGCTCGAGCAGCCCGGCGACCGCACCGCCATCCACCCCGTCGATGAGGCGCAGCATCGCTTCATCGACGTGGTGCCGGTAGTCGAACACCTCCGCGACGGTCGGACGCGAGATGTAGCCGCGCTGAGCGCGGCAGTGCCGCTCGCCCGCCTGCATGTAGTACGAGTTGAACAGGAACGCGTACCGCGGATCGATCTCGCGGTAGTCCGGCAGGTGCGGCTTCAGGATGAACGTCTCGAAGAACCAGCTGGTGTGCGCGAGGTGCCACTTGGTGGGGCTCACGTCCGCCATGGACTGAACTACGAAGTCCTCCGTGGCGAGCGGCTCGCACAGAAGCTCCGTCTGACCGCGCACCTCCATGTACCGCGCGACGGGCGGCGCTGCCGCCGCCGCCTCTCTCATCACTGTAGCCATAAGTGCCTGCAGGGTTGGATCCTGAATGTGCCAGGCCGCCCGTGCTGTCGCCGGGGGCTTCCGGCGGCTCGAGGTGCAAGCTCCATTCCGGGCGTGGGCGCACGACTGCGGCTCGCTGGGGCGCGGCGCGTCAGGCACGTTCCTCGCGCATATCGGACCCGAACGCAAACCCGCACAGGAGCAGGACATGGACCCGGTCCCCTACGCGATACGACGGGAAGATGTGGACGAGGTGCTGAGCGCCTACGAATCGGTCGGTGGCAGCTGGACGGAGGAGGAGAGGAAGGCGGCCGTGGACCACGTGATGCGGCACGTGCTCGAGATCGACGAGACGGTGCGCACGGCACCCGAGGATCGACGGCTCATGCCGCGCGGCATCGGCGACGAGGCCTCCGGGCCCGGCGACGACTCACCACGCCGCGGCCTGGCGCTGGCCGCGATAGAGGACGTGCTCATCCGTGATGGGTACATAGAAGTGAGCGGCACGGAAGAGCGCGTGTTCCCGGTCGCCGGACGCGCCGACTGACGCCAGCCCGGTCGAACGCCCGGGCGAGAGCGCCCGGCGTTCGGCGGGATCAGTGATCAGATGATGCCGTGGAGCGAGGCGCCGCGCGCGCCCAGCCGGTCAACGCGACGCTCGACGTCCGGATCCTTCTCCAGCACGGGCGCATGGTGCGGCTTGATGCGCGCATCGATGATGAGCGGCCCGCGGCAGCCCCAGTGCTTGTGCTCAATGAAGCTGCCGACACCGTGCACGTCGTGCGACGGATTGCTGCGCGTGAACGTAACCCAGACGAAGTTGTCGATCGACGCCGCAGTGAACGCCGCGTCATCGCACAGTACCAGCAGAGGCAGGCCTTCGAGCGCCTGGTCGCGCAGCTCGCCCTCGAGCAGCCGGATCTCCTGCGCCGCACGCGCGTACGTCGTGAACGGCGGCGCCTTCAGCACCGCCACTCCGGGAAACACCAGCTTCGCCGCAGCGAACGGGAGCGGCAGTGCCAGGTCCCGCGGCAGCTCGCGCGCCAGGTCGCGCTTCCTGCCGCCTGCGGCCGCGATCGCCAGCTTCGATCCCGAGTTGAGCCCGGTGCCACTGTAGTCGAGCGTGTCGATCGTCGTCCGGGTCTGGAAATGCAGGTCGCGTGTGGGATCGAAACGCTCGAGCACGTGCATCATGAACGCCGCGACATCGTGGATGTCGAGGTCCGGATCATCCTCGTGCGCGCAGATCCACAGGTACTTGGCGAGGCTCAGCTGATTCTTGCCGAAGATGTGATTGGCGATCGTGAGCAGCTCCTGCGGATGGCGCTCCTCGAGGAACGGCGTGTAGCGCTCGCTGCCGATCGCAAACAGCAGCGGGTGGACGCCTGCGGCATCCACGGCGTGAACCGCGCGCACGCCGGGGATCTCCTGCGGTATGGCAGTGCCGGTCAGCTCGTGGATCAGCGCTCCGAAGCTCGTGTCCTCCTGCGGCGGCCGGCCGACCACCGTGAACGGCCAGATCGCATCCTTCCGGTGATAGACGCGTGCGACGCGCATCACGGGGAACGGGTGCGCGAGGCTGTAGTAGCCGAGATGGTCGCCGAACGGACCTTCCGGCCTGGTGTCGTGCGGAAGCACCGTGCCCGTGATGACGAAGTCGGCATCGGCCGAGACGACGAACCCCGCATCGTCGCGGAACCAGCGGAACGCGCGGTTGCCCAGCGCGCCGGCAAACGTCACCTCCGGCAGACCTTCGGGCAGCGGCATGACCGCAGCGAGTGTATGGGCCGGCGGGCCGCCCACGAACACACTCACGTCCAGTGGCCTGCCCGCCTCGTTGGCGCGGGCCTGATGCACGCCGATGCCGCGGTGGATCTGATAGTGCAGTCCGATCTCGCGATCCGGAACGTACTCGTTGCCGCCCATCTGAATGCGATACATGCCGAGATTGGCGTTCATGACGCCCGGCGCATTCACATCCTCGGAGTATACCTGCGGCAGTGTGATGAACGGGCCGCCATCGCGCGGCCAGTTCACGATCTGCGGCAGCTCGCTGACGAGCGCGGTACCGTGACTGACCGGTGCGGCCCGCCGGAGGCGCCGCGGCAGCGCGGACGTGGCCGTACCGAGGACGGGCAGATAGCGGAACGGACTCTTCGCGGCGCGGAGCGGATCATACTTGAGCGAGACGAGAGCCTTCACGCGCTCGAGCGTGTCGCGAAAGATGAAGCGCGAGCGCTCCATGGTCCCGAACAGGTTCGAGGCGGCCCGGAAACGCGTGCCCTTCACGTTCTCGAACAGGAGGGCGGGCCCGCCGCGCTCGTACACGCGCATGTGGATGGCCGCCATCTCCAGATACGGATCAACCTCCTCGGTGATCCGCACCAGATGGCCGTGGCGTTCGAGATCGAGCACGCAGGATTCCAGGCTCTCGTATCCCATCAGCGTTCTCCGTTTCCGGCGCGCAGCATTCCGAGCGCACCGTACATCAGCGCAACGGCGCCCCACACCAGTGCCGCGGCAACGGCGATGTCCACGATGCCGCGCCATGGTTCGGGGAACCGGCTCACGATCAGCACGGCCGCGATGATCGCGGCGACGCCGGCCCACGCGCGCAGCGCCGTCCACCGTGTCGGGCCGATCAGCGACATCGCATACAGCGGCGCGCCGATCCGCCACGGCAGGAAGCGCTCCGTCCGGAGTCGCGCGACACGTGCGAGCACGTATGGCACCCACTTCCGCTGCAGCGCGCGGTACCCCTCGCCATACACGAAGACGGCCGTGAGTAGAATCAGCGCAACCCACTCGAAAGTGCTCAGGCCGCCCCGTACTGTTGCGACGCCGCGCATGCCCAGGCGCCATGCCGCTTCACCGAACAGGAACACGACGCCGGCCACCGCCCAGGCCTG
Source organism: Longimicrobiales bacterium (assembly GCA_035461085.1). Lineage (GTDB taxonomy): Bacteria > Gemmatimonadota > Gemmatimonadetes > Longimicrobiales > RSA9 > SH-MAG3. Next base: position 6,137 of record DATHVW010000123.1, on the reverse strand, counting down.
CACCGCCACATCGCGCGTGCGTGCGTCCATCAGGTGAGCAGCAGAGTGACTACGGCCAGCCCGACGGCGCCGAGCAGCAGGAAGAACGAGTAGACGGCGCCCAGCGTCCACCACTTCAGCGTCGTGCGAATCCAGCCCTGCTGATAGACCCGACGGAGGGCCAGCCACACGTAGACCATGATCCACAGCACGAACACGAAATCGAAGCGCGACCACGGCAGGATGAGCATCACCGTGAACATCGCGAAGACGAACGCGTGCACGTGCAGTGCGAACACGAAGTGCTCCGCGTAATACCGGTTCCTGCGGACGTAGAGCAGCTTCAGCAGGAGCGCGAACAGCGGCAGCAGCAGGAAGACCATGTGCGGCGCGTACTCGAGCAGGTCGCGGAGCAGCTCGCGCACCGCATCGCGCATCGGCAGATGACCGACCTGCAAGAGCTTGCGCTCGAGCGCGCTCCGGAAGAGCCCGGATGAGCCCTCGAACCGGATGTTGCGCGCCCACGGCTGGCGCACTCCCGGCGGCAGTGCGCTGTCCGCGTCGAGGTCGAGGCCCGGGGCGACTGCAGCCGTGTCCTGGAGCACGGTCGTCTCCGACAGCGCTTCGAGAGAGGCCGCGACCTGGCCCATGCGCGTCTCCAGCGCCGCCGCGCGCGCGGAATCCCCGGCGGATGCGGAGTCGAGATCCTGCAGCGTCTGCTGCTCCGCCCTCAGCGCCGCGATGGCACTGTCGAGCGCGAGCGCCGCATCGGCGCGCGACACATCCGGCGTCGAGTCGATATCGACGTCCACACCGCGGATGCCGATGAACGACAGCAGCAGGAAGAACACGACGCTGGACACGAGGTAGAGGCGGAACGGGGCGATGTAGCGGACGATGCGGCCCCGTACGTATTCGGCGGTCAGGAATCCCGGCCGGAACAGGAGTGCGCTCAGGGTTCGCGGCAACGCCCGGTTCAGGACGAGCTGGTCCTCGAGCACGTCGGCGAGGAGGCCTCTGATGGAGACCAGGACCTCGACCTTGCGCTGGCCGCACGTGGGGCAGTATCTGCCCGGCGTCGGGTCGCCGCAGTTCAGGCACGGCTCGCCCGGTGGGCGCCAGCGTGTGTTCGGCCGTTCCTCGCTCATGGGGTGAAAAGTACGGCCCGGGCCCCGAGTCCGCGACGCTCCGCTCTTTTCCCGCCGCCGCGGGCGTGTATGTTTACCGGTCCACCACGGAGCATCACCGGACGTACCCTCACCGGAGTGCGCGTATGTATACTCGACGCGAATGGCTCGGACTCACGCTCGGCGCGAGCGCCGCCCTGGCGCTCGCACCCGGCTGCCGCGCGGCCGCTGCACCCGCAACCGCCGCGGGCAGCTCGGCGATGCGCAAGCTGATCACCCGTGCGATCCCCTCCACCGGCGAGCAGCTGCCGATCGTCGGACTCGGCAGCTCGGCGACGTTCTCGCGTGTCGCACGGACCGAGGACCACGACGCGCTGCGCGAGGTCCTGCGCACCATGGTGGATGCGGGCGCCACCGTGTTCGATACCGCACCGGGCTACGGCGCGTCGGAGGAGGTGGCAGGAACGATCGCGGCTGAGCTCGGCATCACCGATCGCATCTTCTGGGCTACCAAGGTCAACGTTGCGGGTCGCGACGACGGCCGTGCGGACCCGGCGGCGGCACGCGCGCAGCTCGAAGCGTCGTTCCGGAAGCTGCACACACCGGTGATCGACCTGATCCAGGTGCACAACCTCGGCGATGTCCCCACACAGTTCGGCATCCTGAAGGAGCTGAAGCAGCAGGGGCGCGTCCGCTACATCGGCGTGACCACGACGAGCGAAGGCCGTTATGCGGACCTGATGGAGATCATGCGCAACGAGCCGCTCGACTTCATCGGGATCGACTACGCCGTGGACAACCGCGAGGTGGAGGAGCAGGTGCTGCCGCTCGCGGCCGAGCGGAAGATCGGAGTGCTGGTCTACGCACCGTTCGGACGCACGCGCCTGTGGGCGCGCGTTGCCGATCGCGAGCTGCCCGAGTGGGCCGCGGAGTTCGATGCGAGCAGCTGGGCGCAGTTCTTCATCAAGTATGCGGCGAGCCACCCGGCCGTCACGGTCGTGACGCCCGCCACCAGCCAGGCGCGCCACATGACCGACAACCTGGGCGGCGGCATGGGCCGCCTCCCCGACGAAGCGATGCGCCGCCGCATGGCCGAGTTCGTGGACGCCCTCCCGCCAGCGGCTGGTTAGGCGAACGGGCCGGTAGCTCCGGCGGCCCGTCAGGATGCACACGGGCGGGTCGCTCCGGCGGCCTGCCAGAATTGACACGGGCGGGTCGCTCCGGCGGCCCGCCCGTTGCGGTCACGGCGAACGCCGCACCCTGTCCCGCCCCAGCCGATCATCCGGATCGATCCACCAGTACACGGCATCCTCGGTCCACTCGAGGCCGCGGAACTCGACGTTCTGCAGTCGCGAATGCACTGCGTAGAGCTCCGGATCCATATAGACCGGGGCGTAGACCACGTCGTCGATCATCAGCTGCTCGAGCTCGCGCCACACCATGCGTGCCCGCGCGGTGTCACTGGTGACGAGCGTGCTGTCGATCAGTGCGTCGATGCGCGGATGACCGGACGCGGCGAAGTTCGGCCCGTTCGGTGGAATCGAGCGGGAGTGGAAAACCATTTCCGCGTTCGGCCCCATCACACCGGGGCCCCAGCCCCAGCCCCAGAACGATGCGGCGAACGAGCCGTCGCGGAGCCGCTGCACCCACGTAGTGCTCTCGTACGCGCGCGGGGCGAGGTCGATGCCGACGCGGCGCAGCATGCTCTGCATCGCGACGAGCACGTCCTGGCGGGTCTGATCGGTGGACACGAAGTCCACCTCGATGCGGAGCGGCCTGCCGTTGCGCTCGAGCACGCCGTCGCCATCGCTGTCGCGCCACCCCGCCTGCGCCAGCAGCATACGCGCACTGTCGGGGTCGAACGGTACCGGCCGCACATCCGGCGAGTGCTCGCGCAGGATCTGCGGGATCGGCGACAGCGCGGGCTCGCCGATGTCACCGAACAGACCGCGCGCGATCTCATCCCGGTCCGTCGCCAGCAGGATCGCACGTCGCACGCGCACGTCATCGAAAGGCGGGCGGCGCGTGTTCAGCGCGATCCACGCGGGCCGGATGCGCGGCGCCGTGTGCACCGCCACCGTCGCAGCATCCTCCATCCGGTCCTTCTGGCTGGGCGGCAGGCGTGAGAGCAGATCGCCCTGCCCCGCGAGCAGCTCCGTCATGGCCGCACTCACGTCCGGAATGAAGCGCATGATGATGCGCTCGATCGCCGCGCTCCCGTCCGGCTTGTCCGCATTGACGTCGAGCTGCAGACTCTGCCCGGCCGTCCAGCTGCCGAACCGGTAGAAGCCGTTGCCGACCGGTGCACGGTTGAACGATGCCGTGCGGATCTCCGCGGGTGCGACGTCGCCGAGCAGATGCTTCGGCACGGGCACCACCTCGAGCAGAGAGTTCACAGTATACATGCCCGTGCGCGCGAGCGTCACGGCGACCGTGAAGCTGTCGCGCGCCACCGCGGACGTGACGGCCGCAACGTCCGCCTGGCGCGGCGACGCGGTGAGCGGGTCACCCTGCAGGCCGATCGTGAATACAACGTCCTCCGCCGTGACACGCACGCCGTCGTGCCAATAGACGTCATCGCGCAGCGCGAGCACCAGCGTCGAGTCGTCCTCCATCTGCCACGATGTCGCGAGATCCGGTGCATATCCGCTCAGCGTCGAATCGCGTCCGGCCAGCGCGCGGAACATGAGGTGGACGGCATGATAGGCGGGAACGCTGTTGAACGTGACCGGGTTCAGCTGGTCCGGCTCCCGGTCCGCGAGTACGACCAGCACGCCGCCCGCCGGCCCGCCGCCGAGCGTCACGCGATCGTCCACGGTACCATCCGCCGGTGCGGAGCCGTCGCCGCACGCGCTGACGAGTACGCCCGCGATGAGCGCAACCGCCATGCGCAGCACGGCGCTCGTTGCGCTGAAATGTCGTGCGCTGCTCAACTCGAATCCCCTTTTCCACTCTGTTCGCGGACGTGCAGCATTCATCAGAACCGGTCGAACGTCCAGGGCTCGGGCAGTGCCAGTGCGTCATCGAGCACGGTGAGCAGCTCGGCGTGATCGCACTCGAGGAGACCGGCACGCAGCGCGTCGGTCGGCGACAGCGAGCCGATGTAGATGCGCGACAATGTCGATATGTCCATGCGCAGCGAAAGATCCAGGGCGCCCGTCCGCTCGACGATCGCGCGCCCGGCATCGAGCACGATACGCCAGCTACCGCGGTTCTCCTCGAACAGCGAGTCCTGCACCTCGACGGCAAAAGCGATCGTCGGCGCCGGCTCTATGCGCCGGCCCTCGAACGCGGCGCGCACATCGAGCAGCCGGAACATCGGTCCCGACATGAGCGTCGCCATCGGCGCCCAGAGCCGCCACGACGGCGCCGCGCCGTGCGGCAGACGCGGCTCGCGCAGCCAGTCGCCGAGTCGTTCCGAGGGTCGGGCGCGGAGCAGGATCTGCTGCCACTGGTCGTCGAGCGAGGCCAGCCAGCCGTACAGGCCGCGTCGTGCGGTGTCCGTCGTCCACACGAGCTCATCGACCTCGAGGTAGCGCTGCGCCGGCGGCAGGTCCGTGCGGTACATCACCACGGCGTAGCCCTCCAGCTCGTCGCGGTGAGAACGATACCCGAAGAGGTGCGCGCTCGCGCCGGCGGTCGCCTGAAGCCACACGCGCGGCGTGCGATCGAGCTGCCCCGTCTGCTGCACCGCCCAGCGGCTGTAAAGCGTAAACGCCTCATCGCGCAGATCATCGTTGTCCAGCACTTCCACCCGGTGCCGCTCCGCGGAGTCCGGCAGCATGGCCGGGGGCACCTGGAACTGATGCGCTTCACCCGCCAGTCCGTAGCCGAGACGCTGATAGAACGAGACGCGGAACGGGAACAGCGACGACACGATGTCACCGCGCTCGCGGCCCGCACGCAGTGCGGCGGAGACGAGCGCCGCGGCGCGGCCCTGCTTGCGATGCGCAGGCGAGATCGCGACCGTTCCCACACCCGTCATCGGCATCGCCTCGCCCGCAATCCACTGGCGCAGCGGGTGAATCTGGCATGCGGCCGCAATGCGTCGCTCATCGCAGCCGACGATCAGCGTATCCGCGCCGCCGCCGTAGACGGGCGCACCCAGTCGATCCTCCCACCACGACGCCACGCGCTCCGGCGCGGGGAAGCTGTGCGCAGCAAGACGGCCGGCTTCGGGAATGTCGTCGGGAACGGCCAGCCGGTATTCCATGGGATCTCTCGCGGGCGATTACGGAAAGGCACGGCGGTGCTGCCACCGCGCGCAAGATAGACCGCATGGCACCCGGCGCAAAGATGCGCGCTTCCGGACTTGCCTGCAGCGGCCGAGCGCAGACATCTTGCGGGCACCGCGCTGCCCCGCCGCCGCGCCGGCGTCACTCGCCGGCAACCGATACACCTTCTGCCGGAAATCCGCATGACATACGTCACCCGCACGATTCTGTCCGCGCTCGCCTGGTCGTCGCTGTGCGTCAGCGCACCCGCAGGTCTCCACGGGCAGCAGCCCGGCGCGACCGGCGCGCAGGGCCGGGACTCGCTGCGCACACAGCAGGACACGGTAGTTCCGCCACGTCTCGCCAATATGCGCGAGGTATCGCGCACGCTCGACGAGGCCTACCCGTTGTCGCTCCAGCGACGCGGCATCGGCGGCATGGCACGCATGCGTCTCTTCATCAACGAAGAGGGCGCACCCGATACGGTGTCGCTGCGCGCGAGCACGGGGCTCAGTCTCGACGGCGCCGCGCACAGGACCGCGCAGAAGGCCAGGTTCAGACCCGCCACGATCGGCGGCAAGCCCGTAGGCGCGTGGGTGGATTTCAACGTCCAGTTCGAGGGGGACGACGATGCACGCACTGCGCCGTCGGTGATCACGGTTCCGGGACGGGCCACGCTGAAGAGCTCGTTCCACGGGTTCTATCCGTCCGACCTGAAACGTGCACAGATCGGCACCGCCGTCGGTCTGTCACTAGTCGTCGATGCCGGGGGATCGGTCATCGATCATGACATCGTGGACCCGAGCTGCTTCGACGC
>DATHVW010000122.1:0-6038 GCA_035461085.1 Longimicrobiales bacterium | reverse complement strand
CTTCGCCGCGTTCTCGAACGAGTATCGGCCGCACGAAGACCGCACGGTCGTGTTCTTCCCGCCCGCACTGTCGTTCGCAGCGGCGCTGAGCGCAGTCCGCGAGCGCAGCGACATCGTCCTCGGCGTACAGAACATCCACTGGGAGGAGAACGGCGCATTCACGGGTGAGCTGTCGGCGGCGATCGCCGCGCAGTCTCACGCCGCATGGGTGCTCGCCGGCCACTCCGAACGGCGCCACATCTTCGGCGAGACCGATGATCAGGTCGGTCGCAAGTGCGCGGCGGCGCTCGCCGCCGGACTCATCCCCATCGCGTGCGTCGGGGAGACGCTCGAGCAGCGCGAGGCCGGGCAGCTGCACGAGGTCCTGCTGCGACAGATCGACGCCGTGCTCGATGCCATACCCGCCGATGCCGCGGAGACTCTCGTCGTCGCGTACGAGCCGGTCTGGGCCATCGGTACCGGCGTCGTCGCGACTCCCGCGGATGCCGCCGAGGCCCACGCCGTCCTGCGCGCCCGGCTCTCCGAGCGCTACGGCAGGAAGCCGGCGGCAGCCATCCCCATTCTCTACGGCGGTTCCGTCAAGCCCGACAACGCGGCCGAGCTGCTTGCCGCCGACGGCGTGGACGGGCTGCTGGTCGGCGGCGCGAGCCTCGATCCGATCGCGTTCGCCCGGATCGCCGCGGCATGAGGAGCCGGCCGGCCCGCGCCTGCCGGGCGGCACGCACACGCACGCGGTCCGCGCGGAACGCGACCGCCCGCGCGGCCGTCGTCGCACTCTGCGCCGTGGTTCTCGGCTGTGGCGACAGTCAGCCCGAGCCCGACCCGCGGGGTGACGGTTCCGCACCCGGAGCCGTGGACGTGCCGGTCACCACTACAGTGGATGCCGTCGAGGACGGCGCCGTCCCGGCGTCGTGCGAGGACCTGCACGCGACCATGCTGAAGGTGGCCCCCACGCGAGAGGCATTCGCAGCGGAGTTCGGCGCGCCTGACAGCATCGCGCGCAGCGCGGAACCCAACCGCCACGACCCCACCACGGTGGACTCCCTCTTCACCGTGTACTATCCGCGCCTGGTCCTGGACATCAGGACTCCGGCCGGCGCCCGTGACATGGCCACCTACGTCGGGGTGGAGGACAACCGCTACCTCGCGTATCCCGGCATCGGCATCGGCGCCGCGGCGTCCAAAGTCGAGGAGGTGCTGGGTGAGCCCCGTGAGCGCGGCCCGGACAGCCTGACGTACCAGTGCGGCATGGGCGCCGAGCAACCCGTGACGTTCAGCATTGCGGACGGTCGGGTTCGGGCGATTGACATCGCCTGGTACGTGGACTGACGACCCCTGGGCCAGGGCTTGCGCGCCTGTTCGGTTCCTGACAGCTTTACAGGCTGACATCGTTTCGTCATCACGGAGTTCGTCGTGTACACCTTGCTGCTCACATTGCTGCTGCTGGTCGGCATCTTCCTCACCGTCGTGGTCCTCCTCCAGTCGGGGAAGGGCGGCGGTCTCGCGGCCATGGGCGGCGGTGGCGGTCCGGGCACGGACAGCCTGATCGGCGGCCGGCAGGCGGCCACGCTGCTGACCAAGGCCACCTGGGTGAGCGGCGCGCTGTTTCTCGCGCTGGCGCTGACCCTGTCGGTGCTGTCTTCACGGCGTGCTCAGCCGTCATCGATCCTGCAGGGGCAGTTCCAGCCCGGAGCGCCCACGGCTCCTCCTTCCGTGCTGCAGGGGACGGAGCCTGCGCCCGCGGGAACGGAGCCAGCCGCGCCTGCGGGCACGCAGCCGGCGCCGGAAGGCAGCCCGCCGCCGCAGCCGTAACGGAAGGACGGTTCGCAGGCTCGATCAGCCCGGCCCCTGTTCAGGTGCCGGGCTTTCTGTTTCAAGGTGTGGATGTGGTGACCCGGAGGCGAACGGCGCCCGGGTGGGTCAGGGCAGGAGAATCGACCGGTCGTGGCCGTAGCCGAGGGCGATGTCGTAGCTGGCTTCATAGGGGCCGCGTCGCGCGGAGTCGTCGAAAGTGCGCGGCTCACGCGGAGTCGGAGCACCGTCCGCGTACGGAGAAACCACCTCGACCTGCATGGCCCGCTCGGCCCACCGGCCCGACCTCTTCTTCGTCTTCCGCGACATGCTGCCTCCGGTACAAAGAAAGCCCGGCCTCCGGGTGGAGGTCGGGCTTCATCGCGCTGCCCGCCGCATGCTCGCGTCGGGTCTGCAGATGAAGGCTAATGAATGTGCGCCGCGAGCACAAGCGGACGCGCTTGACGCTCTCCTCCGGCGCGGCCATTTTCACGCGTTTCGCGCGCGAAATCCGCGCGTTGCACCGTTGTCCCGGGGGAGCATGATCAAAACGGCCGGTAGCGCGACAGACGCCGCAGCAGCGGACCTGAGTCGCGAGGAGCTGTCGGACCTCTACTATTACCTGCGCCTGACGCGTGAGGCGGAACAGGTTCTCACCAACCTGTACCGTCAGAACAAGGTGATCGGCGGGCTGTACCGCTCACTCGGTCAGGAGGCGGTGGCGGTCGGAAGCGCGTACGCGCTGCGGCGCCGCGAGGATGGCACCGGCGACGTGATCGCGCCGGCCATCCGCAACCTCGGCTCGCTGCTGATGATGGGCGCGCGGCCGGTGGACGTGCTGCGCCAGTACATGGCGAAGGGCGACTCGCCGACGTGGGGCCGCGAGCAGAACGTGCACTTCACGGACTACGACCGCGGCTTCATCGGTCTGATCTCGCACCTGGGCATCATGATCGAGGTGATGGCCGGCGTCGCGATCACGTTCAAGGTGCGGGGCGAGGACCGTGTCGCGCTGACGTGGACGGGTGATGGCGCGGCATCGACCGGCGCGTTCCACGAGGGCTTCAACCTCGCCGCGGTGCAGCGTGCGCCGCTCGTGGTCATCATCGAAAACAACCGGTACGCGTATTCGACACCGGTCTCCAAGCAGACCGCGGCCGAGTCGTTCATCGCACGGGCACCGGGGTACGGCGTCTACGGCGACAGTTGTGATGGCAACGATGTCTTCGCGGTGCTGGAGATGACGCGGAAGGCGGTCGAGCACGCGCGATCGGGGAAGGGCGCGGCGCTGCTGGAAGTGCACACGTACCGGCGCAAGGGTCATGCGGAGCACGACTCGCAGCAGTACGTGCCGCCGGGCGAGCTGGAGGAGTGGGAGGCGCGCGATCCGGTGGACCGGTTCGTCCGGCGCGTGCTGGACGAGGGCCTGCTGACGCAGGCGGAGATGGACGCGATGGACGAGCGTGTCACGCGCGAGATCGATGAGGCCCGCGAAGCGGCGGAGGCCTCGCCCATGCCGCAGGCCGAGGAAGCGCTGGCCGAGGTCTACGGCGGGGTGCCGGCACGGCGTCCGTGGACGCGCCTGCCGGAGCCGGACCCGCGGGAGGCCTGAGTGAAGCACGTCAACGGAAAGCATCAACATGGCGGTTCCCGGCACGGTGGCCGCTGCCTGCGAGTGAGAGTGTGAGCGTGAGCGCGACTGAAGTCATGGCGGGTGAGAAGCCGGAGCATGTGCGGAACACCGAGCTCGGCAAGCCCGTCACCATGCTGGAAGCGATCCGCGAAGCGCTGTGGGAGGAGATGGAGCGCGACCCCACGGTCTTCCTGATCGGTGAGGACATCGGCGCGTACGGCGGTGCGTTCAAGGTCACGGAGGGCTTCATCGACCGTTTCGGCGAGAAGCGTGTCATCGACACGCCGATCAGCGAGGCCGGATTCACCGGCGCCGCGGCAGGCGCGGCGCACATGGGGATGCGGCCCGTCGTCGAGATGCAGTTCATGGACTTCGTGTCGTGCGCATATGAGCCGCTCACGAACTACATCGCGACGTCGCGGTGGCGCGGCAGCGGTCCGGTCCCGATGGTCGTGCGCGGACCCGTGGGCGGTGGTGTGCGCGGCGGGCCGTTCCATTCGCAGAATCCGGAGATGGCGTTCTTCCATACGCCGGGCCTGAAGATCGTGTATCCGTGCACTGCAAGCGACGCCAAGGGCCTGATGAAGGCGGCGATCCGTGACGACGATCCGGTGCTGTTCTTCGAGCACAAGAAGCTGTACCGCGCACCGTTCCTGCGTGAGGTGCTCGAGCCGGAGTCCGAGCCGATCCCCCTCGGGAAGGCGCGGCTGCATCGGGCGGGGAAGGACCTGACGATCGTGACGTATGGCAACATGGTGCACGAGAGCGCGAAGGCAGCCGAACAGCTGCAGGAGGAGATCGGGCTCGACGTCGAGATTCTCGACCTGCGCACACTGCTGCCGTTCGATGAGGATGCGATCATCGAATCGGTGAAGAAGACCAGTCGCGTGCTGCTCGTGCACGAGGACACGCGCACCGGCGGCATCGCCGGTGAGCTGGCGATGCGGATCAGCGAGAAGGCCTTCGAGTGGCTCGATGCACCGATACTGCGCGTCACGGCCATCGACACGCCGGTGCCGTACTCGCCGCCGCTCGAGGATTATTACCTGCCGCAGATCGCCGACATTACAGCCGCGGCAAAGTACCTGGCCAGGTATTAGCAGGTCCGCCTCGTGCGTGGTGGCGCGGGGGTAGTGCGCCGACACGCCACGAATCGAGCAGCATGACATGAATCACCGGCGCGTGTGCGCCGGTGAGCGCGTTCTCACAATCTGTTGGAGTCAGTAATGGCGCGAATCGAAGTTCCGATGCCCCAGATGGGCGAGTCGATCGCCGAGGGCACCGTCTCGAAGTGGCTGAAGCAGCCGGGCGACGAGGTGGGTCGCGACGAGCCGCTTCTCGAGATCTCCACGGACAAGGTGGACGCCGAGATCCCGTCACCTGCCGCCGGCACGCTCGCCGAGATCGTCGTGCAGGAGGGGCAGACGGTCGAGGTCGGTACGATCGTGGCCATCCTGGAGACGGAGAAGGGCGCCGCAGCCGCGAAGCCCGCAGCCGCGCCGGCCGCGCCTGCTGCTGAAGCCGACAAGGCGGAGGCTGCGGCGCCGAAGGAGGAGGCTGCGCCTGCCGCCGCCGCCAGCGCGAAGAGCGCGGCTCCCGCGGCGGCACCTGCCGACGGCCGCGATGAGAGCGCGGAAGACCGGCTGCGCCGCAAGTCGACGCCGCTCGTGCGCCGGATCGCTGCCGAGCACGATGTCGATATTGCCGACATCGAGGGCACGGGCCACGCAGGCCGCGTGACGAAGCAGGACATCATGTCCTTCATCGAGAAGGGCGGGAAGCCGGCCGCGAAGCCCGCGGCTGCCGCCGCCCCGAAGCAGCCGCAGAAGGCCGCCGCAGCGGGCGGGCCGTCGGTCACGGCAGACTCGTTCTGGGAGACGTTCTACGGGCAGGTGCGCCATCCGGAGTTCCCGGTTCGCGACAACGACGATGTCGAGCCGATGGACCGGATCCGCCGCCTGACGGCCGATCACATGGTGCGGGCGAAGCGGATCGCGCCGCACGTGCACTCGTTCATCGAGATCGACTTCACGCAGATCGACCGCGTGCGTGCCGCGAGCAAGCAGAAGTGGCAGCAGGCGGGCGTGAAGGTGAGCTACACCGGGTTCGTCGCATGGGCGGTGGCGCGCGTGCTGCCCGAGTTCCCCATGGTCAACTCGACCGTCTCGGGGGACAACATCATCTACCGCGGCGACATCAACATCGGCATCGCGGTCGATCTGAATCCCGGCCTGATCGTGCCCGTCGTCAAGAACGCCGACGAGCTGAACCTGGTCGGCATCAGCAAGCGCATCAACGACGTCGCCGAGCGCGCGCGATCGAAGAAGCTCAAGCCCGATGAGATTCAGGGTGCGACGTTCTCCATCACGAACCCCGGTGTGCTCGGGACCATGGTCGGCATGCCCGTCATCCCCGAGGGCACCGCCGCCATTCTCGGCACGGGTGCCATCGAGAAGCGTCCCGTCGTCATCGAGGCGGACGGCACGGATGTCATCGCGATCCGGAAACGCTCGCTCTTCTCGATCGGCTACGACCATCGCATCGTGGATGGCGCCGATGCAGCACGCTTCCTCTGGCGTCTCAAGGAGACGCTCGAGGACTTCCCTGAAGACGC
>DATHVW010000121.1:0-3735 GCA_035461085.1 Longimicrobiales bacterium | reverse complement strand
CAGTGATGTCTATTCCCTTGGCTGTGTCGCATTCGAGCTGCTGGGTGGTGAGCCGCCCTTCACGGGCGGCAGCGTGCCAGCACTTCTTGCGCGGCACATATCCGAGCCACCGCCCTCCATTCGCCTGCGCTGTCCTGACCTGCCACCGGAGGTGGATGCCGCACTCACGCGCGCCATGGCGAAGCACAGGTCACAGCGGTTCGACGACCCGCGCGATTTCGTAGACGCGCTGGGAGGTAGTGCACCTGCGGGACAGGCGAGCAAAGCCGCGGCTCCGGATGCGGCGGGTGCCGGCATGACGCCCATGGACGTTTCGCCAACCGAAGTGGCTACGGCCGGCGCGGGCCAGCCGCACGCCGGCCCACCCGAGCCTCGACGCCGCAGCCGGACAACGCTTCTCGGCCGCGTGGGCGCTTTTCTCCAGGAGTTGAAACGCCGCAAGGTCATTGGTGTTCTGGCCGTCTACGTCGTAGCCGCGGCCGGAGTCATTCAGCTGGCCGATGTCGTTACCCCATCAATGGACCTCCCGCAGAACACGGTGAGCGTCGTGATTCTGCTGGCACTGGCGGGCCTTCCCGTGGCAGCCGTCCTCGCGTGGCTCTATGACCTCGTGCCGGATGCCGGCGGGCCTCGCCGCCGGGCGGCGCGGTTTCGGACCACACCGGAACGGCCGGAACCAGTGTCGGCACCGCAGACTGCAACGCCGCCCGAACCCCCCGCAGATCACAGGGTGCTCCCAACTGCAACAACGCCGTTCATCGGGCGGGAGGAGGAACTGCGCGAGTTGCACGAGCTGCTTGTGGATCCCGACGCACGACTTGTCACGGTCACGGGCCCCGGAGGCGTCGGCAAGACACGGCTGGCGCTCCAAGTCGCGGAAAGAGCGGCGGGCACGTTCCCCGATGGTGTCGCCTACGGCGCGCTCAGTGGTCTGTCGTCACCCGATCTCCTGCTGCCTTCGATCGCCGACCTGCTCGGCATTCCGTTGTCCAGGGAGGATCCGCTTACGGAACTGAAGAGTTATCTGCACGGCAAGCAGATGCTTCTGGTGTTGGACAATTTCGAGCAACTCACGAGTGCAGCAGGCCTGCTGACGACGCTGCTCGACGATGCTCCCGGGCTGCGCATGCTGGTGACCTCGCGCGAACGGCTCAACCTGAGGCATGAAAGGCTGATCGCGCTCGACGGGCTCCCGCTGTGTGACGGTGACGTCGGCGGTGACGCAGTCGAGTTGTTCGTTGCAGGAGCGCGCCGGCTGGATCGTCACTTCGAGGTGACGGCGGACAACAGCGACGACATTGCGCGCATCTGCGCTCTCCTGGATGGAATTCCGCTGGCGATCGAGCTGGCATCGGCATGGGTGCGTGCGTTGTCATGCACAGAGATCCTGGCGGAGCTTCAGCGCGATCTGGATGTGCTCTCGAGCGAGTCGCCGGATGTGGAGAAGCGGCATCACAGCATGCGCGCAACTTTCGATGCGTCATGGCGCCTGCTTTCTGCCGAGGAGCAGTCGGCACTCGCGCGACTGGCCGTGTTCCGGTCCGCGTTTGATCGCGTGGCGGCCGGGGAGGTGGCCGAAGCCGGGGCGCCCGTGCTGCGACATCTGGTTGACAAGTCTCTGCTCACACGCGCGGGGAATCGTCTGCTCATGCTCGATGTCGTGCGCACGTACGCCCTCGACCGGCTCGCCGCCGAACCGTCCAGCGAGCGGCGGGCGCACGAGCGCCACCTCGCGTGCTTCACCTCCCTGCTCCATTCTCTGCAGGGTAAGGTGCAGCGAGGTGACGCTGGCGCCATCCGGTGCATCGCCGACTCCATTGACGACGTTCGTACAGCCTGGACCTATGCGATACAGACGAACAACACGGGTGCGCTGGTGCGCGGCATGGACGGTCTGTTCCATTTCTATGAAGCGCGCGGCTGGGCCCGTGAGGGTGCAGCAGTTTTCGCGCGGGCCAGTGCGGCGTTACCGGACAGGGGTGCTGCACCCGGTGTTTCACGATTGGCCCGTCTGGCGGCGGTGCGGTTGAACACGCGTCACGGTGTCTTCCTGCAGCGGCTCGGCGACCTGCAGACGGCTGAACAGCTGATGCGCCGGAGCGTGGCTGCGGCACGCGAGCTCGATGACCAGCCGGAGGTCCTCTTCGCGCTGCATCGCCTCGGCGCTGTCCACCATGGCATGGGCGAATATTCCGCGGCCGAAGAGCTCCACCAGGAAGCGTGGGCACTCGCTCAGCGCATCGATGATCGCCTGGCTGAGGCGTGGTCGATGACCTATGTCGGTAATGTCGCATGGTCACGTGGCGAGTTCGAAACGGCCACCGGACTGTATACCGATGCGCTGGAGCTGCTCCGGACGGAACAGGACCTGCACGGAATGTGGGTCACGCTGAACAACCTTGGCGTTATCGCAGCCAGCAGACAGCAATATGAGGAAGCCCAGCGCCGGTTTCGCGAGAGCCTGGAGCTGCAGTCGGACCTGCAGAGCCCCCGCGTCAACGCCCAAGGGCTCTACAATCTCGGCAGTGCCGCATTGCAGCTGGGCCAGCTCGGACCGGCGCGGCAGGCGCTCGAGGAGTCTCTCGCCATCAGCGAACGCATGGGCTATCGGAGCATGGCGGGGTTCACAATGGTGGCACTCGCCGAGCTCGCACTCCGCGAAAATGATGAACACGCCGCCGACACAGCGTTGCAGCACGCTATGCGGACGGCGCGGTCTGCCGGCAATGATCCGCTTGCGCTGATCGCCCTGCTCACGCTTGCCAGGTTGCGCCTGAGGCAGGGCGATGTGCGCGGTGCAGAGGATCTGGCCTCGATCGTCGCCCGGCACCCGGGCAGCGACCAGGATACGCTCCGCGAGACGGCCGAGCTGTATGCGGAGATCGGCAGCGAGCTACCACTCCAGGATGGGGCTGTGGATCTCGATGCACTCCTCGATGAGATGATGAAGACCCGGCGCGGGACATCTGGCGCCGGCGCTGGCACACGACTGCAGTACCCTGTTCACGCACAACAAGCGGAGGACTCATGACACGGAGTGGGATGGGCACACGACTCATGATGACCATGGCGCTGCTGGCTCCGCTCGTGGCGTGTGGACCCTTTGAGAGGACCTCGATTCCTCCAGGCGAAGAGATCCTGGGCTACGGCACGCCGACCGACTCTATTCAGCTGACCTGCAGCGCGCCTGCTCAAGTGGCTAGCGTAGACACCGTAATACGCCCCGGCCATCCTGCTGTGATCCTGCGCGCGGGCGGCACGACACTATCCCTCGACAGCGGCGCCTTTTCGGCCGAGCGGAGAATTGTCCTGGTCCAGGAGCCGGGACAGGCTTTCCGCGCTACAATCGATGGCGACACCGCCAGGATGCCGCCTCCGCCGATGGGGAAGCCCGCGACACTGAGGTTTGACACGAGCAGGTGTACCCCGGAGGAGCTCGAGCAGGCCCCCGCCTGGTATGTATGGAGACTCAATCCAGCGGCCGGCCGCAGCCAGAAGCTGGCCACCCGGTCCAATGACCAACGCATCTGGGCGGTCATCGATAGCACAAGCAGGTTCATGATCGCGAACTAGGCGCTGGCGCAGCGGCACGAAATGGTACGACACGCCGACTCGCAGGAGCTGCTCGCGGCATCGATTGCGCGAGCAGTGCAGCTCGATCTCGCGGTGCCGCAGCACCCCGTGGACATAGCGCATGCGGTGGAGGCTGCATTGCTCGCGGAGGCGCGAACGAGT
>DATHVW010000120.1:0-8792 GCA_035461085.1 Longimicrobiales bacterium | reverse complement strand
GCGGCGCGGGGGCGGGCGGCGCGGTGAGGGTGTGGTGGGCGGCGCGGTGCGGGGGCGGCGGGCGGCGCGGCGCGGGAAAGACCAGGCTGCGGCGGGCGGCGCAGTGTGGGAGTCGGGTGCCAAGGCGGTGAGCGCCGCGCTGCGGGAAGACCACGCTGCGGCGGGGAGTCCCCGAACCTTCCATCTGCAGGCGCAAACCGTCGTGGATGGAGGATTCGCCGCGCCATGCGCGTCGAACTTTCCATCGTCGCCGGGCCGGCGAGCGTCGATGGAGCTTTGGGTGTCATATCCGCACCGAAGGTTCCGATGGCGGCGGAGGGGCGCGGCAAATGGACGATTGAGGACCGCGACGCCCGCCAAGTGCGACTGAGCGCCATGGCACGAAGAACACGGACCAGCGGCAGAACCAGCAACGGCGCCCCGGCCGTACCTGCGCCGGGAGCTGCGCCGTCCTGCGCCGTAAGCTGCACCGTCCCGCGCCGTCCCGCGCCGTTCCAACTTCCGTCAAGCGACACACCCGGCCATGGATGTGCCCCGCCCCTCCACCATTGTTCGGTTGTAGTTCGACGAACCTGCCGCACGGGAGTATCGGTCGGCCTGGTTTTGTTCACGCGCGGCGGACGCTGGCGAGGCTCGCATCCAGCCGCCGCCTGTCGCGGCAGCCCCCACCAACCCGGACAGCGATGACATGACCGACGAAGTGATTATGTCACTGGCGGCGCGGCAGCACGGCGTGGTGTCGCGGGCGCAGCTTCTTCACGCCGGCATCGGCGCAGATCGGGTCGCGGGGTGGGTGCGTCGCCGCCGGTTGCGACCGGTCCAGCGCGGCGTCTACCTGGTCGGACCGCTGCTGGTGCCGCGAGCCCGTCTCATGAGCGCCGCGCTGTGCTGCGGCGAATCGGCCGACGTGAGCCATGGAAGTGCGGCCGCACTCTGGGAGATAGAATCCGGGATCGGCGCTACGCCCGTGGATGTGATCATCCCGCCGGGCGATCGGCGCCGGAGACCGGGCGTGCGCGTTCATCGCATCGCACTGCGGCCCGACGAGATCACGACTCTCGACGCCATCCCGGTAACCTCACCGGCGCGCACGTTGTACGACGTGGCCAGCACCCTGGCAGGCAGGGACCTCGAGCGTGTCGTCGCGGAGGCGCTCGCGCGACGTGTGACCGCCCGCGCGGACATCGAGAGGATGGTGACTCGATACCAGCACCGTCCGGCGGCCGACCGGCTAAGGACGATCATGGGAATGGATCCGCCGCCGGCACGGACTCGCTCGGAAGCCGAGGAGGCACTGCTCACTCTTGTACGGAAGACGCAGCTGCCGCAACCGGCGCTGAATGTGCGCGTGCACGGCTGCGAGGTGGATCTGTTCTGGCGGGAGGAGCGACTCGTGGTGGAGATGGATGGCTTCGCATTTCACGGCTGGCGCCGCCGCTTCGAGAGTGATCGCCGTCGCGACGCAGTGCTCGCGGCAGCCGGCCTTCGCGTGATGCGCGTGACATGGCGTCAACTCGAAACCGAGCCCGAGGCACTCCTGGTGCGACTGGCGCAGGCACTGGTGCGCAGTCCATGAGTCGTTGTCGGACGATCCATCAGCGGTGCGGGTCCGTCCGCCGCGCATCCAATCGACCAATTCGGTGAGTCCAGGCGTCCTGATGGAGGATTCGACGTGCTATGCACGCCGAACTTTCCATCTGATTTCCCGCCGCGGACGGCGATGGAAGTTTGGCTGCTCCATGCGCACCGAAGTTTCCGAGGACGGTACTCGCGGGCAGCAAATGGTCGATTGGGGGGCGCCATCGCGCCATCGCGCCCTCGCGCCCTCGCGCCATCGCGCCATCAGCCCTCACTCCCCTCGCGCCCTCACTCCCCTCGCGGCCTCCGCGCCATCCGCGGCCTCCGCGCCCAGATCGCCCTCCACACGCCCTGTCACTCATCGTCCTGATGGAGGATTCGGCGCGCTATGCACGCCGAACTTTCATCGGATTTCACAGCTGCTTCACAGCTGCTTCAACAGCCGCTTCGGCGCCGCCATGCGGTAGCCGTCCACGATCAGCTCCTCGATCTCCTCCCAGTCCTGTCGGAGCGGATCCGCGATCGAGACCCAGCCGTGCTGTCCGATATACGGAGTGCGATACCACGGCCCGCGC
Organism: Longimicrobiales bacterium; assembly: GCA_035461085.1. Taxonomy (GTDB): domain Bacteria; phylum Gemmatimonadota; class Gemmatimonadetes; order Longimicrobiales; family RSA9; genus SH-MAG3. The sequence continues at coordinate 6,639 of DATHVW010000120.1, read as the reverse complement.
CGGACGAGGTGCGACTGGGTGGTGGGATCCGACTTGATCGAGATGTCGCCACCCTCCGCTCCCATACCCGCGATGAGGAACGACTTGCTGCGGACCTTGAACGTCGTGTGACCGAAGCCGTCGATCACTTCCGTGACCTCTGGGAGCTTTGCGGTCGCGGTACGCAGGGCCGCCAGCAGGAGCTGGCCTTCCGGGGTGTCGAGCTGCCGGTTATGGGTCATGGTCGCTCACGGCCGGCTGAAACCCGTCGCACGCAGCTCCAGCCGGTACATGCGCGGATCCTTCGAGAACATGATCCCTCCGCTGCGCACAGCCTGCGACGGCACGTAATCGAGCGTGGCGGAGCTCTCCTCGACGGAGACCGTGTCGCGCATCAGCGCGCCCGAGATCTGCACTGCGGCGGCGGTTTCATCGCCTGCGTTCGTCGCACTGAACATGATGAGATAGCCGCCCGGCGTGTCGATCACACTGTCCGCCCGCACGGTGATGAGCGGAGGCTCGCTGCTGTTGCTGACGCCGTGATAGAGCGTGTACGCGAGCATCGCGAGCACGAGCGCGGTACTGATGATGGCAGCCGCCCACTCGATGAGCGGCGCGTCTGACGGTGAGCCACTGCTCTGCTTCGCTTTCGCCATGCTGCTCCGTCAGAGAATGAGACGCGCGCCTGCCGCGCCGAGTGCCGCCGGGAAGGCGAGCACGACGGTCTGCATCGTGTTCATGATGAGCGGGTCGCCATCGAAGCGGCCGAACGTCCACAGCACGTACGCGCTCACGAGCAGGGCGATCGCGTAGCCGGTGACGGTGAAGCGAAGGAAGACGCTCCACTCCGGAGTGTCCTCCGGCATGCCGGGGCTGCCGGAGAACTCGACGGCGTAGACGATCGCGTGCATCAGAGCGAGCGACACGATCGCGATCGCGAGTGCGTACCACGCGTTGATCTGGAACGCGATCAGCGCGATCTCCTCCGTGGGAGCGACGTTGAACGCGAGGAACACGGCGCCCGTCAGCATGAACAGCAGCTCCGCCCAGTAGCCGCCCTCCGGCGCCTTCTCACTGACCCGCTGCTCGTCGTCCGTCTCCTCGCCACCGAGCTGACTGGTGGCGAGCACCGCACCGAAGCTCGCGGGCACGGCCTGAAGCGCCACCTTGCCCACCCATTCCTGGAGCGGCATGTCGAGATTGAGCACGTTGAAGAGCAGCAGGACGGCACACGACGAGACGATGCCCACGCCGTACGCGATCATTCCGTCCGGCACGTCCTCGCGCCACGTCGTCTGCTCCTTCTTGAACCCGACGTAATGGTCGAGGGCGATGAGGAGCGGCACCATGGCGAGCATCAGGAGCGCCAGCCGGAGGCGGTCCATGTGGAAGCCGAGCCACCACATCTCCATCGTCATCAGGAGAGGCAGCGAGAAGAAGATGGCGCCGCCGAATGCACGCGCGAGTCCCGTCAGGAACGGCGTCGTGCGCGTGCGGTCGGTGGCATTCCCCATCGCATTCCTCGATTGTCGTTCAGATGCCGCGGGCAAGCCAGCAGGAGGTGTGCCGTTGGGCGGCCGCCCGCCGGGCGCTCGGCAACCGGCCACGGAAACCTGTCCGTCGCATGCGACGTAGGTTAGCATCGCGGGGGCTGACCCTCCGCGCGCGATGCACAACGCAGAGTCACTCCTCTCCACCCGACGGATCACCGATGGCCAAGCCGACATCCCGGGCGCACGGCCCCGGCGCCCGCTCCGGCCGGCGCAGCCGGTTCCTGACGACCGCGTGCATCGCCGGCGCCGCTCTCGTCGCGGCGTGCGCCGACGACAGCCCGCTCCTCGAGGTGCCTTCGCAGATGGACGACGCGCCCGCGGCGCGTTTCGCCGAGGCGGTGGACTCCTCGCGCGCGGCCGCGCGCCGCCGCATCCGTGCGGGCAACCTGCCGGGCGTGTCGATCGCGGTGGGGCGGAACGGTGAGGTGGTATGGGCGGAGGCGTTCGGCTGGGCCGACCTCTCCAGCGAAGACCTCGCCACGCCCCGGACGCTCTATCCCGTCGGCAGCATTTCGAAGTCGATGACCGCGACCGCCGCGGGCGTGCTGTGGGAGCGCGGCCAGCTCGACTTCGATGTCCCCATCCAGACGTATCTGCCGGAGTTCCCCGAGAAACAGTGGCCGATCACGACGGGACAGCTGATGGGGCACATCGCGGGCGTCGTCCGGTCGGGCGGCATGGCGGAGACGCTGCGCCAGGGGCGCTGCGAGGATGCGCGCGCAGCGATCGCCGCCGTTGCGGAGGACACTCTCATCTTCGAGCCCGGCACCGAGTGGCAATACTCCAATTTCGGATATCAGCTGGTGGGCGCCGTGGTCGAAGCCGCGGCCGGCGAGCCGTACCTGGAGTTCATGGACCGCGAGGTGTTCACGCCGGCCGGCATGGAGCTGACCGTACCGGACCTCGGCACTGAGTCGGGTGAAGCCGTGAAGTACGATCGTGCCGCGTTCGGCACACTGCGACGCGGCCAGGACATCGACATGAGCTGCCCGATGGCGGCGGGCGGCTTCCTCTCGACGCCCACCGAGCTGGTGCGGTTCGGCTACGCGATGCTGAACGCCGAGGTTCTCGACTCCGCGACGGTCGCGATGTTCTGGACGCCGCAGCGCCTCCAGTCCGGCGCGCCGACGATCTACGGCTACGGCTGGTCGATCCGTAACCTGGCGCTCGGGCCGGACGAGCAGGCGAACACCCGGACGATCGGGCATGGCGGCAGCGTCCTCGGCGGACAGGCGTCGCTTCTGATCCTGCCGGACGAGGACATCGTGGTCGCTGCGATGATGAATGCGAGCGGTGATGTATCCGGCCTCGCGACGGATATCGCGCGGTTCTTCCGCGACAAACGCCAGTAGGACTGCGACGTCAGACGGCGTCCGTCCGCTTCAGCAGGATCGTGCAGATCGTGACCGTGATCGTCGCGACGAACGCGGTTACGATGACGGCACTGCCGAGCGACGGGATCCAGTCGCCGAGTGCGGCGAGCAGCGCGCGTGACGGGAAGTGCGCGGGCATCGTGTCGAGCGTCGCTCCCATTGCGATGCGCCAGAGCGATGCAGTCGCGAGCCGCGGGAACTCGTCGATGATCACGGTCTCGATGAAGAGCACGTAGATCAGCCCCACGAGCGTAGCCCTGGCGAGCACGTTCCCCAGCAGCACAAAGACGGCGCTGTACATCACGCACGCCAGCGCGCCGCCCGCGACCATCGCCGGAAACACATCGATACTGCCGCCCAGTATCGCCCACGTCACCGACAGAGCGAGCGCGCCGAGCACGGCGAAGCCCGTGGACACGGCGGCGGCGGCGATCGTCTTGGCGAGGACGATCTCGAGCCGGCTGATCGGGCGGAGCACGAGGAAGGACAGCGTATTGTCGCGGCGCTCATCGCCCAGTGCCGATGTCGCGAGAATGACCGTCGTGATGGGGATCACGAGGGCGAAGAACGGAACGACGAGCAGCACGCCCAGCTCGAGGTCGAGTGCGCCCGGTGCCGCCGAGCGCGACGCGGCGGCCAGCAGTATGGCCGGCACGAGGCTGAGCAGACCGAAGCCGAGCACGCGGCTCGTGCCCGTGAGCTGGCGCGCGGTGACGCGGATGATGGCAAGCAGCGGGGTCATCGGCGGATGCTCAGCAGGTGACGGAATACGCTCTCGAGCGATGCATCGACCGGCTCGAAGCGCGTGACGCGGACGGAGCGCTCAATGGAGATCGCGGGCAGCGCCGTCCCGAGCGCGGCCAGATTCGATGTCTGCACCTCCAGCCCGCCATCCGCGAAGTGGACGCCCACCACGGCGGGCAGATCCACGAGTGCCTTCGCGAGAATGCGCGGGTCGTCTGCATCGATGCGGACCTTGTGCGGAATGTGCGTCATTGCAGCACGGATTGCGCGGATGCCGCCGGCCGCCGCGAGCTTGCCGTCGAGAATCGCGATCACGCGATCGGTCATGCGCTCCACTTCCGCCAGCACGTGCGATGACACGATGATCGTGCGGCCGGCGGCGGCCAGCTCGTGGAAGATCCCGATGAGAACCGCGCGCTGCATCGGGTCCGCACCGTTCAGCGGCTCGTCCAGCACGAGGAGGTCGGGCTCGCTGACGAGCGCCGCCGCCACCTTCGCGCGCTGTCGCATCCCCTTCGAGTACTCGGCGATCGGCCGGTCGGCCGCATCCTCCAGGTTCACTCTCGCAATCGCCTTATCGACCACGCGCGCGGATGCGTCGCACCGGCTCAGCTCCGCCGCGTAGCGCACGAGCTGACGCGCGGAGAGATGCCCGTACACCGCGTCCTCTTCGGGAACGAATCCGACGCGACGGTAGACTGCCGGATCCTTCCGCGGGTCGGTGCCGAGCACGGAAACACGACCCTCCGATGGATGCAGCAGGCCCGTGATCATCCGCAGGAGCGTGGTCTTGCCCGCGCCGTTCGGTCCGAGCAGTCCGGTGATGCCGGGACCGAAGGAGCACGACACGTCGGAGACGGCGACCTTGGTGCCGAACCACTTCGACACGCCGTGCACGGCCACGGTCGCACCCACAGCGCTGGCCGGGTCGCGCACCGGCGCGTCCGGGGCGTGCGGCGCGGGGACCTGTGTCGTCGCCACTAGAAGTACCTCCGATACCTGCGATGCGCGATCACCGCCGTCGCGACCGCGAATGACAGGATCACCACCGCACCCACCCAGGGCTCGAAGCCGACGCGGTCGAGCGCCCACTGCTCGGGCTCCCGGTCGAAGAGCCAGTCGCGGACAGTCAGTGGATGCCAGAACAGACCGAGCGGCGCCAGGATCCTGAAGACCAGGAGCTCGGTCGCGCGCGGCATCGCTTCGATCATCGATGCGGTCATGAACATCGTGAAGATGTAGACGCCCGTCGCGATGGCAGCGCGGCCGACGAACAGCGCGATCAGGAACGCGGGCGTGCCGTAGCCGAGGACGTATGCGGCCGTCGTGCCGAGTATGTCCGGGATCGACTTGCCGTGCTCCACCAGCCCCGCCAGGAACCCGTCCACATACAGCGTCGAGATGCCCAGGTAGAGGATTGCGTGAGGGATGAGCATGAACAGGGACGTGAGCACGATCAGCGCAGCGCCGCGCGCGAAGAGATAATCGACCGCGCGGACCGGACGCGACGCGTAGATCGCGAGCACGCCGTACTGGCGGTCGGGAATCAGCAGCGTCGGCGCAACCAGCGCGACGAAGAACATCGCGAGCAAGCCGATCATCTCGAAGAACTCCGCCGGATCACCGAACGGGCCGGCATCCTCCAGCGAGAACCCCGCGGCGACGAACGTCAGCGCCACCACCCACGCCGCGGGCACGATCGCGGCCGCAATCAGAGCCCACGGGAGCGCCTTCGTCCACGGCTTGCGCCGCAACCCCAGCGCGCGCCGGCTCCCGTCGATGAACATCGCGCGGATGGCCGCGCGCCGCCCGAGCCGCGGGCCCTCATGCGGCGCGTAGCCCAGGTCGTATACCGTGCCCTCGCCGGTTGTCGGCGCGGGAGCGGCATGCGCGGTGCGCGTCATGTTCGCCGAGTTCCCGGAATGCGCGGCGTGCTCTGCGTGCGCGGTTCCGGGCGCGCGCACGCGCACGGGCTCGGGCGGGGGCATCATGGCTTGCGGGTCCACGTCATTGTTCACGCGACCGCCCCTCCCCCAGATATGCATCCTCCAGCGTCCTGACGCGGGCCTTGAGCAGCCGGAGTCCGCCGCCCGTCTCCGCGAGCACGCGATTGATCAGGTCGCAGGGATCGCCGTCGTGCATCGTCACCTCGAGCAGGTGACCCCTGCGCAGCACGATGGCTCCGCGCTCACGCAGCAGCGCGTCAACGGTCTCCACGTTGTCGAGCACCTCCACGCCCACCGTGTTGCCCGACGTGAGTGATTCGAGTGTGCCGTTCTGGATGATGCGGCCGCTCTCGATCATGACGATCCAGTCGCACGTGCTCTCGATGTCCGTCAGCACGTGGCTCGACACGAGCGTGTGGATGCCGAACCCGCGCAGTCGTCCGATCAGCCGGAGCATCTGGTCGCGTCCTTCGGGATCCAGGCCGGCGAGCGGCTCGTCGAGCAGGACGAGATCCGGATCGTGCACGATCGCCTGCGCGAGCAGCGCCCGCTGCAGCATGCCGGTCGAGAAATCGCCGAGGTGGCGGAATCGCTCCTCGTGCAGTCCCACGAGCGTGAGGACATCGGATGCGCGCTGCCGTGCGGCGCGCGACGGAATGCCCGCGAGCTCCGCCGCGTAGATCATGAAGTCCGCAGCCGTCTGGTCCAGCGGCAGACCGCCGCGCTCCGGCATGTAGCCCACGCGCTCGCGCATCGCGATCGTGTCGTCGCTCACCGACAGTCCGAGCACGGCGGCCGAGCCGGCCGTCGGCTTCAGGATGCCGAGCAGCACCTTGATCAGCGTGCTCTTGCCGGCACCGTTCGCGCCGACCAGCCCGACGCTCGCGCGCGGGATCGTGGCCGTCAGGCCGTTCAGGACGACCATACTGCCATACGCCTGCGTCAGGCCGTTCAGCTCAATCAGGGGAGTCGCCATGCACCGCGCCGAAGAAGTGGATGCTCACATGACGCGGCATGGGCGGCGATGGTTTCATCTGTGTCGCC
>DATHVW010000119.1:0-5734 GCA_035461085.1 Longimicrobiales bacterium | reverse complement strand
CGAAACTGCCGCACGTTCGCCAATGGACGGCGTTCGAGCCGCTGTACGGCGATCCGGACTTCAGTCGCATCGTGAGCGAGGCCGGCTTCGAGCCGCCCTCCAGAGCGGCGGATTGATGAACGCCGCGCCCGGACCCGGCGTGCGGTGCCCGGGCGTGTGGTGCCCGGGCGTGCGGACCGCGCGTGTGGTGGCCGGCGGGCGAACCCCCGTGTCCGTACCCCGGCGTCGCGAATCGTCCATATCCCGACGCTGTCGCGAGGGATTGGACTGTTGAGGGCGTCATACGCACACAATCGTCCGGACGTTTAGCGGCGCGAAATCTCGATGGAGGATTGAGTGCACCATGACCCCCCAACCCTCCATTGAGCCGGACGGGGCGCGGCAAATGGAAGGTTGGGGGCCCCGATGCGGGGCCGCTGCGACCCCGTCGGGCCGCCGCGGTCGCTTGTGGGGCCCGGCTGGCCCATGGCGCGCCCAGGCCTGGCCGCCGCGAGCGGCTGCCACCCAACACCAGGCCGCGCCGCGCCCGGCCTGCGACCCGGACCTACCTCGCAACGTCCGCACCCCCGGGTCGAACCGCCGTCCGGGGCAACGCGCCGGATTACCTCCGCGTCTGAATCACTCCAATCACAGCGGCAATGCCACCACGTGGTACTGCACGTCCGGTGCAGGCACGACGTCGAAGCGCGCGTTCACTGCGTAGAGGGTGTTGCCGAGGCGCGCGATCGTCGATGGGAACTGGAGGTCGGGACTCGTCAGTGCGCGAACGATGGTGCCATTGCCGAAGTCCGGGCTCAGCTGCACTTCCGTGATCTGGTTGAGATGTCCCTGCACGACGTACAGCCGGTGGCCGAGGAGCAGCATGCCATCGCCGCCGTCGAGGGATCCTCCCGTGACCTCGAGCGACGTCGCCGCACCCGTACCGGGATCGACGCGGTACAGCGCGCCCGTTGCCGTGTTCACGACGATCAGCCAGCGGCCGTCCGGCGTGGCGACGATGCCGTTCGCGTTGCCGATCTCGGAGGGGACGGATTGGTAGTCACCCGTAAGCGGCAGCGTCTGCACGTCCGCCTGTGACGGCAGCGCTCCTGGTCCGAAGGGGATCCGATACAGCACATCGTTGAATGAATCGGTGAAGTAAGCGGCGTCATCGGACACGACCACATCGTTCACGAGCGACATGCCGGGCGCGCCGAGCTGGTATGCGGCGAGCCGGGCACCGGTGGTGGCATCGTAGACGAACGCCTGGCCGGAGAAGCCGCCGGCTACGACAAGCCGGTTCGCCCATGCGTCGTACGCCAGTCCGACACTCTCCACCCCCTGCGCGGCCACCAGCACACCACCGGCGCCGGTGCGCGCGTCACCGCGCCAGATCGCGCCGGTCGCGAGTGAACTGACGAAGAACGTGGTGCCCCGGCCGAAGTCGATGCCCTCGGGCCAGAAGCCATCGGGCAGCGCGATCACCGCCGGATATGCGACGCCGAGCGACGACGACGCCAGTGGGTTGGGATCTGTGGTCTCGGCGCCGCTGCACGCGGCGAGCAGGAGGCTGAGGAGGGTGATGCAGGTCGCATGGGCGCGCATTGTGATCTCCAGGAATGGGTGGCTGTGCACAGCGAGCTTTCGCCGCGCCGCGCTCGCCGCTACCGTAGGATTCGGCACCGGTGTGTATCGCTCTCGCCTGGGTACGCGCAGAATCCTCGTGAATCCAGACATCCCGGCCGATTCGACCCTCGGAGCGTATGCGTAACGCGGGCGGGCAGGAGCGCAGAGCCTCAGCAGCAGGACGCCAGCGATCGGTGACGGAGTTGCTGGTCGATCTGCGTAGGGGTGCGCCCGGAGCGATGGAGCAGCTGATGTCCGTCGTCTACGACGACCTCTCGCGGATCGCGCACCGCCACCTTCGCATAGAATCCGCGGGCCACACCCTCTCCACCACTGCGCTGGTCCATGAAGCGTACCTTCGACTGGTCGACCAGACACGGGCGCAGTGGATGGACCGCGCGCAGTTCCTGGGCATCGCCGCACAGGTCATGCGGCGCGTGCTGGTGGACCACGCGCGGAGGCACCGCGCCGGCCGGAGGGGTGGGCCGCAGCTGCAGCGAGTGCCGCTGGAGATGCTGGAGTCGGCTGACGCGGGCGCGGCGGCGGCGGGTGAGCGCGCGGACGTGCTGATGGCCCTCGATGACGCGCTTCTGACGCTCGGTCGGCTGGCGCCGCGGCAGGCGCGCGTCGTTGAGTGTCGCTTCTTCGGCGGACTTACGGAGGACGAGACGGCCAGTGTGCTCGGCGTCACCGCACGAACGGTGGCGCGCGACTGGGTCAAGGCCCGAGGCTGGCTGATGCAGGAGCTTTCCGATGATGGAGCCTGATGCCTGCTGAACACGAGGCCGCGCGCTGGAGTGCGCTGCAGGGCCTGATCGATGGCGCGCTCGACCTCCCCGAAAAGGCCCGTGCCGCATACCTGGAGCGGGCGTGCGGCGACGATGGCGAGCTCCTCGCTGATGCCATGCGCCTGCTGCGTTCGTGCGAACGGGCGGACGCGGCCGACGGATTCCTTGCCGGCTCTGCGGTCGCGTTCGCGGCCCCGTTCGTCGCAGAGCTCGCAACGGAACAGGCAGCGCGCGAAGCGGAACGACACACTCGGTTCGCGCAGGCCCTCCACGCGACGTCCGACGGGCGGTATACCATCGAGCGTGAGCTCGGCCGCGGCGGAATGGCGGCAGTGTACGCCGCCCGCGACGGTCGCCACGAACGTCGCGTTGCGGTAAAGGTGCTGGAGGCCAGCGTCACGCACGCCGGCGCCGCGCGCTTCCTGCGGGAGGTACGCACGGCCGCAGCGCTTACCCACCCGCACATCGTAGGTGTGCACGACTCGGGTGAGGCAGACGGCTTCCTGTACTACGTGATGCCGTTCGTCACAGGCGAGACGCTCCAAGCGCGTCTGCTGCGCGATGGTGCGATGCCAGTCGAAAACGCCGTGCGGTTGCTGCGCGATGTGGCCGATGCGCTCGGATACGCGCACAGTCGGGGACTCGTGCACCGCGACCTCAAACCGGCGAACGTGCTGATGAGTGAAGGACACGCGCTGGTCGCCGACTTCGGCATCGCAAAGGCCCTCGCGGTGGCGGAGCCGGATGAAGCCGCTGTCAATGCGGACGGTTCCTGCGATCTGCGCGCCGATCTCACTTTCGCCGGTACGACGCCGGGCACGCCGGCATACATGGCACCAGAACAGATCGGTGGTGGGGCGGCGGATGCGCGCAGCGACCTTTACGCACTGGGTCTCGTGATGTACGAGGCGTTGACCGGTGCGCACCCGTTCGGTACGCGTGATTCGCACGAAATGCTGCTCGCTCAGCGAAGCGAGGTGCCGCCGCCGCTCGAGACGCGCAGACGTGATGTTCCGTCCGATCTGGCCGCCCTTGTTGCGCGCCTCCTGGCCAAGGACCCGTCGGCTCGGCCTCAGAGCGCAGGCGAGGTGCTCGGCATCGCCAATGATGTACTGCGTGTCAGCTCCTTTTCCCGCCCGGCTTCATTGGGTCGGGCGCGCACGATCGCGGCGGTCATCGTCGTGCTCCTCGCCGCTGCCGGATATGCGACATGGCGCTCGCTCTCGCCCGGTGCTGCGCCGGCGGGCCGTGTCACGGCGGTGCGCACCGTCGCAGTGCTGCCGTTCGCGGACGCCCCCGGTTCGGCGGACGATCAGTACTTCAGTGGCGGCATTACGGATGAGCTCGCGCTCGCCCTCACGCGGCTGCCGGGCCTGCGTGTGACGGGTCGTACATCGAGTTACGCGTTCAGTGGTCGCTCGCCGACGGCTGGCGAGATCCGCGAGGCGCTGAACGTGGACGCGTTCGTCACGGGCTCAGTGCGACGTGCGAGCGATCGACTGCGCGTGGCAGTGCAGCTGGTGAGCACCGGGGACGGCTCGGTGCTCTGGGGCGATGTCTATGAGGCCCGGTCGAGTGACATGTTCGCGGTGCAGGACGAGCTCACGCGCGCCATCGTCGCTGCGCTGGCGCCGTCGCTCGGCGACGCCGACAGCGACCTGGCAGCCCTGGATTCGCGACGCGGGACTGCGGACCAGGAAGCGTACGATCTCTTCCTCCGCGCGCGCTACCGCTGGCAGGAGCGCGGCGCGGACAACTTGGAGCATGCGATACGCTTCTTCAACGCCGCCATCGCGCGTGATCCGTCGTTCGCTCGCGCACACGCCGGACTGGCACTGACGTACGGCGTCCTGCCGATCTACGTGAAGGAGAGCGCGGAGCCGGCGCTCACGTTGCATCTGAAGAGTGCCGAACGCGCAATGCTGCTCGACTCCACGCTCGCCGATGCGCAAGTGGCGCTTGCGAGCGCGAACGAGCTGCAGCTGCGCTTCGCGGACGCCGAGGCGCGTTACCGCGCTGCGCTCGCCCTTGAGCCGGATAACGTAACGACGCATCAATGGTTCGGTTTCTTCCTGCTCAATACCGGCCGCCCGGATGAGGCGATCGCCGAGCTCAACCGCGCGGCGCAGCTCGATCCCCTGGCCAGATCGCCCGGCGCCACCGTCGCCATGGGATACCTCGCAGCCCGCCGCTTTACCGAGGCCGAAGCCGCCGCCCGCAGGGTCCTCGCCTACGACTCTACCTTCAGCCTGGCGCTTCTCGGCCTCGGTCTGGCACAGACGTTCGGCGGCAAGCCCGACAGCGGGGTGGCAACGCTCGAGCACGCGCTCCGCCTCTACCCCGGGACACTCGGCGTCCGCACGGCACTCACGTTCGCATATGCCGCCGCTGACCGCTGGGCCGATGCGGAACGTATGCGCGCGTATTTGCACAGCGGTGCAGGCGGCGCGACCGAAGTCGATGTGGCGTTCGCGGACCTCGTGTTCGGCGATCCGGAGCCGGCGATACGACTGATGGCGACGGAGCGCGGACGGCGGGAGTGGTACAACGCTTTCGGCTTCGGCTGCCACCCGTTCCTCGACCCGCTCGAGAATGATGCGCGGTTCCAGGACGTGCTGCTCGACCTCGGTGTGCAGCATTGCCGGTATGCGCGACCATGGCCGCTGCGTTACCCGGATTGACGGTGCCCTCCTGACGCATGAACGCGGGTGAAACCCTAGCCGCGCGCCGCGGGCGCGTCGTCCATCTGCGATGGCACCGAGGAGCGGACTCTCGTCCGCGCAGCCGGCGACGAGAGCGGCGCCGGCGCTGCACGCGATCGTCTGCAGCCGGATGTCGGATCGGGTAACGGCGCGGTGTGCGTGGAACGTCGGCCTGGCCATAGGCGATCAGCCGGGTGGAGAGGAGTGTCTGTCCGGTCGCGCAGCGCACCCGCCGAGCCGCAGGCATGACACCGCGGCTGGGTCTGCAACCGCGATGCTAACCTACGGCCCGGCCGGCGGACAGCTTTCCGTAGCGGGCGCGGGGGCCAGCCGGGGCCCGACAGGCGACGGCACGCCCCGTGCTGCGTCGCCCGCCACACCTGGCCCGGCAACCGAGGGATCGTGATGGGGACTGCCACCGACCGTACGCGCACGACGCTGTTCCTGACGGGACTCGCGCGTGCATTCGGCGGCGCCATCTTCTTCTCACTGCCTCTGCTGATGACGATGGAGATGTGGTGGCTCGGCTTCTACATGGATCGCTTCAGGCTGGCGCTCCTGATGCTCGCCATGGTGCCGTTGCTCATCGCGCTCGACCACTACGTCGGTTTCAAGGAGGAGCAGACGACGTGGCGTGAG
>DATHVW010000118.1:0-7329 GCA_035461085.1 Longimicrobiales bacterium | reverse complement strand
GGACGCCCTGAGCAGATCACCCTTCCGGACACCGGAGTTCTCGCAGTACTGCCAGTAAGCTGCCACGCGGAATCAGACTTGCCATGGCTGTCCCGTCATGACAACGAACGAGACACATGGTCAATCTCTGCGCGCGGTCGCCGCGGCGGCCATGCGTGAGAACGGCTTCGAGCCTGAGTTCTCGCCGGCCGCCATCGCCCAGGTGCGCGCGCTGGACGAGGTCGATGCAAGCTCGCCGCGCGCGCGGACGGAAGATCTGCGCCCGCTCTGCTGGTCGTCGATCGACAATCCGATGTCGCGCGATCTCGACCAGGTCGAACACGCAGAGCGACGGGACGACGACGCCATTGTCGTGCGGCTGGGCATCGCCGACGTGTCATCGCTCGTGCCGGTCGGCTCCGCGGCCGACGATCACGCGGCGACGAACACCACGTCCGTATATACGGGCGTCACGGTATTCCCGATGCTGCCCGAGCGGCTCTCCACGAATCTGACTTCGCTGAACGAAGGCGAGGACCGGCTCGCGTTCGTCATCCAGTTCGCGGTCGGCGCCGATGGCCGTTTGTCGGACGAGACCGTTTACCATGCGCTCGTGCGCAATCGCGCCAAGCTGTCGTACGGAGAGGTAGGGGCCTGGCTGGAGGACGACGGACCCGCGCCCGCGGCCATCGCGGCATCTGCCGAGCTCGCCGATCAGGTTCGACTTCAGGCCGAAGCGACCCGCCGCCTGCGCGACGCGCGTGTGACGGCCGGCGCGCTCGACTTCGAGAGCGTCGAGGCATCCCCCGTCGTCGCCAACGGGAAGGTCATCGACCTCGCCGTCACGCAGCGCGATCGCGCGCGCGATCTCATTGAGGACCTGATGGTCGCCGCCAACCGCTGCGTGGCGACCTACCTGCACGCGAATGGATCGTCGTCGATCCGGCGAGTCGTGCGCCGGCCCGAGCGCTGGGATCGCATCGCTGCGATCGCGGCGGAGCACGGCGTGCTGCTGCCGCCGGAGCCGGATGCGCCCGCCCTGAGCGCGTTCCTCGCGGAACGCCGCGCGGCCGATCCCGAGCACTTCGCGGACCTGTCCCTCTCGATCATCAAGCTGCTCGGTGCGGGCGCGTACGTGGTCGAGCCGGCGGGTGGCTCGGACACGGACGCCGGCCACTTCGGCCTGGCGGTCGCCGACTACGTGCATTCCACTGCACCGAACCGTCGCTTCCCCGACCTGGTCACGCAGCGCATGCTGCGCGCGACGTGGCTGCGCGAGCCCGCGCCCTACGACGATGATGCGCTCGCTGAGATCGCGGAGCACTCGACCGAGCGTGGCAAGGCGGCGAGGAAGGTGGAGCGGACGGTGCGGAAGATGGCCGGCGCGGCGCTGCTCGCTGAGCGCGTCGGCGACAGCTTCACCGCGATCATCACGGCTTCATCCGCGAAGGGCATGTACGCGCGCGTGCTGAGCCCGCCGGTCGAGGGGCGCATCGTGCGAGGCACGCAGGGTCTCGACGTCGGCGACACGGTTCGTCTGACGCTGCTCGGCGTCGATGCCGGCCGCGGCCACATCGACTTCGCGCACGAACCCGTCGATGTCGAGCGCAAGCTCCAGCGCAGCCGCAGAAAGAAGCGGATGGCGGACGCGCTCCGGCCGCGCATCGGCGAGACGTTCGTCGTCGAGGTGACCGCCGCCGGAGAGCACGGCACGTGGGTTCGCGCACTGGACGGCAGCGCGGAGGGCCGAGTCATACGCGGCCTCGAGGGGCTCGCGACGGGCATGACCGTACCGGTCCGGCTCGTCAAAACCGACAGTGTGCACGGCTTCATCGACTTCGAGTACGTCACCGCGGACGTCGGGAGGAAGGACGCCCGTCGCGACCGGAAGCGCGCCGCCGCGCGCACGCTCGCGCATCGCATCGGCGACACGTTCGACGCGGTGGTCACCGGCGTCTCGCGGAAGGCCACGTGGATCGAGACGACGCCCGAGGGCATCGAGGGCAGACTCGTGCGCGGAACTGCCGGACTCCAGAAGGGCGACCGCGTTCGTGTCGTGCTCCTGGTCGCCGATGCGCGGCGCGGCTACATCGACTTCGCGCGCGAGGACGCGGTCGTGCCCGTGACATAATGCCCGCCGCGGCGCGGCCCGACAGCTCCTCCCGTGCGACCCGTGTCATGACGCGGCCCGGCTGACGAGATCAACCGGGCCGCAGCCCTGATCAACGGTCGTCGGCGACACCCTCCGGCTTCAGGGGAGGCGCCGGCGGCACATCGTTCCAGTTGATGATCGCGTTGAACACCATCCCGAACTCACCGTGGTTCTGCCAGCGGTAGATCGGGTTGTTCGCGAACATGATCACGCGGCCCCGCCCGTTGTACGCGTTCGGCACATCGACCGCGAACGCGCGTCCGGCAATGCTGTCGGCGCCGGTCATCAGCCCGCTGAGGACCGCATCATCACCGCCCACGTAACGCGCCAGGACGTTCGCCTCGTCCGCGACACCGACACGGAAGACCTGAGAGCTCTGGCCGTACTTCATCGGGAAGATCGAATCTGGATGCCCGTAGAACACCGGGTGCTCCATCCGTGAGATCTTCGCCAGGACGAGCGGCTTCTGCGCATTCACCCCTTCCGGCGACTCGAGGTCGAACGACCGGCCGAAGCCGAACTCGATCGGGAAGCGCACCGCGTTGTGCGCGGCGATCAGTGTCCGCCCGGCCTGCAGGAACTGCTGGAACGCACGCACGCCCGCCTCACCGAAGCCACCCGTCATGTCATTCGTCTCGCCATACATGCCGAGGAAGCGGAACCGCTCCGTCTGCCTGTACGGCTGCGGCCGATCGGCCGGGTCGGCCAGCACGTTCTCACGGTTGATGTTCTGCGATGCCATGACGATGACATCGTAGTCCGCCTCGAGGTTCCCCTGCATGACCCGCTCCTTGTAGATCAGGTCATACGGTATGCCGAACTGATCGAACGCGTGACGGTACCAGCCGAGCTCCTGAGTGCCGTTCCACTGCGAATAGATCGCGATACGCGGCGCATCGGCATCGTGCGTGGCGACCATCGGCACGTTCGACAGCGCAGCGCCCGTCAGCCCGAGCGAGTCCACGAGCACTTTCGCTGCCTCCAGCTGCTGCGGCGAGCCGGTGATGATGAACGAGCCCGCCGGGAACTCGACATCCTCCGCAGTGAACGGCTGCTCGGCCACGCTGACGTTCATGTCGAGCAGCCGGTAGCGCAGCTGGATCATGTGGTTCGAGCCGAGGTGCGCCACCGCGAGGCCGGCCGCACCATTACCGGATACCGTGCCGCGTGACACCGGCACGTCCACGGGTGTCACCGGCGCATCGAGGATGGTCTCGTCATCGACCTGGATGATCTCGGCGTCGAATGCCAGGCCCATCGTCCAGCCACTGTCGTCGTACGTGCGGAGGCGCGCGTCCGGGTATTCCTGGATCTCCAGGAGATTCTTCGCCAGGCGGCCGTACGGCTGGTCGAGCTTGATGATGTAGGACCCCGCGGGGAGCGTGTCCGACTCGAGCACGAGCCTCGAATCGAGCATGCCGACCTCGATTCCCTGCGCACGCAGGACGTCGAGCAGCGTGGCCACTCGCGTCATGTCCCGCTGCACCGGGATCGCAAATCCGTACGGCGCCTCCGTTCGTCCCTTCTCCATCGAGTTGCGCGTCTTCACATGGAAGTTCTCGAGCACCAGGTTCGGGAACATCGCCGTGAGCTGCAGACCGAGCAGCACACCCGTCTGCATGTAGTTGGCATTGTTGCGACGCGTGAACTCCGACACCGCGTGCTCGGGCACGGGGATGCCGCGGTACCACTCGCGGTCCTGGCTCCCGCCCCGTCCGGTCGGCACGCCGCCCGCGCGGCCGTCCTGCGGAGCGCCGCGTGCCGGCTGCGCACGTGCCCCGGAACCCTGTGCGTTCCGACCACCGCGCCCGGCATCGGTAGCGGTGTCCGCCGCGGCCGCCGAATCGCGCGCCGCCTTCTCACGCGCGGTGCGGAGCGAGTCCACATCCACATCCCGCCCGGACTGCGTCTCGTACATCCGCATCATGCCGTTATGGTTGTACGCCACTGATCCGAGGTAGCCCGGCGACCAGCCGTCCATGAACGCGTGCGTGTACACGCCCGGCATGCCCCACTTCGTCATCTGCGCCAGCTCCCAGTCGGAGAAGAAGCGGAGCTCGCCGAACAGGAGCGGATCGAGATTGGGATTCTGCGGTGGGCCGCCGCTGTACGTGTACAGCAGTGCGAGCGACTCGTGCAGGTCGTGCATGATCGGCGGATACGCCGTGAAGTACCAGTCCGTGATCGCGCGCATCGACATCTGCGACAGGTTGATGTCGCGGTTGTTGTCGTGATACACGTAACGGCCCCAGTACGGCACACCCATCGTGCGGTTCCGCGTCCTCCACTCTGCCCGCGTCGTGTCGCCCATCGCGAGTGTGTCCGGCTGCTCGTCGCTGGTCGCAATGATCGAGTCACGTTCGAGGTTGCGGTAGAACCAGTCCACCAGACGGTCACGCCCATCCGGGTCGGCGACGGGCGTGATCGAGACGACGACATTGTCACGGATCTGACTGACGAACGGCGATGTCTCCACCGCCAGACGGTACGCGAGCTCCATGAGCATCTCGGGCGGGCCGAGCTCGCCGCTGTGCAGACCACCCATCAGGTGGTAATGCGGCTTCGTCCCGTCGATGAGCCTGCGGATCTCGTCTTCATCGGCTCCGCGCGAATCCGCGATGCGTGCGAGGTTGTCGCGGTTCTGCCGGAGTCCCGCGATGTTCTGATCGGAAGACACCCACACCACGACCAGCTCGCGACCCTCATCCGACCGGCCGATGGTCTCGACCTGCACGCGTGGCGATGCCGCCGCCAGCGCCCGGTAGTACCGAATGATGTCCTCGTAGTACGTCAGCATCTTCGGCGCACCGACGTAGTAGCCGAGCACGTCCTTCGTCGTCGGTATGCCGTCGGCAAGGGGGAGGTGATCGACCAGGGGACTGCCGTATTGTGGATCGCTGGTCCATTCGGCGTACAGCCTCGCGAACTCCGCATCCTGCTGCTGGCCGGGATCGCGGTGCACGGTCACGGCCTGCTGTGCGGTCAGGACCGGTGCAGCGGCGGCGAGCAGTGCGAGTCCTGTCACCACGGACTTCCATGCTCGTGCGCAGAGGCGTGCCTTCCTCATCGGCGTGTCTCCCTGGAATGGACTGTACATGCAGCCTGCGGCACCGGGATCGGCTGGCTGCCCCCCGCCCTGGTGCGCATGATGGTACTGTTGGAGGCATTAGCATACCGCACCCTGCCGTGCCGGTCCAGATTTCCGGCTGCGGCAGGGAGCGGCCTGACTGATGGGGTGAAGGCCCGGCCGCTTGCGTCAGCGTCGCGTGGCCGGTGGCAGAGCAGGCACCATCGTTACATTTGCGGGGCCGCCGACCTCGAACGCGCGCGATCGGCTGACCGACCTGCGGCTCACCAAGTCGGTGATCGTGATCGTCATCCGGTACCGCCCCCGCGGCAGCGAAGTCTCCACGCGACGAAGTTCCGCCTGCGTCCGCTCGCGCCCGCTCTCCGACTTCCCGAGGAAACGCAGTCGAACAGGTTTCCGTTCCACGGCGCGGCCGCGCTCGGACGTCGCATCGTGTTCTATCACGATGTCCGTAGCGTAATCCCGCGCGGGGGCGAGGTTGTATATCTCGTAATAGACGTCGAATGCACTCGACGGCAGCCGGCTCGTGGGCAGGAGGGCGAGGGTGACATCACCGCGCTGCCATCCCGCGCGCGCATCCGGCTGACCCAGCGCAATGTCGCTCAGCATCAGCTGGCTCCCGCTGTAGTCCGGAATCGGGAAACGCTCGCTGTAGAGCTGACCGATGCCGGGAGTGGTCGCGTCCGTCATGATCACGCGCTGGTGCGTGCTCGCCGATGGCGGCGCGGGCACTTCGACGTGCGTGAACAGCAGATGGTCGTCGTCGAGCGGTCGCGCGACGTCAACGTAGACCGTGTCGTGTGTGTTCGAGACGGAGCCGATCGCGGTGTCGGCGAGCACGAGCGTAACACTGAAGCGATACCGGGTCCTGCTGTTCGCGGCCTCCGTTTCGAGCCGACCCGCCTCGACCGCGAACGCCGTCACGATCGCGGTGCTGCCGCCCCGGCCGCGGAACGTGTAGAGGTCGTAATAGAACGGCAGGGGTCGCAAGGAAATGACCCCGGATTCGCCATGTACCGTGCCGTAGTGCGACGGTACGACGGATGTACGCGCATCGGCGCCGGATACGGCGGCGGTGGTCAGCGCAGCCAGCGCGAACAGGAGAGAGAGACTGCTGCGGGACATGGGGCTCACCCTGAGGTCTATTCCAGCATAGCCGCAGGGAGCCGGCGAGTCCAGTGGCAGGACTGCCCCGGCCGTAACCTCGCACATGACTTGCACATCCGTATCCGTTACATGTGCAGCTCATGACAGGAGGAAAAAGATGGCGAAGGACATCACCGGGAAGAGGGTGGCGGTGCTCGTGGACAACGGGTTCGAGCAGATCGAGCTCGAGCAGCCGATGGACGCACTGCGGAAAGCCGGCGCGGAGGCCGTCATCGTATCGCCGCAGGAGCAGAAGGTGAAGGGCTGGCAGCACACCGACTGGGGTGACGAATTCGATGTCGACGTGCACCTGGCTGAGGCGGATGCGGATTCATTCGACGCCCTCGTCCTGCCCGGCGGCCAGATGAATCCGGACAACCTGCGCGTCAACGATCGGGCAGTTGCGTTTGCGCGTGCCTTTTTCGATGCCGGCAAGCCCGTGGCGGCGATCTGCCACGGCCCATGGCTGCTGATCGAGGCGGACGTGGTGCGCGGCCGCCGGATGACGTCGTGGCCGTCGCTCAGGACTGATCTCCGGAACGCAGGCGCGGAATGGCTGGACGAGGCTGTGGTCGTCGATTCCGGGCTGGTCACCAGCCGCAAGCCGGACGACCTGCCCCAGTTCAACAGCAGGAAGATCGAGGAGATCGCCGAAGGCGTTCACGCCGGGCAGTCGGCCTGATCCCTAAGCCGCCGCTCATCGGGGAGCTGCGCCCCGCCCGCCGCACCCCAACGTTCACACGCGGACGTTCATGACTGCTGCGGCCCCTGTCTGGCTCCGTTCCTGCACCACACCACTGCATGTCGAATCCATTCGCAAGGCTGTTCCCCGGTCTGACCGGCCGCAAGGGCGTCATCGAGTCGGTCGTTGCACGTCGCACGTTCCGTGATGTCAGCCTGCCGCCGAACACGCTGCGCATGCTCCACGAAGCACTCACTCTGGTGCACTGCTACAACCTCATCT
>DATHVW010000117.1:0-15075 GCA_035461085.1 Longimicrobiales bacterium | reverse complement strand
CCAGTTCACTCCATAACTTATCAGCACGCGCACGCTCGTGCCGCTCCCCGCCAGCTCGCGCTGCGCGGCGGCCCGGATGCCATAGAGCATGTGCACTTCGTACGCGCCGGCTGGCAGCGCCAGGGCGTTCGCATACTCGCGGATCTTCCCGATCAGCCGGAGGTCGTGCGTGCCCATGACCGGGAGCGCGCCCGCGGGCGCATAGTCGAGCAGCCGCTTCGCGAGATGCAGGAATGCCGCGTCGGTGTCCTTCTTCGCCGGAAACGCGACGTCGGCCGACTCCTGATATGCCCCCTTCACCAGGCGGATCGCGGGTGCGGACGGCAGCAGCGACTCGAGGTCGGCCGGTGTGCGCCGCAGGTACGCCTGGAGGCACAGGCCGACGCGCAGCTGTTCATTCCTGAGCCGGCGATACAGGTCGAGCGTGGCGTCCACATAGATCGCCTCCTCCATGTCGAGCCACACCATCGACCCGGAGGCAGCGGCGCGGGTCGCGAGCGTGCGCAGGCTCTCGAAGCACGTCTCGACATCGACATCGAGGCCGAGGTGCGTGAGCTTGACGGAGACCTGAGTGGGCAGGCCGCGCGCATGCACCGCGCCGAGGAGGGCCAGGTAATGGTCCCGCACCGCGGCAGCCTCTTCGCGCGTGCGTATCTGCTCGCCGAGACTCGTTACGACCGTGCCGATCCCGGCCGCACCGAACTGCGACGCCGCGTCGAGCGCGGCCGACATGTCCTCGCCCGGCATGAACCGGCGCACCGCACGCCGGGCGAACGCTCGCTTCCGGAACTGCTCCGCCAGGAACGGGTTGCGCGATGCGCGGAGGAGTGCAGTACGGGCGATGGACATGTCCGAACTCCCGGTAAGCGGCTGTTCATGGATGACTGCACGGCGAACGTATCATGCGGCGGGATGCCCTGACGGCGTGAGCGACCCGTGCACAACCTGCGCAGAGAGGAACGTGAGCCGCAAGTGCGCTCGGGATCGGACGTCTTCGGTTCAAATCGTTCCGACGCCCATCGTTCCGCTCCAGACCCGCCACCACACCCAGCCGGTGCCGGCTCCCGTGACGAGAACGACGGACACCGGCAGGAAGCTCAGCTCCGGCTGGGCCCACATCACGGCGACCACCTGTCGCACTACGAGCCCGCACGCCGCGCCGGCGAATATCGCCATGGGCAGCGTGACGCCGATGGTGCGACGGAGAACCAGCAGCGCCGGCCATGCGATCAGCACGATCAGGCCGATGACGATGGGCACACCGAACAGGACGCCGCCCATGATCATGTACGGCACGCGGCCGGCCGCCATCACAGGGCCGGCCGTGACGTGCTCGTGGACATACAGCGTCGCGAGCCACAGTCCCAGCGACGCGGGGGCGGCGGCGAGGAACGCCGTCAGGGCGCTCCTTCGCTCAGCTGTCGATGTGTTCCGCAAGGCGTCTCCGGTCCCCACGTCGCTACTCGTTGCCGATCTCCATGACGGGTCGCACCTCGACCGGGCCGCGCTCCACGCTCGGGATCTCGGCCGCCCACCGGAGCGCCTCATCGAGGGTATCGACATCGATCATGTAGAATCCGCCCAGATGCTCCTTCGTCTCGGCGAATGGGCCATCCATCGTTACGACCTTGCCGCCCCGCTTCCGTACCGTAGTCGCCGTCGATGTCGGCTGCAGCGCCTCGCCTGCCACCAGCGCTCCCGACTCGCTCAGGCGGTGCGTGAAATCGTGCCACTCCTGCATCTCGGCGTCCGTCGGCTGCTGCGCCTCGGCTTCGTTCTCGTAGATCAGGATCAGGTAGCGCATGGATGTCTCCGCGTCAGCTGTGGTGGACGGCGCCGTTCGTCGCCGCCTCACCATGTCTACGATCGGCGAGCCCGCAAATCGACATCGATGCTCAGTGACCGAACGGAACGGACACCATGAGCCGGTGCATGGTCACGCGGAACTCCGGCAGCGATACGGGACCGGTCGGCCCGACGACGAAGTCCACGCCGGAAAGCGGCGCGTCCGCCATCATCACGTCCCGGCGGCCGGCGAAGACCACGTTGTCGGGCGAGCCCTTGGCCGTGAAGCGGCCGGTGTAGCGCAGGTCGAAGTCGCCGAACTTCAGGACACCGCCCCAGCTGGGTGACCACTCGATCCACCGCTCGTCCGTGTTCCGGACCGTGTCGGCCAGGAAGTTGTGCTGCTCGAGCGAAAAGCGCGTCTGGTGCACGCGGATGCCGAGCTGGAATCCCGCGCGGTCGGTCTCGTGCTGGAGGCCTGCGGCGAGGTTCCAGTTGCCGTAGCGGAACTGGTTATCGACGGTCTTCTCACCCGGCTGGATCACACCGCCCGGCGTCGTGAGCGCCGTGTCGGCATACGCCCACGTGTGGCTGCGGCCGGGCTCGAAGATCAGCTCCATGGAGTAAACCGTCGCCTTCGTGAGCCTGCTCAGACCCACACCGAAGTTGAACGCGGTGGAGTTCCCGGGGTCGCGCGGGATGTTGACGATGTTGTAGTTCGGGATCTTCGGATGCGACTTCGTGGCGCCCGTCGCGATGAACCCGATGCGCGTGCCTTCATCCCCGAGCGGCTGCGTGTATCGGAGGTGCGCGCCCCACGTGATCGTGCGGTCCTCGTTCAGCTCGTTCCACGAACGGATGACCGGCTGGTCATTCACCCAGTTCCACTCCTGGTAGAGCACATCGTGCGACATGTCCACATCGCTGCGCAGCACGACGGCGTCGAGACGACGCTCAGCGCCGAGGTCGTGCGTCAGACCGAGCTTCGCTTCACCGACCGAGCCGTCCTGATCGATCGCGATGCTCTGGCCGTACAGCAGGTTCACGGCATCGACTGCGTCCAGATCCGCGTGGTAGTAGCTCGCGCCGATGGAGGTGGAGCGGCCGAGTCGCGCACCGATCGAGCCCTGCGCGTAGATGTTGCTCGACGAGTTCTCCTGGAACACGCTCTGATCGCCCTGCCACGGGACCCAGCCCCAGCGGTTCGGGTTGTCCACCTGCTGCATCGCGAACGCAAAGCTGCCGAATATCGTGCGACCCGGAATCACTGCCGCAATCGGGAACGACCGACCGCCCAGCGCGCTGTTCGTTTCGCTGTATACGGTCGGCAGCGCGAAGACGCGCAGCTGGTCCACGGCCGCGCCGCGCGCGGGGTTCGTGAACGGATCGAGCAGCGGGTCGTCGATCGAGACATGCACGTTCGCCATGCCCAGGTTCCGCGACGGCAGCAGCTGGAACTGCTCACCGAGAGGTATCGGAACGGTCTTGAGCGTGATGTGCTGTGCCGCAGCCGCAGCCGGAACAGCCAGCAGGAGCGCGGCGGAGGCGATAATGCGAACTGGGTTGGTCATGGTCTCGCCTTCCTGTGGATCGTCGGACGAGGCGCCTGGCGGCGTCTTCATTATTAGGAACGCGCGAGGGCGCTGCGGCGTGGCGGGGACGCTGTGGAGAGGCCGGTCCTGTGAATCTCGAACCCGCGACGCATCGCCCGGGTAGAATCGCGCATGTCGAGCCTCACACGCCTCGTTCTCGCCGCTGCCCTGGGCGGCATGTGTGCCGCATCGGCCGCACCGTCGCCGGCTGCGGCGCAGGCGGTGCGCGGTGAGCTGCGGTGGGAGGAGCGCGACGCCCCGTTGCCGCGTGCACGCCTGCTGCTGCTGAGCGAGCGCGGGGCACACGTGGACTCCACCGTCACCGACGGCGCAGGCCGCTTCCACCTTACCGCGCCAGAGCCGGGAACCTACTACCTGTACTTCCACAGCGACGGCTGGGCCAGCGTCACGTCGGAGCCCGTCTCCCTCGAACGCGGCAGTGTCACCGCCTTCGATTTTTCCGTGCGGCTCGTGGCCGGAGCGGCGATCCGGCAGATGAGTGACGTGATCAGGGCGAACGAGCACCTGCAGTCGTCACTGCCGGAGATCTGCGGCGAGGCGCTGGATCCGGAGCGGACGGGAGTGCTCGTGGGTGTCGTGCGCGACCGGAGGACGCGTCAGGCCATCGGCGGCGTGCGGGTCTCGGTCGGGACTGGCGCGGGAGGTGTGGCCCGTTCGACGATCTCCAGCGACACCGGCGTGTACGTCCTGTGCAACGTGCCGGTCGGAGCGACGGTGAAGGTCAGCGCGGAAGCGCCGGACGGGCGCTCGGAAACAACGGCAGCGATCATTCGCGCCGGTACGATCAGCTGGTACGACCTGAATCTCCGTACGATCCCTCGCTGAGCAACGGGTTCAGGGCCGCCGGTCGGCCTCTTCCTTCAGTTGTGACCGGATGTCCTCAGCCACGATGCCCACCACGAATCCCGCCAGGGCACCGACGGGAATACTGAACAAGCGGGCCGGGACATAATCGTCGGCGGAGCTGTCGCGCTTCCCATACAGGTAGCCGATGCCAGCCCCTGCGGCCGCGCCGATCAGCGGGAACAGCATACGGAACCGCTCCTGCTCCTCCTGCTCGCCGGAGAAATGGAACGACCGCATTCCAGCGTGGGCGGTGGTGCGGCCGCCGACGTTCGGCAGCAGCGGCGGCGGCGCCAGCGTGAACGGCGCGCCCCAGGATTCCGCCACCCGCAGAGCCTCGGCTGCCGTGACCGCCTCAGGGATGGTGGCCTGCGCTGCCACGTGCGCCGCGGATATGCAGATGTGGGCCGCAGCGATGAGGGATGCACGAAGCCACCGGGGCAGTCGAGCGCCGCGTGGGCGCGACCTCGCGGGTGACATCACCCTGAGGGAGAGGGCGTTGACCCGGTCAGTTCTCATCCGCATCGTTCCGCATCTCCCACTCCAGAGGTCGAATGAAGCTGCTCATCGCATCCATGCTGCTGTTCGGTGTCACGGCGCCTGCACTCGCGCAGCGCCCCACGGCGGTCGAGCTCGGCATCCCCACCGTGCTGCCGCGCGGCGCCAGCAACGCCATCACCGACGTCGCCGGCGTCGAGGTGGGGTATGCGACACTGATCTCCGGTTCCGGTCCGTTGCGCGTCGGCGAGGGGCCGGTCCGGACGGGCGTCACGACCATTCTGCCGCGCGGCCGCGCTGCCGGGGATACCGTGTTCGCCGGCTGGTTCTCGCTGAACGGCAATGGCGAGATGACGGGCACGACGTGGATCGAGCAGTCGGGGCGGATGGAAGGTCCGATGGCGATCACGAACACGCACAGTGTCGGCGTCGTGCGCGACGCGGTCATCGAATGGATGGCGGAACATCGCCCGGACTTCCTCTTCGCGCTTCCCGTCGTTGCGGAAACCTACGATGGCACATTGAGCGACATCAATGGCATGCACGTTCAGCGCGAGCACGTGTTCGCCGCGCTCGACAGCGCGCACGGCGGCACCATTGCACAGGGTAATGTGGGCGGCGGCACCGGGATGATGTGCTTCGGCCTGAAGGGCGGCACCGGTACCGCGTCGCGGGTCGTGTCCGCGAACGCTGGTGGATACACCGTCGGTGTGCTCGTGCAGTGCAATTTCGGGAACCGTCCGCGTTTCTCGCCTCTCGGCGTACCCGTGGGCCGCGAGCTGCCGACGACGCTGCGGCCGTGCCGCGCCCCGGGCGTCCAGCCGACGCGCGAGCAGTTCGGCGGTCTGCCGGAGTGTGCCGCAGGCGGCGATGATGCGCGCGACGTGCAGATCCTGCCCGAGGGCGCCGGCTCGATCATCATCGTCATCGCGACTGACGCACCACTGCTTCCGCATCAGCTGAAGCGGGTTGCAACCCGCGCGTCCATCGCGGTCGGTCGCGTCGGCGGACTCGGTGAGACCTCCTCCGGCGACATCTTCCTCGCATTCTCCACCGCCAACCGCGCAGCACTCGCAAGCGCTGACAACGTGGCGAGTTACGAATCCGTCTCGGACGAGCTGCTGAACCCGATCTACGCGGCTGCCGTCGAGGCGACGGAGGAGGCCATCCTGAACGCCATGCTCGCCGCCGAGACAATGACGGGTGCGGACGGTTTCCGGATCCACGCACTCCCGTCCGATTTCCTGCTCGAGACGCTGCGGAAGTACGGCCGGATGTGAAGCCGCAGCGTTCCCGGTCATCAGCCGATGAACGTGGCGATCTGCTCCAGCGGCTTACGGGTCAGCGTCGGAATCTTCGCGTCGGGCGCCGGGTAACCGGTCACGATCAGCATGACCGGCTTTTCGTTCTGGGGTCGCCCGAGGATCTCGCTCAGGAATGCCATCGGATTGGGCGTATGGGTGAGTGACGCCAGACCGGCGTGATGCAGCGCGGCGAGCAGGAATCCAGTCGCAATCCCGACCGACTCGTTCACGTAGTAGTGCTTGCGCATCGTTCCGTCGTCAGCGAGTCCGTAACGCTGCGCGAACACCGCGATGAGGTAGGGTGCAGTCTCCAGGTACGGCTTGGAAGCATCGGTGCCGAGTGGAGCGAGCGCTTCGAGCCACTCCGCGGGCGCTGTGGCGTAGAACTCCCGCTCCGCCTCTTCTGCGGCAGCGCGCAGCCTCGTTTTGATGACCGGGTCGCTCACCACCACGAAGTGCCACGGCTGCTGGTGCGCACCGCTCG
This sequence comes from Longimicrobiales bacterium, assembly GCA_035461085.1. Lineage (GTDB taxonomy): Bacteria > Gemmatimonadota > Gemmatimonadetes > Longimicrobiales > RSA9 > SH-MAG3. Next base: position 8,548 of record DATHVW010000117.1, on the reverse strand, counting down.
GCGCCGTCCCCGCTGCCCTGATACAGTCCTCGATCACTGAGCGCGGGACGGGACGGTCGCTGAAATGACGCGTGGTGCGGCGTCGGGCCATCTCGGCAGCGAACTCCGCAGCCCGCGCCTGCATCTGATCCAACGGATACTCCCGGTACGTCGTCAGTGGCTCGAAGCTCTGTGCTGTCATGACTCCCGGAACGTCTGTGAACGTCACAATTCGCTCGGCAAATCCACCAGGGCGACATGACCTGACACAATTGAAATCCCACGCCGAACTGCGCCCCGAGTCAGAACGATGCTCTTCAGGGCCGGGACTCCGAACAGCCCGGCGACGTTGGTGGTGGACTCGAGGTCCCAGCCTGCCTCGACACTTTCGCTGACGGCACTGGCTGCAACCGAAAATGGATCGTCGGGTGTGATCCAGACAGCACCCGATCCCTGCTCGCATGCCCCGGCCCACACGGTATGTCCCTCCAGGAACACGATCGAAGCCGGGTACGTCTCGGGCCGCTCACGGGCAGACGCAAATCTGCGTAGTACGATCGCGTGGCCAGCCGGACTGGTGAGACCAAGCTCACGCTCCGCACCGCCGTTCGGGACGGGCGTCACGCTTCCGCTCCAGCCTTTACGGAGCTTGATCGGACCGACCTCAGGATCTTCTGCCGCGAGCGCAAGAGCGGCCGATAGGACGCTGCCGGACTGTCGGACAATCATTTGGAGGCCCCCGACGGTATTTGTGACCTTGTTCCCCGTTGAACGCTATTCGTGCACGCTGAACCGAATCGCCAGCCGGCGAACGTCGGGTGGACTCACACCGTCGGAGCTGGTGAGGATGGCGAGTTCTACAACGTCCGGGCCGACGTATCCGGCAACCGGCTTGTAGACATACGTAGCCACCCAGTTCGTCTCTGCGTTGCGACGAATCTCGCTGACTTCGGCGTGTCGGGGCCGGGTTGCGACTCTGGCTCCGTCCTCGTCGCCGCCCATAGTCGGATACTCGAATGTGTCGATGTTGCTCAGCGAAACATTCAACACCTCTACCGGACTCGATGTGCCACACGACAATACGATACCGCACATCAGAAGCAGCGGTGTAATGACTGGTAGCCTTCGGACACCTGCATGAACCATGTTGCACTCCATGGTGGCTGAGTCTCGGTCGGTGGTCCGATATGAGTACGCATCACGTTCCGCGGATGTGACACTATTGCGGCGTCTGAGGCGTCATGCCTGAACCACCGGCCTCATCAGCTACCACCGGTCTTCAGGCCCGCGGCCCCGGAGGGCGTTTCTGATTCGGTCCGCGTCCGCATCCAGTCGGGCTGGATCCGGCTGCAGTTCCTGGTGCTCGAAGTTCAAGTCACGGACCGCATCAATTGGTACGAGGTGAATATGGACGTGCCGCACCTCGATTCCGGCAATGACCATCCCCACCTTCACGGGCCGGAAAGCGACATGCATGGCCTGGGCGATGTCTCGGCTTACCTCCATCAGGTGGTGCAGCAGATCAGGCTCGAGATCGATCCAGTGATCCACTTCGCGGCGTGGGACAACCAGGGTATGGCCAGCATTCAGAGGCGTATTGGAAAGAAGCGCAACGACGAGATCGTCATTCCATACGAATCTGGCGGGCAGGTCACCGCGCATCATCTGTGTAAAGACAGAGCCGGTCGGCATGATCAACGTGAATTAAAGTGTCCGCTCACGGAACTGTCACGACCTCGACCGCCGGCTTCTGCGCCGTCATCATCACGGCCTTTACACCGAACGCCTCCGCGGACGATTGTGTCGATGGCTTGCGGAAGCGGAAGTTCGGCACGACCGCCGACTTCACCCGCTGAAAACCCGACTCCTCGAGAAGCCGGAACATCTCTCCTTCCAGGAGAGCACCTCCTATTCAGCTGGCCCACAGCTTGGGATCATTCACGATCGACTGCGACAGCGCCTTGCCACTGACGATGTCGGTGATCGAGATGCGGCCGCCCGGCTTCAGCACGCGATACATCTCCTCGATCACGCGACGCTTGCGGAACGACAGGTTGATGACACCGTTCGAGATCACGACGTCCACCGACTCGTCCGGCACGGGTATCTCTTCCATGCGACCCTCGTGACACTCGAGCACCGCACCCGTCGCAGCCATGTTCGCCTGCGCCTTCCTGCACATGGACGGATTCAGGTCCACGCCGATCACACGGCCGCCCGGACCGGCACGCTGCGCGGCGATGATCGCATCGAGACCCGCACCGCTCCCGAGATCGAGCACGGTCTCGCCCGGCTGGATGTTGCTGCGAAGGTGGGGGTTGCCCACTCCCGCGAACGAAGCCACAGCGCCCTCTGGCGCGCGGTCGAGCGCATCACTGTCGTAGCCGAAGAGCTCGGCGGCAGCGCGGCCGTGGTAGAAGTGGAATTCGGCGGCCGGATCGTCCGCCACTTCCTGGTACATCCGGATGATCTCGTCCTTGAGAACACCCTCGAGCGATGCCTGGGCGTCTGCTGCATCCATGTTACCTCGGGGGTTGAGGTTGCGATGCCGCATGCGGAAACGCTGATTTTTCTACCCTACACGGATGCCAGGCGGAGGTCAACGGAGTTGAGCGACTACATCTGAAGTCCGACATAGACGGGAATCGCTCGTGATCGGTAGCGAGCAGCAGGACGTTCCTCACTGGAATGGACGGAGATGCACCGGCACATAGTGGCGCGGGGGTGATACCGTTGAAGCAACGCCCCAACCCCGCCGATGCATGACACGGCAGGGCCCAGCGAGGGCGGGCGCCAGGCGCCGGATCCGGGGTGCGGTGGAGCAGCCTCGGTCAGTCCGGCCGCAGTGCGGTCATTGGAGGAACGCGAGTCGCCCGACGCGCGGGGATGTACGTAGCCAGGAGCGCAACCAGTCCGAGGAATGCGATGGCCGCCGCGAATGTGAGCGGGTCCGTGGGCGTGATGCCGTAGAGCTGACTCGCGAGAACGCGTGTGAGCATCAGCGCCGCGACTGTGCCGACGAGGACACCGATGCCGACCAGCTTCATGCCGCTGCCGGCCGTCATGCGCAGCACGTCGATCGCCCGCGCGCCGAGCGCCATGCGGACCCCGATCTCCTGGGTGCGCTGCCGCACGGAATACGCCAGCACGCCATATATGCCGACTGCAGCGAGCACGAGCGCGAGCCCGCCGAACGCGGCGAACAGCAGTGTGAAGAAACGATCACGCGCGATCGATTCCGCCATTACTTCGCGCAGCGGTACCGTGCTGCGGATCGGCTGGTCCGGATCGATCTCCCTGATGACCTGTCGTATCGGAGCGGCGAGCGTCATGGGCTCTCCCGTCGTGCGCACGACCAGCGTGGCGAGCAGGCGCGGTGCGATCAGCTGCGGGAAGTAAACTGCGGGAGGCGCCGCCTGTGCCAGCCCGGTCTGCCGCACATCGCCGACGACCCCCGTCACCATCGCCTCGCCCCAGGGCACCGTGATCAGCCGGAACAGCGGGTCCTCGTCACCCCAGAGCTGGCGCGCTGCACTCTCGCTCATGAGCACCGGCACCGGCGCGTCCGTTTCCAGTTGACTCGGCAGATGCTCACCCCGCAGCAGCGGGATGCCCATCGTGCGCAGGTAACCGGGATCGACATAGCGGGTGTCGGCGTTCACGACCGGTCCGCCCGGCGTCGCATCGGCACCGCCGCGCGTGTATTCCATCGAGAACGAGCCGTCCTCGCGGAGTGGAAACACGTTGATCATGCCCGCTTCCTCGACGCCGGGCAGCTCACGCACGCGGCCGAGGATCTCCTCGCGGCGTTGCACCAGGAACGTCGCCATGGTGGAGTCGGGTACGCCGGCGAGGTTGAGCTGCATGGCGACGGTGAGGACGCGGTCCGGGTCGAAGCCTGCATCGACATTGCGCAATGCAAGGAAGCTGCGCGCCATGAGGCCGGCGCCGATCACCAGCAGCACCGCGAGTGCGACTTCAGCGATGACGAGCATGCTGCGCACGCGATGGCCGTCCGCCCCGACGGTACCGCGCCCGCCCCGCAGATCCTGCTGCGGGTCGATGTGTGACATGCGGAGCGCCGGCACGAGGCCGAACAGGAGGCCTGTTGCCGCGGCGAGCAGCAGGCCGAACGCGATGACGCGAGCATCGACACGCACATCCTCGACGCGCGGCAGCGTCTCGGCACTCAGCGCGAGAATGCTCTGGACCCCCCAGTACGACAGGAGCAGCCCGAGCACGCCGCCGATCACGGCGAGCACCACGCTCTCCGTGAGCAGCTGGCGTACGATGCGACGGCGACCGGCACCGAGCGCCGCTCGGATCGCGATCTCACGTGAGCGCGCAGAGCCGCGTGCCAGCAGCAGGTTCGCCAGGTTGGCGCAGCCGATCAGCAGGATGAAGCCGACGACGGCAAGCACGATGACCAGCGCCTGGTCCACGTCGCCCACGATCGACGTGCGCAGCGGGATCACCGTCGCTCTCGTCCAGTCGGCGTTGCTCTCCGGATAGGTCGCGGCGAGCTCAGCGGAGAGCGCGGTGAGCTCCTGCTGCGCACGCGCGGGATCCGCACCGGGCGCCACTCGTGCCACCACGCGCAGATAGCGGTCGCCGCGCGTCGGCATGCCGTTGGCGAACATGTTCGGCTCCACCAGCGAGTGCGGCACCCACGCAGCCGTCTCCGGCGTCGGGTGCTGCACGCTCGGCGGCATCACGCCCACGACGGTGTACGGCACACCACGCATGACGATGGCGCTGCCGAGCACAGCCGCCGTGCCGCCGAGGTGCGTCCGCCAGAGACCGTCGCTGATGACGGCCGTGCGCCGCGCCAGTCGGTGGTCGTCCTCCTGCAGCGGGCGACCCAGGGCGACTGGCGCGCCGAGCACGTCGAAGAACTCATCAGTGACGTACGTCATCTCGATCTCGAGCGGGTCACCGTGTCCCGTCAGGATCGTCGGCACGGGCGCGTAGGCGGCGATCGCAGAGAGCGAACGGGTGCGCGCATGCCAGTCGTCCATGTCCTGCGCTGATACGCGCCCGAGCATTTCTCCCGTACGCGGGCTCGATTGATACACGAGCACCAGCGCGTCCGGGCTCGGATACGGCAGAGGGCGCAGCAGGATGCCGTTCACGATGCTGAACATCGCGGCGTTGGCACCGATGCCGAGCGCGATCGTCAGCAACGCGACTGTCGTGAACCCCGGGTTGCGACGCAGCGCGCGCAGCGCGAAGCGGATGTCGCCGCGCCATTCGTCGAGCAGTGAGGTGCCCGGCAGATGGGACTTGTCGCGGGCCATGTCCTCTCCTTCAGGCAGGCACAAGCGGGACCGGGGCATCGCAGCCGCATGGGAGCTCGGCCGCAATACCATCGCACGATGGCACATGCCCGTTCAGAGCGTCAACACGGAAGGGACGAGGCACCTGGCGGTGCGGGAGGGACAGGAGTCCGGACGGTACGAACGGCACACGCCGACGACATACCATGTGCGACTCGCGGTCCCGAGTTGCCTGCCGCGGCCGCATGACTGATTCTTTCCGATCGGCGCTCAAGTCGAATCGGGAAGCGGAGAGCAGTGTGGTCATAGTCGTAATGGGAGTGTCGGGTGTCGGCAAGACGACGGTGGGACGTGCGCTCGCGCGCGATCTCGGCTGGCCGTTCCACGACGCGGACGACCTGCACTCGCCCGCGAACATCGAGCTCATGCGGAGCGGTTCTCCGCTGACCGACGAACAGCGTCAGCCGTGGCTCTCCGCGCTGGCCCGATTGATAGGAGATCATGCGCGCGAGGGCAGGTCCATGGTGCTCGCATGCTCCGCGCTGCGCCGCTCGCATCGCATGGCACTGCAGGCGAAGACGCCCGATCCGCGCGAGGTTCGCCTGGTCCACCTGGCCGCCGATCCCGCGCGACTCGCGGACCGGCTCGGCCTCCGAGCGGGCCATTTCTTTCCCGCGGAGCTGCTGACCACCCAGTTCGACGCGCTCGAGCCGCCCGAAGCCGACGAACGGGTGCTCGTGCTGGACGCGATGGAACCCGTCGATCGGCTGGTGCAATCGATCCGGACCGAGCTGGACGTCTGACCGGCCCGGATCAGCGCTCCGCCCCGCCCTTTATCGCGTGTCCACCGAACTGCTGTCGCAGTGCGGCCAGCAGCCGGTCCCCGAAAGAGCTCTCATCGCGCGATCGCAGCCGCTGCAGCAGCGCGAGCGTGATGACGGGCGCGGACACGTCGAGCGCGATCGCCTCCGCCACCGTCCACCGGCCCTCGCCGGAATCCGCCACCCATGGCGCGATCGACTCGAGATTGCCCTGCCCCATCAGCGCGGTCTCCGTCAGATCGAGCAGCCATGAACGCACCACGCTGCCGTGCCGCCAGATGCCGGCGATCTGCGCGAGATCCAGATCCAGCCCGGTCTTTCGCTCCATGATCGCGAAACCCTCGGCATACGCCTGCATGAGCCCGTACTCGATGCCGTTGTGCACCATCTTCACGAAGTGCCCCGCACCGGCCGGTCCGACATGCCCCCAGCCGCGGTCCAGGGCCGGCGCGAGCGTCTCGAACAGCGGACGCAGCCGCTCCACGACCTCGTCCTCGCCGCCCACCATCAGGCTGTAACCCTCGGCCCGGCCCCACACGCCGCCGCTCGTCCCCACATCGACGAAATGCAGGTGGCGCGCGGACAGCTCCATCGAGCGCCGCTGCGTGTCCTGATAGTTGCTGTTGCCGCCGTCGATCAGCACGTCGCCCGGGTGGAGCAGTGCCGCGACCGCGTCGAGCGTCTGCTCGGTGACCGCACCCGATGGTACCATGATCCAGACGCTGCGCGGCGGCTCCAGCCGCTCGACCAGCTCGTCCAGCGACGCCGCGCCGATCGCGCCCTCCGCCATCACTGCATCGACCGCCTTCGCATCGAGGTCGTATGCCACCACCTCGTGACCGCCGGCCATGAGCCGTCCCGTGATCCCGGCGCCCATGCGCCCGAGTCCCACCATTCCGATCCGCATCGCTGCATAACCTTCCGTTGAGGTACGCTGCGACGCGTCGCACGACGTGCGCCAGCATGAGTCGGGACGGCCGGCAGGTGCGTTCCGCCGTCTGAGCACATGACGCGGTCGATTCGTCCCACGGCCCTTTCTGCCGTCCGGGCGTTTCCACATTGTAGAAAGAGGACCCCAGCCAGGCATGGCCGATGACAGCACAACCAAGTCCCCCACGCGCCGCGATCCTGCTGCTGCGTTCGCTGCTCCATGACGCGGAGCGGGACGAAGTGGAAGCGGATATCCGGGCGGAATACGCGCTTCGGTGTGAGCGTGATGGTGAGGACTCAGCGAACGCGTGGCTCTGGCGGCAGGCGTCCGCGTCCGCGCCGCCGTCGCTCGGGCGGTCGTGGTGGCGCGGGTGGACGGGGTTCGAATCGGCGGCACACATGCACAGACCGGGAGGCGTGATGCTGGAGCAATGGATACAGGGCGCACGGTTCGCGGCGCGACGGCTGGTGAAGCGGCCGCTGTTCGCGACACTGGCGATCGTGACGCTGGCGCTCGGCGTCGGGGGCACGGCGGCGGTCTACAGCCTGGTGCGGACGCTGCTGCTCGCTCCGCTGCCCTACGGCGAGTCGTCGCGCATCGCGTCGCTCTGGAATCCATTCGACTGGTCACAGGCAGAGCACCTGTTCCTGCAGGACAACATGCCGGCCGGCTTCAGCGACATCGCGGCGTACACGCAGATGGATCTGACGTTCACGGGTCCGGACGGAGGCGCGCCGCAGACGGCGTCGCTGGTCATCCCGTCCGCCAACCTGTTCTCCGTGCTGGACGTGCAGCCGATGCTGGGCGATGCATTCGAGCCGGGCGATGATGGCGCAGGTGCGCCGACGAAGGTGGTGCTGAGCTATGGCCTGTGGCGGTCACTCGGCGGCGACCGCTCCATCATCGGCAGGCCTCTGAACATCGGAGGCGAGGCGCACACGATCATCGGGGTGATGCCAGCAGGGTTTTATTTCCCGGATCCGCAGGTGCGTCTGTGGGCCAATGGCACGTTCAATCCCGAAAACCGGTCCGGCAACTATGCGATGGTCGGTCGCCTTGCGCCCGGCTACACGTTCGAGAACATGGCGCAGCCGCTGAAGCATATGGCGACGCGCCTGCACGAGCGGTTCGACTACAATCCGGACTGGGACAAGTCGCGGAATCCGTCGATCACGCCGATTGCGGACTCGTTTGCGGGCACCGTGAAGCCGATGCTGCTGGCGACTCTGGCTGCGATGGCGCTGATCCTGTTGATCGCGTGCTCGAACGTCTCCGCGCTTATGCTGGGGCAGGTGGACAGTCGCTCGACGGAGATGGCGGTGCGGAGCGCACTCGGCGCGAGCCGGCGCCAGCTGCTGCAGCAGGTCATGACGGAGACGTTGATCCTCGGCGTATGCGCTGGTCTTGCGGGGTCCCTGCTGGCGGCGGGTTCGTTCCAGCTGCTGACGCACAGCCTGCCACTCGGCGCACTCCTCGACAACGCACGACTGGACTGGAGCGTGTTCCTGATTGCGATGACGATCAGCGTGTTCGCGGCGCTC
>DATHVW010000116.1:0-19951 GCA_035461085.1 Longimicrobiales bacterium | reverse complement strand
CGTCGCCGACACGCTCGAGGCACTCGGCCGCCTCGCGCGCTGTCGGCGACGGCAGCTGGGCGTGCGCGTGTGCGCGGTGGCAGGATCCAACGGCAAGACGACCACCAAGGAGCTGCTCCGCGCCGCGCTCGCGCCGAAGTTCCGCGTGCATGCGACCGGCGGCAACTTCAACAACCTGATCGGTGCGCCGCTCACGCTGCTGGCCACGCCGGACGATGCCGAGGTGGTGATTGCGGAGATCGGCACGAACTCGCCGGGCGAGATCGCGCAGCTCGCGGCCATCGTCGAGCCGGATGCAGCAGTGATCACGGGAATCTCGGCGGAGCACCTGGAGGGTCTCGGCGACCTCGAGGGCGTGCTGCGCGAGGAGACGGCCGTCCTGCCGTGGATCCCTCTGGAAGGCGCGGTCGTGGTGGCGGACGATCCGCCGATGCTCGCGAAGCGCGCGCGCGAGCTGCACAGCGGGGTGCAGGTGGCTGGACTGACGGACGTGGCCGACGCTGCGCTGCGCGGCGCGGATGTGGAGCTGGACGAAGAGGGGCGTGTGCGGTTCCGCTGGAACGGTCGCGACGTGGCGCTGGAGCTGCGCGGCAGGCACAACGCGCGCAACGCGCTGGTGGCACTCGGCATTGCGCAGGCGTGGGGTGTCCAGGCCGAAGACGCGATCGCCGGAATCGAGGCGCTGCAGCCGCCGAAGATGCGCACCGAGTTCCATCGGATCGGCGACCTGATCGTCATCGCGGACTGCTACAACGCCAACCCGGCGAGTGTGAGTGCAGCGGTCGATCTGCTCGCATCAATGCCGCGGCGCGGCGGCCGCGTGGCCGTGCTCGGGAGCATGCTGGAGCTCGGCAGCGGCAGCGCGGCCATCCACAGCGACCTCGCCGCCGACATCGCCCGACAGGACTTCGATCTGATCGTCGCGACCGGCGAGTTCGCCGATGCGTTCCGGCAGCATGGCGCTGCGCTCGGATCGCGCCTCGTGATGGTGCAGGACCCGCTCGCAGCGTGGGAGCCGCTCGAAGCCGCGCTGCAGGGAAGTGAAGTCGTGCTGCTGAAGGGATCGCGCGGTGTCGCGCTCGAGCGACTGCTGCCGCGCCTGGAGAATACATGGGGGTCGCTCCACCCGCACGGGGAGGCCTTCGGGTCGCGGGCGATCGATATGACCACCGGCTCGCGTGACGACGCGCGAACGGCGGAGCGCCCCCAGAGTGACAACGGCGCCAATGGCGCCGCGTCCGATCGCCGGGAGGACTGATGCTCTACCACCTGCTCTGGCCTCTCTACGACAGGACCGGCTTCATCCTGTTCAACCTGTTCGGCTACGTGACGTTCCGCGCCGCGGGCGGAATGGCGACGGCGCTCTTCATCTCGCTCGCGCTCGGCCCGCGTGTCATCCGCTGGCTGCGCCGCCTGCGCGTCGGCCAGGTCGTGCGGCAGGAGGGGCCGCAGTCGCACCTGAGCAAGGCGGGCACGCCAACGATGGGCGGTGCGCTCATCATCCTGTCCACGCTCATCTCCACGCTGCTCTGGGCGCGGCTGACCGAAGGCTTTGTCGTGATCGCGATGGTCGTGCTGGTGTGGCTGGGCTCGCTCGGCTTCCTCGACGACTATCTCAAGGTCGTGCGCCGCCGCACGGAGGGGCTGGTCGGCAAGTACAAGCTGGTAGGGCAGGCCGTGCTCGGCTTCCTGATGGGCGCCGCGATGCTGATCTACCCGCTGAGCGATGTGTCGCCGACATGGACGAGCCTGCCCTTCTTCGCCGAATGGCACATCGCGATGGCGCCGCTGCTGTTCGTGCCGTGGGTCATGTTCGTACTGGCCGGCGCGTCGAATGCCGTGAACCTGACGGACGGACTCGACGGCCTGGCCGGCGGTCTGTCGGCCATCGCGGCCGGCACGTTCGGCATCTTCGCGTACCTGATCGGCCGCGTCGATACGTCGCGCTACCTCGGGCTCTTCTACATGCCCGGTGCAGGCGAGCTGAGCATCTTCTGCTTCGCCCTGGCGGGCGCATCGCTCGGGTTCCTGTGGTTCAATGCGCACCCGGCCGAAGTCTTCATGGGCGACACCGGCTCGCTGGCGCTCGGTGGTGCGCTCGGCGCGGTCGCCGTGATGCTGAAAGCGGAATTCCTGCTGGTCATCATCGGCGGCGTCTTCGTGCTGGAAGCGCTGTCCGTGATGGCGCAGGTCTCGTGGTTCAAGTACACGGTGCGCACGCGCGGCCGCGGCGAGCGGCTACTGCTCATGTCGCCGCTCCACCACCACTTCGAGAAGGCGGGCTGGGCGGAGAGCAAGATCATCGTGCGTTTCTGGATTCTCGGACTGCTGTTCGCGCTCATTGCGTTCAGCACGCTGAAGATCAGGTAATCGAGATGCGCGTCGGCATCATCGGACTGGCACGGAGCGGCAGGTCGGCCGCGCGGCTCGCACGAGCTCGCGGCCACGACGTGTTCGCATCCGACGCGGGCGTGTCCGAGGAAGTGCAGGATGCCGCCGCCGAGGTGCGCGCGCTCGGCGGCAGCGCGGAGACGGGCGGTCACACCGTGACACAGCTCGCCGCCTGCGATGTCCTCGTGCTGAGCCCGGGTGTGCCACGGTCCGCCCGGATTCTCGCGGATCCGGCCCTCGCCCGCGTGCCGCGCATATCGGAGCTCGAGTTCGCGTTCCGCGAGCTGAGCGCGCCGGTGCTCGCGATCACCGGTACGAACGGCAAGAGCACCACCACCGCATTGACCGCGCACCTGCTCGAGACGGCGGGCTTCGATGCACCGGCCGCGGGCAACATCGGTACGGCGCTGTCGGATGTCGCGCTGCGCCCGCAGCAGCCGGACTGGGTGGTGGTGGAAGCCAGCTCGTTCCAGCTGGCCGACATCGATACGTTCGCGCCGCGCATCGGTGTGCTCACGAATCTCGCGCCCGATCATCTCGACCGTTACCCGTCGGTCGATGCGTACTATGCGGACAAGGCGCGTCTGTTCAGGAATGCAACACGTACGAGCGTATGGGTGTTGAACGCGGAAGATGCGGCGGCAATGCAATTGCCTGGGGAGGCGGATGGTCGCCGTCGTGTCTTCCGCGTCAACACCTCGCTCGGCGTCGATGAAGAGGGCGGCTGGATCGATGGTGGCGGCAATCTGTGCCTCCGCATCGCCAGCACGGAGACGAAGCTGCTGCACCAGACGGAGCTGCGTGTGCTCGGTGCGCATAATCGCGCGAATGCACTGGCCGCGGCGGTCGCGGCGGTATCGGCAGGCGCCTCGACGGATGCCATTGCGGCGGGCCTGCGGACGTTCGGCGGGCTCGAGCACCGCCTGGAAGTGGTGAGCGATACTGGCGGCGTGCTGTGGGTGAACGACTCGAAGGCGACGAACATCGCGTCCACGGTCGTCGCGCTGCGCAGCATGGACCGTCCCGTGATCCTGCTGCTCGGCGGCCGGCACAAGGGCGAGCCCTACACGCAGCTGCTCGACGCGATGCAGGGGCGCGTCACGAAGGTCATCGCGTACGGTGAGGCCGCAGCGATCGTGGCAGCCGATCTCGCCGGCCACGCCGCGGTGGACCGGGTGGACGGCTCGTTTGCGGATGTGGTCGCGCGTGCGGCGGCCGTCGCACGTTCGGGCGACGCCGTGCTGCTCTCACCGGCCTGTGCGAGCTTCGACATGTTCCGCGACTACGAAGAGCGCGGCCGGGCGTTCAAGACGCTCGTGCACGACCTCGCGGAGGCTGCATCATGAGCCGCGCGGCAGCCATGCGCATGTCATCGGCAGAGTGGAGCGGTGCGGGCGCGCCGTCACGTCTCGGGACGGGCTGGGAGTCCGCGACGCTGCTGCTGCTCACGCTCATGCTGCTGTCGCTCGGCATCGTATCCGTCTACAGTGCCAGCTCCGTGCTCGCTCAGGGACGGGGCCTGCCCGACTACTACTACGTGGTGCGGCAGGTGTCGGGTGCGTGCATGGGCTTCGTCGTGCTCGTCGTCATGGCCTACGTGGACTACCGTCGCCTGCGGATCCTGGCCTGGCCGATCCTGCTGCTCATCATCGCCGCGCTCGTGGCGACGCTCATTCCGGGCGCGCACTCCCGTGTCGTGAACGGCGGCCGCCGCTGGCTGGAGGTGGGTCCGCTCGCGCTCCAGCCGTCGGAGATCGCCAAGCTCGCGCTCATCATCTGGACGGCGGCGCTCACAGTGAAGAAGCAGGACAGGCTCACGAGTCTGTCGCGTGGACTGATGCCGTTCCTGCTCGTGTGGAGCCTGGTGGTGCTGCTGATCTTCCTGCAGCCGAGCATGTCGGCCGCAGTGATCGTCATGCTGCTCGCCTCTCTGGTCGTGTTCGCGGGCGGCGCACGCATCGGTCACTTCATCCTGCTCGCGCTCGTCGGGCTGCCGCTGCTGTGGTCGCAGATCGCGGCAGCCGCGTACCGCGGTCGACGCATGGCGGCGTTCTTCGACCCGTCGCACGACCCGGCGAACGTCAGTTATCAGATCACGCAGTCGCTCATCGCCATCGGCAGCGGAGGCGTGTTCGGCCGCGGCTTCGGTCACGGCGTGCAGAAGTTCGGTTACCTGCCGGAGCCTCACAACGATTTCATCTTCGCGATGATCGGCGAGGAGTGGGGCTTCATCGGGCTGTTCGTGATCATCGGGATGTTCACGGCGTTCGCGCTGATCGGATTCCGCATCGCACGGCACGCGCCGGACCTGTTCGGCTTCCTGCTCGCGGTCGGCGTGACCAACCTGATCGTGGTGCAGGCGATGCTGCACATGCTGGTCAACCTGGCCCTCATCCCCACGACCGGCGTCACGCTGCCGTTCATGTCCTACGGCCGGACGAGCCTGCTCGTTTGCCTGGCGGGCGTCGGCATCCTGATCAACATCGCGCGGCGCACGGGCGAGGTGACGGCATGAAGACCGTGATCTTCGCCGGCGGCGGCACGGGCGGGCACCTCTACCCGGCACTCGCGCTGGGTGCAGCACTGCAGGAGCTCGATCCGGAGATCCGCGTCCACTACGTGGGCGCGCAGCGCGGTGTGGAAGCGCGCGTGCTGCCGGAGAAGCATGTCGCCCACACGCTGCTCCCGATCCGCGGCTTTCAGCGCGACGGGATCTGGCGCAACTGGCGGCTGCTGCCGGCCATGGCGGGCACGTTCGCGAAGCTGGCAAGGCTGTTCCTGCAGCTCCGTCCATCGCTCGTCGTGGGCACGGGCGGCTATGCCAGCGGACCGGCCGGCATGTGGGCGGTGCTGACGGCGGTGCCGGTCGCGGTGCAGGAGCAGAACTCGCACCCGGGCTTCACCACGCGCCAGCTGAGCCGCTGGGCGCGGCAGGTGCACCTCGGCTTCCCGGAAGCGGCGCGCATGCTGAAGCCCGGCAGGAACACGGAGGTCCTGTCGCTCGGCAACCCGATCCGTCCGCCCGACATGAGCATCGATCCTGCCGTGGCGCGCGAGCGCTTCGGTCTGTCGCAGGATGCGGTCGTGCTGCTGGTCGTGGGGGGCAGTCAGGGGTCGCGCGCCGTGAACGAGGCTCTGCTCGCCGCGCTCGAGCAGGTGGCCGCCGGCGCGTTCGATGCGCGGCCGGACCGCCTCGAGATCCTGTGGGCGACGGGTCCCAATCACATCGACGCGGTGCGCGAACGGCTGGCGCCGCTCGACCTGCAGTGGGTGAAGACGTTCGGCTACATCGATGCGATGCCCGAAGCGCTGGCGGCCACTGACGTGGCGGTGTCGCGCGCGGGCGCCATGGCGACCGCGGAGCTCCTCGCGTGGGGACGTCCGATGCTGCTCGTGCCGCTGCCGACCGCTGCGGCCGACCACCAGACGCACAACGCGGAAGCGCTCCAGAAGGCGGGCGCTGCGCGCATGCTGCGCGAGGCGGAGATGACGCCGGAGTGGCTGTGGCAGGAGATCCTGACGCTCACGGGTGATGAAAAGCGACGGTCGGAGATGCGGGCTGCCGCTCAGGTGCGCTCGCAGCCCGATGCCGCGCGGGAGATCGCCGCTCACCTGCACCGCCTGATCGTCCGATGACGATGCGCGACGAGGCGTGGATGACCGTGGACCTGCGTGCGCTCGCACGCACGGGCGCCGTCCACTTCATGGGGATCAGCGGCGCCGGCATGTCGGCGCTGGCGGAGCTGGTCGTGCGCGGCGGCGGAACGGTGACGGGCTGTGACCTGCGTCTCGGCGCGGCCGCCGATGCGCTGCGCGCGCGTGGCGTGACGATCCATCACGGCCACGATACTGCGCACGTTGCCGACGCGGCGGCGCTCGTGATGACCTCGGCCATTCCCGCGACGCACCCGGAAGTCATCGCGGCGCGTGATCGTGGCATCCCCGTGCTCAAGCGGGCACAGGCGCTCGGCGCACTCGTCAACCAGGCTGTCGTGCTCGCCATCGCGGGTACGCACGGCAAGACCACGACGACCGCTGCCACGACCGCCATTCTCGACGCGGCCGGCATGGAGCCCACGGGTCTGGTCGGCGGCCGCATGCCGGCATGGGGCGGCGGACTGCGCGCGGGACGCGACGAGATCTTCGTCGTCGAGGCCGACGAATACGATCGCTCATTCCTCACGCTGCGCCCGGCCGCGGCCGTGATCACCTCGATCGAGGCGGATCACCTCGACATTTACGGCGACCTTGCCGGTGTGGAGAAGGCATTCGTCGAGTTCGCCGACAGCGTGAAGGCCGACGGCATCATCGCCGTGTGCAGCGATGACGAGGGAGCGCGTCGCATCGCCACTCGGGCCGGCGGACCCGCGCACCTGCTGACGTACGGCACGGGTGAGAACGCGGACCTGCGCGCCGTGAACGTGCGCCAGGACGGCCGCATGATGACGTTCGACGTGGAGGAGCACGGTGAGCGCCTCGGCACGCTGACTCTCGGCGCACCCGGCATTCACAACGTGCAGAACGCACTGGCAGCGTTCGCGGTGGCGCGTCACGCGGGCGCCACGTTCGATGCCGCGCGCACGGCGCTGCGTTCCTTCTCGGGCGTGTCGCGCCGCTTCCAGGAGCTCGGCACCGCGCAGGGCATCACGGTCGTCGATGATTACGCACACCATCCCACGGAGATTGCGGCGACGATCGCAACTGCGCGCGGCACGTATCCCGGCCGCAGGATCGTGGCGGCGTTCCAGCCGCATCTGTACAGCCGCACGCGCGAGCACGCGGCCGCGTTCGGCCGCGCACTCGCCGGCGCCGACGTCGTGTGGGTGAGCGATGTGTATCCGGCGCGCGAGGCGCCGATCGATGGCGTGACGGGCGAGCTGGTCAGTCGTGCGGCGGAGGCGGCCGGCAGCGCGCACGTCCACTACGCGGTCACGCTCGACGAGATGGCGCGTGCACTGCGCGACGAGCTGCGCGACGACGACGTGCTGGTGGCGATGGGTGCCGGCGATATCGATGAGATGGCGCACAGCCTCCATGACGCACTCGCGCAGGGGGCCGCATGAAGACTGCACTGATGCGCGGTGCGGCAGTGCTCGGGTGTGCGGCCGTGCTCGTCACTGCGGCGGCGTTCACACCGATCGCGCTGCGCGGCATCGACGGGTTCCGCGTTCAGCGCGTCGAGGTGAGCGGCCTGCGCTATCTGACGGCGGCCGCCGCGGTGGACGCCGCGGGACTCGATGCGGCCGCCAACGTATTCGACGATCCGACACCGTGGCTCGAGCAGCTGCGCATGCATCCGCTCGTCGCGGACGTCCAGCTGCGGCGCCGGCTGCCCGGCACGATCGTGCTGCACATCGAGGAAGCGGTGCCCGTCGCATTCGCGCGCACTCCCGAGCTGCGCGCCATTGGCACGCACGGCCGCATTCTGCCGCTCGATCCGGCCGATGAAGGATTGAATCTGCCGGTGCTGAGCGTGCGCACGCGCGTTTCCGCTGCCGGCCGCGCCGTCGATCCCGCTACGCTCTCCGCGCTCCAGTTCCTGGAGCTGGCGCGGCGCAGCGAGCCCGGGCTGATCGACTGGATCTCGGAGATCGGAATGGAGGGCGCCGCCGTACGGCTGGTGCTGCGCAGCGCAGCGGATGCCGAGGTGCTCGTGCCGGTGGAGCCCGGCGCCGACCGGCTGCGTGAGCTTGCGGCGACGATCGCCGAGCTGGCGACGCCGCGTGTCGTGCAGCCGGCGGAGGGCGCCGCGGTCCGCGCAGCGGAAGCCGAGCTGGCACGTGTGAAGAGGATCGACGTGCGGTTCCACGACCAGGTCGTGGTGTCATTGCGCAAGGGAAAGAGCTGAATATGCGGCCCAATCTGGTAGCGGGCTTGGACATCGGGTCGACGAAGACCTGCGCCGTGATCGCGGAGGTCGTGGCCGAGCCGAAGGGACGTCGCCTGAAAATCCTCGGCATCGGGCAGGCACGCACGGTGGGGATGCGTCGTGAAGTGATCACGGACATCGAGGGCACCACCGAGTCCGTGCGGACTGCCATGAAGGAAGCCGAGCTGATGGCGGGCGTCACGATCGAGCGCGTCTTCACCGGCGTGGCGGGTGAGTACATCCATGCGCGCACGTCGCACGGCGTGGTCGCCGTGAGCGGTGACGAGATCACTGCGGCGGACGTGAAGCGTGTGCAGGAAGTCGCACGGGCGGTCGTCGTGCCGGCCGACCGCGAGGTCCTCCACGTGCTGCCGCAGGAGTACATCGTCGATCATCAGCGCGGCATCCGCGATCCCATCGGCATGGCCGGCACGCGGCTCGAGGCCGAGGTCTACATCATCACCAGCTCCATCACCGCGACGCAGAACCTGCGCAAGGCGGTGAGCCGGGCCGGCTATCGCATCGAGCGCACCATCCACGAGCCGCTCGCCACGGCGCGCGCCGCCGTCACGGACGACGAGAAGGATGTCGGCGTCGCGCTCGTGGACCTCGGCGGCTCCACGACGGAGCTCGCGATCTTCCGTGACGGCAAGATGCGCCACCTGTGCTCGATACCGTGGGGCGGCGGCACGGTCACCAACGATCTGGCGAAGGGGCTCAGCATCACGTACGCGCATGCCGAGGTCGCCAAGGAAAAGCACGGCGTCGCATACGCGCAGCTGGTCGATCCGCGCGAGACCGTCGAGCTGCCCGGCCCCGGACCGGGGACCACGCGCGAGGTCGCACGCGAGCTCATCGCTCACATCATCGAGCAGCGACTCGACGAGATCCTGAGCCTGGTCGGGCGCGAGATGGAGAATGCCGGCGAGATGGGCAAGCTGGGGGCCGGTGCCGTGCTGACGGGCGGCGGCGCGGGTCTCGAGGGGGCCGTCGAGGTGGCACAGCACGCGTTCGGGATGCCTGTCCGCATCGGTATACCCGGCGAGGGCCTGACCGGCCTGGCGGATTCGGTGCGCCGGCCGCAGTTCGCGACCGCGACCGGCCTCGCGCTGTTCGCCGGTGACCAGCTCAGCGAGAGTGCATTCGGCGCCCGTCTGAGCCAGGGCGCCGCAGGCCGCGTGATCGCCTGGCTCAAGGAATTCTTCTGAACGAATGCGGGAGCGGCAACACGATCCCGATCCCGACTCTGTTTTCTCGTTGTTGCAGTACCGGCGATACCGCGTGGCGGCGGCCGCCGATCACCTGAAGGAGGGGGCCATGATGATTTTCGAATTCGAAGAGGGCGCGGCACAGAACGCACGGATGAAGGTGATCGGTGTGGGTGGCGGCGGTAACAACGCCGTGAACCGCATGATCGCCGAGGATCTCGACGGCGTCGAGTTCATCTGCGTGAACACGGATGCGCAGGCGCTCAAGCTGGCGCAGTCGCAGCTGAAGATCCAGATCGGCAAGAAGCTGACGCGCGGGCTCGGCGCCGGCGCCCGTCCGGAGATCGGGCGGCAGGCCATCGAGGAGAGCCGCGAGGACATCGCGAAGATCCTCGAGGGTGCGGATCTCGTGTTCGTGACCGCGGGCATGGGCGGCGGCACGGGAACGGGTGCGGCGCCGGTCATCGCGGAGATCGCGCGGGAGATGGGGGCGCTGACGATCGGCATCGTGACGAAGCCGTTCCTGTTCGAGGGCCGTAAGCGCATGCAGCAGGCGGAGATGGGCCTCGCCGAGCTGAAGCGCTCGGCCGATACGGTCATCGTCGTACCGAACGAGCGCCTGCTTTCGGTCGTCGGGAAGGGAACTTCTTTCCGGGATGCGCTAAAAAAGGCGGACGAAGTGCTGCTGCATGCGACCCAGGGCATCAGCGACCTGATCCATGTGACGGGCGAGATAAACGTTGACTTCGCGGACGTTAGGACGGTGATGCAGAGCCGCGGACCCGCAATCATGGGAACGGGTTACGGCTGTGGCGAGAACCGTGCAATGGAGGCCGCGCAGGAGGCGATATCGAGCCCGCTGCTCGACAACGTGACGATCCAGGGCGCCATGGGCGTGCTGATCAACATCACGGGCGGGATGGACCTCGCTATTGACGAGGTGACCACCATCTCCTCCATTATAAAGGAAGCAGCCGGCGACGATGCGGAGATCATCTTCGGTGCGGTACACGATCCGACACTCGAGGCCGGCGTGCGTGTGACCGTGATCGCGACGGGCCTGGAGAAGCAGGAAGCGCCGCCGCGCGACAACGTGATCCGCCCGCATTTCGGCATGCGTACGTCGCAGACACCGGCCTCCGCGCCGGCACCGGCACTGGCCGGCGTGGGTGCGGGCTCGGATGTCGGCTACGGCGCCCGGCAGCACTCGGGGGCGGCGACGATGGCGGCACCGCGCACGGCGGACTACGCGGAGGCGCTGCCGTTCGCGCGGCCGCCGCAGAGCCCGATCGGCCGGCAGCAGCTGACGGATCTCGACATACCGACGTTCATCCGACGCCAGATGGACTGACGAGCACACCACATAAACATACGTGAAGGTTTGATGCCGAACCCGTACAAGATCATCTCGCTGGGGCTCATTGCTGCGTTCAGTCTGGGCGCAGTGACGCTGATGCCCCCACGCGTGGAGGAGCCTGACGCCGCGCGTGCGCCCACACTGGGCGTGCTCTACGCGGCGCCGGTGGAGCGTGCGGAGACGCACGTGCTGCGGCCGGGACAGACGCTGTCCACGGTCCTCAGCCAGGCTCGCATCACGGGTCAGGAGATGTCAGACCTCCTGCTCGGTCTGCGGCAGCACATGGACCCGCGCAGGTTGCCGGCGGGCTCGGAGGTAACGGTCCGGCGCTGGTCGCGCGACGATCAGCCGCGGGCCGTGGACGTGCGCCTCGATGCGGATCGCACGGTTCGTCTGATGAAGGCGGACATGGGCTGGGACGGCCGCATCGTCATCACGCCGATCCGCATCGATACCGTGTACGGCGGCGGCACGATCGAGGCGGGCCGCTCGACACTGTACGAGACGGTGGTCTTCGACCCCGAGTCGAAGGTGCGGCCTTCCGACCGGCCGCAGCTGGTCGTCGAGCTGGCGGGGATCTACGAGTACAAGCTGGACTTCACGCGTGAGATCCAGGTCGGCGATTCCTACCGCGTCGCATACGAGCGGGAGAGCCGCCCGGACGGCTCGGCACGCAGCATCCGGATCCTCGCGGCGGAGATCGTGACCCGCGGGCAGGCGCACCCGGCCATCTGGTTCGACGAGAATGCCGAGTCGGAGGGGTACTACGACAACGAGGCGCGGCCGCTGCGCAACGGCTTCAGCAAGTACCCCGTGGATTTCGCGCGTGTCACGTCAGCGTACAATCCGCGCCGGTACCATCCGGTGCTGGGTGTCTATCGGGCGCACCAGGGCACCGACTTCGGCGGCGGCACCGGGACGCCCGTCAAGGTGACGGCGAACGGCACCGTGACATTCGCCGGAACGAACGGCGGGTACGGCCGCATGATCGAGGTGCGTCACATCAACGGCTACACGACGCGCTATGCTCATCTGAGCCGGTTCGCATCCGGTATCCGTGTGGGTGCTCGTGTGACGCAGAAGGACGTGATCGGATACATCGGTGCGACGGGGCTCGCCACGGCCCCGCACCTGCACTACGAGCTGCGCAAGAACGGACGGGCCGTCAACGCGATGAAGGAGAAGCTTCCTGAAGCGCCGCGGCTGCCCGGTGCGGTACGCGAGCAGTTCATGGCCCTGGCGCCGCAGCGCTCGTCCCTCCTCGAGCGTGTATCAGCGCCGGCCGGCAAGCTCGCCGACACGAACACCGCCGGGCCGGGGACGGTCCGCGCGGTGGACGAGACGTGAGATCTGGCGCGAAACCCTCCTTCGCGTAGGTTGTAGAAACAGCCCGCCGGCCGAGAGCCTGCGGGCTTTTTCACACCCGGGAAGACAGGATGAGCGGATTGCAGTGGTTGCTCTGGCTGGGCCTGAGCGCCGGGGTCATGGCGGGGAGTGTATGGCACTACCGGCGGCGTGAGACGCCGGGGCGGGGCCGCATGCTGCTGGCCGTGCTGCGCGCTTCGGCAATCGCGCTGGCGCTGCTGCTGCTGTTCGACCCGGAGCTCCCGGCGCGCGACGCCGCCGCGGTGCGGGGCACCCAGGTTCTGCTCGATGCGTCCCTCAGCATGCATCTCGCCGACGCGGCTGGCGGCACCCGGTGGCAGAGCGCTGTTGCAGAGGCGCGCGACCGCGCCGGCAATCGGCCCGTGCTCCTCTTCGGTGACCGCGCACGGCCGCTCGCGCCGGCTTCGCTCCCGGACACGGCCCCCGGCGACGCACGCACCCTCCTGCTTCCCGGCCTGCAGGCGGCCGCGGAAGCCGGGGTACGCGACGTGGTGGTGTTCACCGACGGCGGCATCGAGGATGCCGATGCGGTGGCGCGCTGGGCACCGCGGCTCGGCCTCGGCATCGAGATGGTGCACGTCGGCGAGACTGTTACCAATGCGTCGCTCGTCGAAGCGACCGCGCCGCAGTGGGTCGATGTGGGGCAGCCCGTGGCGCTGGAGTTCGCGATGACCGGGGACGCGACGGATTCCGTGGGCGTAGTCGTGCGGCGGAACGGCCGCGTCATCGGCCGGACGCGGGTCGCTGCACCGTCGGCCGGACGGCTCGCCGCGGGAAGCATGGAGCTCAGGCTCGAGCCGGCGGACACCGAGGACGGCTGGGTCCGCCTGGAAGTTTCGCTCGAAACGGCGGACGCCGTGCCCGACGACGACCAGCGCACGGTTTACGTGCAGGTGGGCGCGGAGCCCGCGGGTATCGCACTCGTGTCGTTCCGGCCAGACTGGGAGCCGCGCTTTCTCGCGCCGCTGCTGGAGCGCAGCCTGGGCCTGCCGCTACGCGCCTGGCTGCGGGGCACCACCGGACAGTACGTCCGCCTGGCCGCCGGCATGGAAGCGGGCAGCCAGACCCCTGAAGCCGATGTCCGACGGGCGGTCGAGCGCGGCCAGCTCGTGGTTCTGCACGGTCTCGGCATCGACGCGCCCGCCTGGGCGCACGAGGCCGCCCGCTCGGCTGCACACGTGCTGATCTTCCCCGCCGACGACGTATCGACGCTCGACCTCCCCGCCGCGGTGGGTGCCGAGCTGCAGGGCGACTTCTTTCCGCAGGCCGATGTCCCGGCGTCGCCGGTGGCCGGGCTGCTCGCCGACCTGGAGATCGCGGGCGCGCGCCCGCTGACCACGCTCCGCCCGGTGGCCGCGCCGGCAGGCGCCTGGGCGCCGCTGATGGCCACACGCGGCCGCCAGGGCGCCGTCCTGCCCCTCGCGGTGGCCGGTGAGACACAGGGCCGCCGCTGGGCCATCGCCGCCGCCTCCGGATACTGGCAGTGGGCGTTCCGGGGTGGGGCCGAACGCCAGCTCTACGCGCGCTTCTGGAGTGCGCTCGCCGGGTGGCTCGCGCAGGCGGGCGATGTGGCGTCCATGCCCGCCGTGAGGCCCGCGCAGATGGTCGTGCCGCGCGGCGCCGACATGGCATGGGTCGCGGCGTCCGCGACGATCGATTCGATCCAGGTCACACTGACCGATGAGGCCGGAACGGTGGTACGTGACACGCTGGTCGCCGGCGTGCGTGGCGATACGGCATACACGACTGCACCTGCGCCCGGCCATTACAGCTATCGCGCCCGCGCGTTCAGTGGTGATAACGTGATCGCCGGAGCCGGTGTACTGACGGTCGAACGATATTCGCCCGAGTTCGCGCGCGCCCGCATCGCCGCCGGACGGCTGGAGTCCGGAGCGGAAGCGGTGCGCGGAGCGGATACGGCGCGACGCGGTACCCCGCTGCACGCCACGGGGTACCCGTACGTTCTGATCGTGTTGCTGCTGGCCGCGGAGTGGATCCTGCGCCGGCGCTGGGGGTTGAGATGAAGCTCAACGTAATGGCCGTGAAACTGTTGAACGGAATGGACGCAACGTGAGACTGGCGAAGCGGGCGGGCGAGAAGCCGACGCTGTGGAAGAAGATCAGGGACATCGCGCTGACGGATGTGGGCGTGCTCGTGCGGGGTCTCGATGAGGGCTCGCTCGAGAAGATCGAGGAGACGCTGCTCGGGGCCGACTTCGGTGTGCCGGCGACCATGCGCCTGGTGGATGTGGTGGAATCGCTGTCGCGCAGCGGCCGGATAAAGACGGAGCAGCAGTTCCTGGAAACGGTCGAGCGCGAGATCAGGACGATCCTGTCGGAGGGAAGGGCGGACACTGCGCTGAAGCACGCTGCGGAGCCGCCCACGGTCTATCTGATGGTGGGCGTGAACGGCGTCGGGAAGACGACGACGATCGGCAAGCTCGCGCACCGTCTGAAAAAGGAAGGGAAGCGCGTCCTGCTCGCGGCGGGCGACACGTTCCGCGCGGGGGCGATCGATCAGCTGCGGGTCTGGGCGGATCGCGTGGGCGTGGACTTCGTCGGCGCACAGCCCGGCGCCGATCCGGCATCGGTGGCGTTCGATGCGATCGATGCGGCCATCGCGCGCCGGTCGGACGTGGTGATCATCGACACCGCCGGCCGGCTGCACACGCAGGACGATCTGATGACGGAGCTGGCGAAGATCGGGCGCGTCGTCGATCGGCGCCTGCCCGGCGCACCGCACGAGACGCTGCTCGTGCTGGACGCGACGGTCGGCCAGAACGCGGTCGCACAGGCACGCACGTTCGGCCGCGCGCTCCCGCTCACCGGACTCGTGCTCGCCAAGCTCGACAGTACCGCACGCGGCGGCATCGTGGTCGCGCTGAAGCAGGAGTTCGACCTGCCGGTCAAGCTCGTCGGCACGGGCGAGGCCATCGACGCGCTGACGACGTTCGACGCGGATCAGTTCGCGAAGGACGTTCTCGAAACCTGAATGGCGTTCACGCCGCTCGACCAGTCCGCGCAGTTCCTCAAGGCCGTCGGCCCGCGCCGGGCCGAGGCGCTGGCCCGTCTCGGCGTCCACACGGCGCGCGACCTCCTGTTCCACGTGCCGCGCCGCTACGAAGACGCCAGCACGGTCACACGTATCGGCAACGTGCAGATCGGCGACGACGTGAGCGTCATCGGGGAGGTGGCGGCGAAGGGCGTGCTCCCCACGCGCTCCGGACTGCGCGTCTTCCAGCTCGTGCTGCGCGATCAGAGCGGGTCGATCGAATGCTCGTTCCCGGGTCAGCCGTTCCTCGATCGCACGTTCCGCCGGGGCGACATCGTCCTCGTGACCGGGACCGTCCGCTTCTTCCATGGCAAACAGATCCAGCCGCGCGAGTACGTCGTGCTCGGCAACGCGGAGGACGGCGTCGAGGCGACCGGCAAGGTGCTGCCGATCTATGCGGCGACGGAGGGTCTGTCGCAGAAAGTTCTGCGCTCGATCATCGACCAGAACATCGACCGTCTGCTGCCGCTGCTGCACCTCGAGGATGCAGTCCCGCGCACGCTGACGGAGGCCGCATCGCTGCCGACGCTCATGCAGGCGCTCGCCGCACTGCACCGTCCGGAGACGGTGCGCGATGCGGAGCGTGGTCGCCGCCGCCTGGCATTCGACGAGCTGCTCTTTCTCCAGCTGCTCCACGCCAGCGCGCGTCGCCACAACGCGGCGGAACGGAAGGGCACGGCGTTCGCGCGCACCGACGAGCTGATCGCACCCCTGTACCGCGCACTTCCTTTCGAGCTTACGGGTGCGCAGACGCGCGCCGTTGCGGAGATCTTCGGCGACATGTCATCGCCGCAGCGCATGAACCGCATGCTGCAGGGCGACGTCGGCTCCGGCAAGACGGTCGTGGCGCTGTTCGGGATGCTGCTCGCCCTCGAGAGCGGGTTCCAGGCGGCACTCATGGCGCCGACCGAGATCCTCGCCGAACAGCACGCGCGCACGATCGGCCGGCTGCTCGAGCCGCTCGGCATCGGCGTCACCCTGCTGACGGGACGGTTGCCCGCCGCGGAGAAGCGTGCAGCGCACGACGCCATTGCGTCGGGTGAAGCCAGCATCGTCATCGGCACGCACGCACTGATTCAGGACGCAGTGCGCTTCCACAGGCTCGGTCTCGCCGTGACCGATGAGCAGCATCGCTTCGGCGTCAAGCAGCGGCTCGCTCTCGCCGAGCACGGCGCGGATGTCGATGTGCTGGTGATGTCGGCCACGCCGATCCCGCGCTCGCTCGCGCTCACGCTCTATGGCGACCTCGACCTGTCCGTGCTCGATGAGCTGCCCCCCGGACGGCAGAAGATCCGGACGGCCGTGCGGGCGGGCAGCGCGCGCGAGCGCGTCTACGAGTTCGTGCGTGATGAAGTGGGGAAGGGACGGCAGGTGTACATCGTCTACCCGCTCGTCGAGGAGTCGGAGAAGCTGGAGCTGCGCGCCGCGTCCGCGGAATATGAGCGACTGGCGGCCGAGGTCTTCCCGCAGCTGCGGCTGGGCCTGCTGCACGGTCAGATGCAGGGCGAGCAGAAGGACACGGTGATGCGCACGTTCGCCGCGGGCGAGATCGACGTGCTGGTGGCCACGACCGTCATAGAGGTGGGCATCGATGTCGCCAACGCGACGGTCATGGTCATCGAGCATGCCGAGCGGTTCGGCCTCTCGCAGCTCCACCAGCTGCGCGGCCGCGTGGGGCGCGGGGCCGAGCAGAGCTACTGCATTCTGATCGCCGACGAGGCGGCCGACCGGCTGCAGGTGATGGCGCGCACGGAGGACGGCTTCGAGATCTCCAGGGCGGACCTCGCGCTGCGCGGCATGGGCGATTTCTTCGGTGCGCGCCAGCATGGCCTGCCCGATTTCAGATTCTTCGACCCGCTGCGCGATGATGATCTCATGTTCCGCGCGCGCGACGCCGCGGATGCGATCATTGCCGCGGACCCCGGCCTCACGCAGCCGGAGCACGCGGGTCTGCGCACGGTCCTGAGCCGCCGGTTCGCCGAACGCGCCGCTCTGTACGGCGTCGGCTGAGGAGGCTTGCGGGGCAGGGAATCCGCCGTGCGCGGGCGCCAGAGGCGCCGGGCGGGGCGGGGTGCGCCCGGCCAATCCGTTGCTGTGCAGGGAGATATGTGTGATATTCCCCCATCGCGGGCGTCGCTCCGCGTGAGGCACCGTAGGCGGTACGGCAGGCCGAATCCGACTCTGTAATTGAAGGTATACAGGCGATGCAGCCGATCACCGGAAAGAGTGCGTTGCTGGTAGAGGACGACACCGCGACGCGTGCGCTGATTGCGCGTCAGCTTCGACGGTCCGGGCTCGATGTCCTCGCCCTGGAGTCGGGGGAGCGGGTCCTCCGTGAGGCCGCAGACCGCTACACCTCCTTCGACGTCGTCATCCTGGACATACACCTGCCCGGCATGTCGGGCCTCGAGCTGGCGAGCCTGATCCAGGCGCGGCGCCCTCAGCAGCCGATCATCGTGATCACGGGGGATCCGGATCCGCGGCTGGCCCGCGAGGCCCTGGCGCGCGGTCCCGTGAGCTACCTGCTGAAGCCGTTCGAGATGACGGAACTGATTGCGGCCGTGGAGCGGTCGCAGGCCGGCCGGAGCGGTGCGGCGCAGACCGCCGGCGCGGGAGCCTCCGGGGGCTGGCTGGATCTGGTCGAGCAATCGTACATGGGCTCGGCGCACGCGCGTCGCGTCGGCCGCGTGGCGCTGGCCCTGGCTGAGGCGCTGCCCGGCATGTCGAGTCGGCTCGATGTCAGTGACCTGCTGGTGGCGGCGTGGTCGCACGAGCTCGGTCGCCACGGCGCGGATGCCGATCCGGTGACGGTGGCGGCCGAGGGTGCGAAAAAGCTGAGCGATCTCGGGTCATCGGCGCGTGTCGTGAGTGCCGTACGATCTCTTGCCGAACGACACGACGGTACCGGCGGACCGGCTGCACTCGCCGGCGACGACATCCCGCTGATCTCGCAGCTGGTGGCGGTGGCTGACGCGCTGGAGCATCACGCGACGGCAGCGCTGACTGCGGGGGCGAGCCCGGGCGAGGCGGTGGATCGGGGTCTCGGTCTGATCAGGGCACAGCGCGGCACCGTCTTCCGGCCGGAGGTCGTCGATATCGCGTGCCGTCAGCGCGCGCGACTGGTCACGATCTGCGCCGACTCGGCCGTGGGCGACGGTGACACTGCGCGGGTTCCGGCCCTCACGTGAGTCCCGCCCTGTCGCATCGTGCGGCCGCCGCGCGCAGAGCATTCGATCCTGCCCGGCTGCTGGTCTCGGCCGAGCGCGCCGACGCCCGCATCCTCGTCATCGACGATGATGCGTCCAACGTCCGCCTGCTGACGCGCCTGCTCGGACGTATCGGTTACCACAACGTGCGCGGCACGACCGACGACCGCGCCGCGCTCGCCGAATACGGCGCGTACGTTCCCGACCTGGTGCTCCTCGACCTGCACATGCCTCATGTGGACGGCTTCGCCATGCTCGAGAGCATGCGCGCCGCCACACCGAACGAGGCCATGGCGCCTGTGCTCGTGCTGACCGCGGACAGCTCCGTGCACACACAGCGCCGCGCGAATGAGCTCGGCGCCAACGCGCTGGTCACCAAGCCGTACGAGATCAACGAGGTCTCGTTGCGCGTCGCGGCACTGCTCGAGCTCCGCGCCCATGCCCGCGCCGCCTTCCGCGCCGTCCCGGAGCTGCACGGCCACAGCACCGCGGATGTCGAGGAGCTGCAGCTGCTCGAGCAGCTCGCGCGCACGTGTGTCTATCGCGACCGGCTCGGTCCGGGACATACGGAACGCGTGGGCTGGATGGCGGCGGTGATCGCGTCGGAGCTGAGGCTGTCTGCGATGACGGTGGACGCGATCCGGATGTGTGCGCCGCTGCATGACCTCGGCAAGATCGCCATCCCCGATGATGTCCTGCTCAAGCCGGGTCCGCTCACGCCTGAAGAGCGCGCGATCGCGGAGTGGCATACCACGATCGGATCGCTGATCCTGTCGGGCAGCCGGTTCCCGCTGATGCGCCTGGCGGCCGACATCGCGCTGACACATCACGAGCGCTGGGACGGCAGCGGGTACCCGCGAGGACTGGAGGGCTCCGACATACCGATCGGCGGCCGTATCGTGGCAGTAGCGGACGTGTACGATGCCCTGACGCACGAGCGGCCGTATAAAGTCGCGTGGACCGTGCCGCAGGCCGTCGCGGAGATCGTAGCACATGCCGGCACATTCTTCGATCCGATGGTCGTCGATGCGCTGCTTCGCGTGCTCGGCAAGGAACGGCATCCCTCCCTGGCCTGAGCCGGGCCGCCGCTCAGTTCGACGCGGGCAGCCGCAGATTCAGTCGCAGTGACAGTCCGCCGTCGCGGGCAGGCATCACGTCGAACGTGCGCGGCTCGTACGGAATGTTCTGCGGGCCGTCACTGTTGCGCAGGTCGAGGATGAACAGCACCACGCTGGCCGCGACCCCGATCTGACCGGCGATCAGCGCCGCACGCGCACGCCCATCCAGATCGCGCACATCCTGGTACCGGGCCTCCAGCTCCGCGTCCGCATACGCACCGTTCGGCAGCCGTCCTTCACAGCGGAACGGCTCTTCCACGCACACCCGCTCCAGATCCTCGTACTGATTATCGGCGCGCCGGTTCTGTACCACGCCGTACACGGCTGCACCCGCCGCCGCCGCGGCCGTCGTCCACTTGGCGACG
>DATHVW010000115.1:0-3954 GCA_035461085.1 Longimicrobiales bacterium | reverse complement strand
CGACGTCGCGACGTGGCAGGAGTTCATCGACGTCATCGAGCGCAGCCCCGGCTCGCCCGTCCCGCTCGTAATCGACCGGGATGGCGAGCAGATGCAGCTCACGATCACGCCGGAAGACCGCGTCCTCGAATCAGGTCTGCGCGTCGGTCGCATCGAGGTCAGCGTCCCCGATCCGAGCGTTCACATGCCGCGCGTGCAACAGGGCCCGCTGCGGGCCGTCGCACATGGCGCGCGGCAGACGTGGGATATGACGGCCCTGACGCTCGATTTCCTCGGCGGGATGTTCACCGGCCGCCACTCGGCGCGCAACATCGGCGGCCCGATCATGATCGGCGAGATGAGCGGCCGCTTCGCGCGTGCCGGCGCGGAGGCTTTCCTGGGCTTCATGGCGATTCTGTCGGTGAACCTGGCCGTGCTGAACCTGCTGCCGATCCCGGTACTCGATGGCGGGCACCTCGTCTTCCTCGGTGCGGAGGCCGTTCGCGGCCGTCCACTGTCGATCGAGACGCGCATGCGCGCGACGCAGGTCGGCTTCGTCTTCATCATTCTGCTGATGACGTGGGCCGTCGGCAACGATGTGCTGAGGGTGTTCGGACTGTAGCTCCCGCTTCGCAGCTCTGGAGCTTCGCCGCCCGCGGCGGAGCTCCAGGGCGTCACAACCGCGCCGTCACAGTGCCAGCGCCATCTGCTCCGTTCCGGCGGGCCGCACCATCACCGGTTCCATGGGCTCCGCCTGCGGCGCCACGCTCAGCCGGCCGCGGTAGCGCACGCGGGCGAGGGCACTGCCCACGGCGTGGCGTGCGAGATCGGCATTGTTGCAGTGCTCACTCAGGTGTGCGAGCACGATGTTCGAGAGCCCGCTGTGGAACAGCTCGCGGGCCAGCTCGGCCGCTGCGCGGTTGGACAGGTGTCCGTGGCTCGAACCGATGCGCTGCTTGACCGACCATGGATAGGGCCCGCTCCAGAGCAGTGCGTCGTCGTGATTCGCTTCGAGCACGAGCATGTGACAGCCGGCCAGCTCGGCACGTACCGCTGCGGTCGGTCGGCCGAGGTCGGTCGCAATGCCGAGCCTGGCCCCCGAATCGACATCGCGTACCGTGACCGCGACGGGGTCCGCGGCATCGTGCACGGTGAGGAACGGTCGCACTTCGAGGGCGCCGAGCTGGAACGGCGCGGCCGACCCGTACATGCGCACGGTCTCGGTGCCGTCCAGCAGTGAGGCACAGGCGGCGTGCGTGCGCGCCGTGAGATAGAGCGGCACACGCAGACGGCGCGCGAGCACGCCCATCCCGCGCGTGTGATCACCGTGGTCGTGCGTGATCACGATTGCGCTGACCGTCGCCGGATTCACGTCGACCGCACACAGCCTGCGCTCGAGGTCACGGCCGCTGAACCCCGCATCGATCAGGATGCGAACATCGCCCGCTTCGACGAGCGTCGCATTACCGGCGCTGCCGCTGCCCAGCACGGTCACGCGCATCACGACACCGCCGGTCCGCTCGCGTTGCGGCCGATCTCCCACGACCTGCGCAGCACGTCCCGCATCGCATCCCCCAGCTCGAGCTTCCTGCGACCCATGACGGTCGCGGTGACGGCCAGGAACTTCTCGACATCGTATTCGACCAGGTCGTCGCCGCTCCCCCAGCTGAAGGGCGGCACGTACTTCGGCGGCATGTCGGTGCCGTAGAGGTTGGAGCCGGCACCGATGACCGTCCCCGTGTTGATCAGCGCGCCAATCCCGGTCTTGACGTGGTCGCCGAGGAGGCAGCCGAGCTTGATCAGCCCCGTGTCCTGCTCCCCGTCCGGCGTCCACATGCGGATGTGGCCGTAGTTGTTCTTGAGATCGCTGTTCGTGGTCAGCGCACCGAGGTTCACCCAACGCCCCAGGTAGGCGTGGCCGAGGAAGCCGTCGTGCGCCTTGTTCGAGTAGCCGAGCACGACGCTCTCCTCGACTTCGCCGTGCACGCGGCACACGGGGCCGACCGACACCGCCTCGTACGGTCCGCCAAGCAGCGTCGAGCCGGGCCCGATGTACGCCGGGCCCGCCAGTCGCGTGAAAGCGCGCACCGTGACGTCATCATCCAGACGAATGGGGCCGTGCGAGAAATCGAGCACGACATTCGGCTCGATCGTTACGCGTGCACCCAGGCGCAGCATCCCAGCGCGATACCCGATCGCATCGCAGCCGGGTGGCAGGTCCTGTGCTGAAGAGGACGACCGCTCACCCGTGCGACCGGCATCCGCATCGCGGGCCGCGGCCTCGTGGTCCCGCGTGATTTGCGCGGGATTCTCCGAAACCAGGTCCCAGACGCGGGTCAGGACCCGCGCATCGACTTCAATGATCTGTGAACCGTCCGCGGCGGGCGACTCGATCCAGCGCGCATCCGGACTGGCCGCGCCGGCGGGCAGGCTGCAGCCGATCACGTCATTGCCCGCGCGCAGCAGTGACGCGCCAGTGGGCAGTGTGCGCAGGGCGTTCCAGTCGACCACCGCCCGCGAGCTGAGGAAGATGCGCGGCACGTCCGCCGGCACATCGCCGAGCGACACGACGGGTGCCGCCCCGGGCTCTTCGAAGCCGCGCAGGTGATCCGACGAAATGTGGCCGGCGCAGCGCACGCCCAGCAGCCGCTCCGCCCGCGCCCGGAACGTGTGCGCTCCGAGCAGCAGCTCGCCGGCGGGACGCGTCAGTGCGAACGGGTGCCAGCTGCGCGCCACGGCATCGTCGAAGAGGTAGAGCTGCAGTCCGGTCATCTCACTGATCGCCTGAAACGAGACGCTCCGGCAGCCGTGACAGCAGCTGCTTCAGGTCCGGCGTGCGGTCGCGCGGCGCGACGAACGTGATACCGCCGCTGCGCACCACCACGAGGTCGTCCGCGCCGAACACGACGATGCTGCCATCGTCCGCCCACGCGATGTTGCCGCTCGCTTCCACGAAGTGCGCATCCCCCTCGGCCACGTTACCGTGCGCATCGCCGGCCCGCGTCCGGCCGACCGCGTCCCACGCACCGACGTCATCCCACTCGAACTCCGCACGCAGCACCCCGACCGACCGGCTCCGCTCCAGCAGCCCTTCGTCGATCGACAGCGTCGGCGCCCGCTCGAAGAACGCGTTCACGTCCCCGTCGTCCAGCAGCGGCAGCAGCGCGGCCAGCTCCGGCGTATGGCGCCTGATCTCGTCCAGCAGCAGTGCCGCGGGCCACACGAAGATGCCCGTGTTCCAGAGGCACCCCTCCGCTATGTACTGCTCCGCCGTCGCCCGGTCCGGCTTCTCCACGAACCGCGCCACCTCGTGGGCCTGCCCATCATCCGGCAGCGCGTCCCCCGGCGCGATGTAGCCGTACCCGGTCTCCGGCCGCGTCGGTACCGCGCCGAGCGTGAAGAGCCGGCGGTGGCGTCGTGACAGCCCGGCCGCGCGCGCCAGAACGGCGCGAAACGCCGACGCCGGCTCGATCACGTGATCCGAGTGCAGCGACAGCATCACGGCGTCGGGGTCCCGGCGTGCGAGCGTATGCGCCGCCCAGGTGAGGACCGGCGCGGTCCCGCGCGCCCGCGGCTCGAGCAGCAGCTGGTCCGGCCCGAACGCGGGCACGACCGACAGGATCGGCCCGGCCAGCGCCGCGCCCGTGAGGACACGGATCCGCTCCGCCGGCACCAGCGGGAGCACGCGCTCGACCGTCTGCGTAATCAGGGGGGTGGTGCCGGCCAGGGGCAATAGCTGTTTGGGACGGGCCGGTGTCGAGACCGGCCAGAATCGCGAGCCGACACCGCCCGCCAGAATCACGGCCCACAGCGATGTGTCAGTCGGTGAAGAATTCTTCGATTCGGGCAAGAAGCTTCTTGGGGCTGAAGGGCTTGGTCAGGAAGTCGCTGGCGCCGAGGGAGGCCGCCTGCTCACGGTCCGTAGACTGCCCCTTGCCGGTGAGCATGATGACGGGGGTGTCGCTGCGGTGCGGG
>DATHVW010000114.1:0-20765 GCA_035461085.1 Longimicrobiales bacterium | reverse complement strand
AGTCGAGCTCATCCACGATGGAATCAACCAGAGCGACGTGCTGCTGCGACTGCGCGCCGCCACTGCGGGCCCCCGGCTCGTGGGCACCTGATGGAGAATAGAGTCATGCACGCAATCGTTCTGGCGCTCGCCGTTGCGAGCTCCGCACTGTACCAGGTTCCGATCCCCGCACCGGCGCCGGCTCCAATGCCGGCACCCGTAACACTCCCGGCGGTCGCGGCACTCCCCGCGGTCCCGGCTGTTCCCGCGATCGCGGCATTCCCCGCGCCCGTCGCATTCGCCTCGCTGGAGGCACTGGCGTCGCTGGAAGGACTCGGGGCGCTGGAGGCACTGGCGTCGCTCGAAGCACTCGACGCGGTTGCGTCGCCCGGTCTTCGCGATGCGCTCGAAGGCCTCGGGGCGCTGAGCCGCCTGCGCGATATCGAGCCGGAGCTGCCGCCCGAAGGCTGGCTGCCGCAGGATCCGGCCGACTCGCTGTGGCGTGCCGCACGTGCGGCGCTCGACGACGGCGATCCGCGTCGCGCTGCGGAGCTGTACCGGCGTCTCCGCACGGAGCGACGCTTTGCCAGCTCGTCGTATCGTTCGCACGCGTACTACTGGGAGGCGTATGCCCGCCACCGTATCGGCGGGGCGTCGGAGCTGCGCAGTGCGCTCGCGACGCTGGAGGGTCTGCGGCGCACGTATCCGCAATTCGAGAACATGGTGGAAGTCGAGCGACTGCAGGCGCGGGTCAACGGGGATCTGGCAGCCGCAGGCGAC
This sequence comes from Longimicrobiales bacterium, assembly GCA_035461085.1. Lineage (GTDB taxonomy): Bacteria > Gemmatimonadota > Gemmatimonadetes > Longimicrobiales > RSA9 > SH-MAG3. The sequence goes on along the minus strand of DATHVW010000114.1, from coordinate 20,006 downwards.
GCTGCCGCCGCGTCGCGTCAGGCGGAGCGGGCGAGACGTGCGGCCGCGCCGTCGGCGCAGCAGTGTCCGGACCAGGAGGTGCGTGTCACGGTCGTGGAATCGCTCATCACGATGTCGTCCGAGCAGGCGATGCCGCTGCTGAAGCAGGTGATGGCGAACAGGAACGCGTGCAATGCACCACTCCGCGAGAAGGCCGTGTTCATCATCTCGCAGAAGCGTTCGAGCGAGGCCGAAGATCTGCTGCTCGACGCCGCGCGGAACGATCCCGATCCGAAGGTGCGTGAGCAGGCCGTGTTCTGGCTGTCGCAGGTCAATTCGGAAAAGTCGCTGGTCGCGATCGAGGAGATTCTGCGCAATGCGACGGATGAGAAGCTGGTGGAGCAGGCCGTGTTTGCGGTCTCGCAGCACCGGAGCGCACGCGCAGCGCAGATCCTCCGGGACATCGCGGGGCGGAGCAACGCACCACACGAGGCACGCAAGAACGCGATCTTCTGGCTCGGCCAGAGCCGCGGGTCGGATGTGAACACGTTCATACGCGATCTCTACGGATCGCTGAACGATCAGGAGCTGAAGGAGGCCGTTCTGTTCGCGCTGTCACAGAACAGCGACGCCGGCAATGCGGATTTCCTGATCGAGGTCGCGTTGAACGAGCGTGAGCCGGTGGAAATGCGGAAGAGTGCGCTGTTCTGGGCGGGGCAGAAGCGGGCGCTGCCGCTGAACCGCCTCGGCGAGCTGTACCGCTCGATCGACGATCGGGAAATGCGCGAGGCGATCATCTTCACGATGTCACAGCGGCGCGAGCCGGAAGCCGTGGAACGTCTGATCGAGATCGCACGCACGGAACGCGACGTCGAGCTGCGCAAGACTGCCATATTCTGGCTCGGCCAGAGCAAGGATCCGCGCGCCGTGCGGTTCCTCGGCGAACTGATCGGAAGCTGAGGTGATCATGCGATATGGAATGATGACACTGCTGGCCGGCGCGGCGCTGCTCGCGCCGGTCCAGGCCGCCGCGCAGAGCCTGGCCGATCGGGTGAGCTCTGCGCCAGCCGATGCGACGGTACGCTTCACGTTCGAGTCCCGTCCCGGCGTCTGTGGCAATGGCGAGAACATCAGCATGCGCGGCGACTCGGACGGCGCCGTGACCGTTCGCGGCCGCACCTACTCCGGGTGGCGGGACGATTGCACCGAGGGACCTGTCCAGATGGAGATCAGGCGCTCGAGTAATCGGATCACTGACGCACGCGCACGCGTTGGCGGCGACCCGCGCACCGGCGGCACGGACCTCGGCTCGGTCGATCCCGAGGCCGCCGTGACGTTCCTTCTATCCGCGGACGTGCTGACCGCCGCCGACTCGCGCGCCGCGGACCGCATGGTGTTCGCGGCTGTACTGGCCAACACGGAGAGCTGGCCCGGCCTGCTGCGTGTGGCGCGCACGCGCGGCCTGTCGTCGGGCGCCCGCAAGAGCGCCGTGTTCTGGCTGGCTCAGGCTGCGGGTGACCGCGCGACGGAGGGTCTCACCTCCATCGTCGGTGACGACTCCGACGAGATCGAAGTGCGCAAGCATGCGGTATTCGCACTGTCACAGATCCGGTCCGACGATACCCTCGATGCGCTGATGGACATCGCACGCACGAACGCGGAGCCCGAGATCCGCAGGAACGCAATGTTCTGGCTGGGGCAGACCGACGACCCGCGGGTCATCGCGTTCTTCGAAGAGATCCTGCGAGGCTGAGAACGGCCTTGTTCACCACAGAGCACACTGAGCACACAGAGGATCACTTGCAGCGCAGGTGCCGTGCGCAGTTCGATCATCCGTCTCTGTGTGCTCCGTGTGCTCTGTGGTAAAACCGTTTGTTGCTGTTCTCCCCTGGGTCAGCGCACCGGCTCGTGCACCCGCACGATCGGCAGCCCGTTCCCGCCCTCGATCGATCGATCGAAGTAGTTCCAGTTCACCAGGCCGTCATCGGAGCGCGGCTCGAGCAGTGTGAAGATCAGGCGCGCGAGCGGCTGGTCCATCGGTATGACCACGGCATCTGCTCCGGCCGGGATCGTCGCGGAAGTCCACGCGCCGTGCACGGTGCGTTCACTGTGGCCCTGGAACTCACGCGCCGCAGTCGTCGTGGAATCGACGCGGAACGACTCGCCCCGGATGTCACGCTGCTCCCCGAGTCGTCGCCATTGAATGCCGTGGGCCTCGAGGTTCGCCAGCACCGGAGCCGGTGCGTCGAGCAGGACGTACGCGGCGGGCGCCACCTCCGTCTCGGTCGCTGCGAACGTGCCGTACTCCGGCATGCGCTCCGGCCGTCGCGTCTCCGTGCGTCGCAGTATCGTCGCGCCGCTGTACGGATTCCGCTCCTGCACCACGTCCCCCATCAGGATCTCGACCGGCTCAGCCGACCGTTCGTACGTCGCACGGAGCGCGAGGCGCTCTCCGATCACCGGAGCATGTGACGCTTCCGCGACCGTCGTGCGGATGCGTCCTGCGTTCGCGTGTGCGTAATCGAGGATCTCGCCCAGGAACCGGCTGGTTGCGGTGATGCGGTCCGCGAACGTCGCGTACGAGTACGCTTCGCTCAGGATGGCGATGCGGTTGCGCAGCCCGACGTAGTTGTTGTTGAAGCGGGGCCGGTGATCGAACGTGTACCAGCCGCGCTCGTCACCCTGACCCTGCAGATTGCCGTAGTAGTAGAAATCCCAGCCATGCTTCTCGCGCACGTTGCGTGTCGCCAGCGGCAGCCAGTCCTCGCGCAGCAGCGAGATGATGGCCGGGTGCGTATTCGGATGCAGCGGCGGCGAGTAGGTGAGGTAATAGGCGTGACGCGTCCCGTTCGTCGTGTGCAGGTCTACGCCGACGTGCGGATCGTAGCGCGTCAGCATCTGCACGAGCGAGCGTGCTTCCGGCGAGTCGAGCTTCATGTGGTCGCGGTTCAGGTCGTAGCCCTGCGCGTTCGGCCGCTGACCCATCCCGCCCACCGGACCGTGCTGCGCGGGCCGGTTGGTCAGCAGCACGCGCTCGTTGCCGTCGGCGTTGTAGATCGGTGCGATGATGAGCACGAGCGAGTCGAGCAGCTGCTGGTGGCGGCCCTGAGCGATCTCGCGCAACAGCATGAGCAGCGACTCCTTGCCCTCCACTTCGCCCGCGTGGATGTTGCCCTGCAGATACAGAACGGTCTTTAGGCTCGCACGCACGGCTTCGGGGCTCGGGTCGGCCAGCCGGCTGACGACGGCAAGCGGCAGTGCACGACCTTCCAGCGTGTAGCCGAACGTGTCGAGCTGAATGACCGGCGACGCCGCCGCAACGGTCTCCATCCATGCCATGACGTCAGCGTAACGCGTGGTTTCCTGGTAGTCCGTGCGCTCCGGCGCCGTCCTCAGCGCGGACACCGCGTCGCTCGCGCCCGTGCCCTGGGCGGCGAGCGGTGCAGCACCCGCGACGATGCACAACGCCAGCGACGCCAGCTCGCGCATCCCTGCACCCAACCCCATCCCGCGGTTCTTCATTCCTCGCCTTTCGTTTCCGGATCCAGCGTGAGTGATGCGGAGTTGACGCAGTAGCGCAGCCCGGTCGGACGCGGGCCGTCAGGGAAAACGTGACCGAGGTGCGCCTCGCACGTCGCGCACATCACTTCCGTGCGACGCATGCCGTGGCTGCGATCCTCTTCCGTCTCCACATTGGCCTCATCGATCGGTGCATAGAAGCTCGGCCAGCCGGATCCGGAATCGTACTTCGTGTCCGACCTGAAGAGCGGAGTGCCGCACGCGGCGCAGCGATACACACCCGGTGTCTTCTCGTTCACGTACTCACCCGTGAACGGGGGCTCCGTCCCCTTCTGCCGCATGATGCGGTACTGGTCGGGCGTCAGCTCGCGACGCCAGTCATCATCGGTCTTCTCGATCCTGCTCATGATTCTGCTCCGGATGGAAGTCGGTACGTCAGCGTTCAAAGGCCGTTCCCGGGCGCGCGCACCGAACGCGCGATCGGCGGCCGCTCAGGCCACCAGCTCGCCCCGCAGCACGGTCACGGCACTGCCGGTCAGCTCCACGCGCCCGTCGAGCACGCGCACGCCGACAACGCCGGTGCGCGCGGACAGCTGGACGGCGCGCAGCTCGGTGCGGCCGAGGCGCTCCGCCCACCACGGTCCGAGACAGCAGTGTGCGGATCCGGTCACCGGATCCTCGTCCACACCCGAGCGCGGGCCGAACCAGCGGGACACGAAGTCGAACCCGTCGACGTCCGAGCGGGCGGTAACGATCACGCCGCGCGTCGGGACGGTCGCCAGTCGTGCCATGTCGGGCCGCAGCGCGCGTACCTGGGCGGCGTCCGCGACCTCGACCAGATAGTCGAAGCGATTGCGCGCGAACGCCACCGGCGCGGCGACGCCCAGCGCTTCGAGCAGCGGCGCCACCCATGGCACGGTGGTCGCCGGCTCGGCGGGGAAATCGAGCACGATGCGATCCCCCGCCCGCCGTGCCGTCAGCACGCCACTGCGCGTATGGAATCGGAGCGTCTCATCCGGAGTCGCCGGCTCCAGCTCCCACAGGACGTGAGCGCTTGCCAGCGTGGCGTGGCCGCACAGCTCCACCTCGACCGCGGGCGTGAACCAGCGCAGGCCCCAGCCATCGTCGCGCCGTTCCAGGAATGCCGTCTCCGACAGGTTCATTTCGCGCGCAACGGCCGCCATCCAGTCATCGTCGCGGGGCGCGTCGAGGATGCAGACCGCGGCCGGATTGCCGCGGAACGCCTCCGCCGTGAACGCATCTACCTGTATCAGCCGCACGTCACCTCCAGGGCGGGACGGCACCGTCGGACGCGGCACCCCTTCTGCAAAATGCGCCGGACAGCCACGCCGGCGCTCCCGTCGGCCATGGCCCGGCCAGCGGCCGGGTCACCGGCATGTCCGTTCCGGCCATCCGGAGAAAGTGGTGCCTGGTCCGATTGAATGCCAGCGCAACGTCCCTGTTGACGCCGGCGGCCTCACCACCGAGCGTTCAGGGACACCTCACCACCCCCGTTCCAACCATTCCGGCCGTCCCTTTATCTAAGGCTGCAGAATCGATCGGGGGGACGACGTTGGGAGCGGCTACACTGACTGAGCAGACGATAGCGAGCGTAGCGGACCTGGACCGCGAGGACGTCCGCCGGGCGCAGGACGGGGATACCGCTGCGTTCGAGCGGGTCTACCGCCGCCACGCGGCCCGCGTCCACTCGCTCTGCAGCCGGATGCTGTCGCCGGACGAAGCGGATGACCTGACGCAGGACGTCTTCATCCGGGCCTGGCAGAAGCTCTCGCTGTTCCGCGGCGACTCGGCGTTCGGCACCTGGCTCTACCGCCTGGCGGTGAACCTGGTGCTCGCGAAGCGACAGACGTTCGCGGCGCGGCGCAGCCGGATCGAGGGCGATGTGGACATGATCCCGCTGCCGGCACGGGGTGACCGCCCGGACGTGCGGATGGATGTGGATGCGGCGATCCGGACGCTGCCGCGGGGTGCCCGCGACGTGTTCGTGCTGCATGACATAGAAGGCTACACGCACGAAGAGATCGCCGGCCTGCTCGACGTGACGGCCGGGACATCGAAATCGCAGCTGCACCGCGCGCGGATGAGCCTGCGCCAGTATCTCGGATGAGGAGGGTCAGCATGCACGACCCGTGGATCGAAAGAATATCGGAGTCCATCGACGGCACGCTGGACGCGTCCGCCGAGCGGGAGCTGAGCGCTCACCTGCAGGAGTGCGACGAGTGTCGTTGCGTCGCACAGGAGCTGCGCAGTGTGGTCGCCGCGGCGCACGAAGCGCCGGTGCTGGAGCCGGCCCGTGATCTCTGGCCGGCCATCGCGGCGCAGCTGGGAACGGCCGGGGCCGCCGGTGCGCCGCTCACGAGCTCTGACATCGCCCGCATGTCGGCCGTGACCCCGCTGCGCGCCGGGAGCGCGCGGTCACGTCTCGCGCGCCGGTTCAGCTTCTCGGCGCCGCAGCTCGCCGCCGCGGCCGTTCTCCTCATGGCGTTGTCCGGCGCAGCGGTCTGGATGATCGGCAACGGTCCGCAGGCACAGCCGGTCGCGACGGGCACGATCATTCAGAGTGCAGGCGACGAGCCGCGCAGCACACAGCTGACGGCTCTGCCCGCGCCGGCGCCGGAGTACGAGGCGGACGTCGCGGACCTGGAGCGCGCTCTCGAGGAGAATCGGGCGCATCTGGATCCGGTGACCGTGGAGGTGATCGAGCGTTCGCTCGAGTCGATCGACCATGCCATCGCGGATGCGCGCACCGCGCTCGCGGCCGACCCCGGCAATCCGTACCTGCACCGCCAGCTGGACAACACGATGCAGAAGAAGATCGACGTACTGCGACGTGCTGCCGGCGTGCAGCGCGCCCGGAGCTGAACCCATGTCCTGCGCGCGCTGCAAATGTGCAGCGCGACCGGAGCTGAAATAGAGGAAGCATGATCACGACACTGATGGTGGCGGGCGTACTCGCCCTGGCCACATCACAACAGCAGATGGACACCACATTCGCGGTCCGGCCGGGCGGGGAGCTGCGGCTCGAGGCCGTCAACGGCTCCGTAACCATCGACACGTGGGACCGCGACGCGATGCGTGTGCGCGCCCGTCACACCGGCCGCACGGTCATCGAGCTCGAACGCAGCGGATCGGATGTGAGCATCGATGCGCAGCATCGGGGCATGCCGCAGGCCGTGACGTTCGAGGTGACCGTACCGCGCGACTACAGCATCGACATCGAGGGCATGAGCCTCCAGATCACGGTCGCCGGCCTGCGTGGCGCGGCCACCCTCGAGAATGCGCATGGTGCGATCGTCGTGCGCGACGTCACCGGCCCGGTGGACATCGAGTCCGTTTCGGGCGGAGTGACGGTGGAGAACGTACGCGGCGACATCGTGGTCAGCACGGTGAACCAGGCGATCGGCATCAGTGGCAGTCGTGGGAACATCGCTGCCAGCACGGCCAACGGCAGCATTGTGATGCGGAACATCGACTCGAGGTCGGTCGACGCATCCACGATCAACGGCCTCGTGGAGTACGTCGGCACCGTCTACGACGACGGCGACTACTTCCTCGGCACGCACAACGGCCGCATCACCATGAGCATCCCCGCGCAGGCCAATGCCCGCGTCGGGATCGAGACGCGGAACGGCCGGGTCGAGAGCGACTTCCCGGTCCGCGTCGAAGGCGCCCGCGAGGGCGAGCACGGCTTCATACTCGGCAGCGGCAGTGCCCGCATCGACCTGGAGTCGTACAACGGCACGATCCATCTGGTGCGGCCGCGCGGCCGCTGAACGATTACACGATACACGCTCGAGGAACCATGAATATGAATCGCATTGCCCTGTCCGCAGTCGCGCTCGTCCTGATCGCGACACCGGCCGCGGCACAGCAGGAATGGTCGTGGAACGGTACGGTCGCATCCGGCCGCACGATCGAAGTGAAGGGCGTCAACGGCCCGATCCGCGCCGTCGCCGCGAGCGGCAGCGAGGTGCGCGTCCATGTCACGAAGAAGTCGCGGCGCGACAATCCGGAGGATGTCAGGATGGTCGTGCTGGAGCACTCCGGCGGAGTCACGATCTGCGCGGTCTACCCGCACCGTCCGAATCGCGAGCCGAACGAGTGTGCCCCGGGCGACGGCGGGCGGAACAGCGTACAGAACAACGACGTGAGCGTGGAGTGGGAAGTGCAGGTGCCGCGCGGCGTGAACCTGACCGCACGCACCGTCAACGGCGGCATCGAGGCGACCGGGCTGAGTGGCACCACGATCGCACACACGGTGAACGGCGGCATCGAGATCTCGACGAGTGGCGTGGCGCAGGCACATACGGTCAACGGCAGCATCGACGCGACGCTCGGCCGCTCGGACTGGGATGGCGAGATCGCGTTCAAGTCGACCAACGGCTCCGTAGTCGTTGCGTTCACCACCGATCTGAATGCGCGAGTCCAGGCGGGAACCACGACGGGCAGCATCGAGACGGACTTCCCGCTCGAGGTGCGCGGCCGCTTCATGAACCGCAGCATCTCGGGCACGGTCGGCTCCGGCGGGCGGTCACTGTCGCTCGATACGACGAACGGCCGCATCGAGCTGCGCCGCCGGTAAATCGCATACCCGGTCGGCGCGTCCCCGAAGCGCTGCCGCGCGCTGCAATAGCGCAGGGCTAGGGGGCGACGCTTTCGCGAATGAAGCGTATCACCCTCCGGTTGAACTCCTCCGCGTGTCCGCGCGGCAGCGCGTGGGTCCCGCCGCGCACCCACTCGACCGTCGCGTGCGGCATGCGGTGCCGGAGCAGCTCGATGAACTCGGGGCGGCACACCGGATCGGCGTCGCCGGCCAGGACGAGGGCGGGACACTGGATGCGGGGCAGCCGGGGCGTGAGCTCGTCGCGGCCGTGGCGCAGCCATGTGCCGATGTAGCGCGCGGGCGACGCGCTCACATACTCGCGTGCGACCGCGGCAATGACCGACGCGGACGTGCGCTTCGCTTCCACCGCGAGGCCCCACGCCTGACGAAGGAGCTCGAAGCGGCCGGGTGCGCCGGTCGGACCGACCAGCACCAGGGCCGCGGCGAGATCCGGCCGTCGCTCGGCGACCTGCACGATGGCCTGCGCGCCCAGGCTGTGGCCGATGAAGACCGCGCGCCGGATCCCCAGAGCGCGAGCGAACTCGATCAGGAACGCCGCCGTGTCGGACGGCCGGAGCCCGGTGCGCGGCCCCGGCGTCTCTCCCCAGCCGGGGAGGTCGGGCACGATGATATGGATCCCCGCCGCGGCGAACGCCGCGTAGCTCTCCTCGTAGAACCGGCTCGTCAGGCCGAGTCCCGCGGTCACGATCGCGGCGATGCCCGAGCCCGCCTCCCGGTAGGACGCGGTGCCACCGCTGAACTCGACGAGACCGCGCCGGTCGCTCATGAATCGAGGAACTCCAGCAGCACCCGGTTGAACTCCACCGGCCGGTCCGCCATCGGGTTGTGGGCGGCGTCGCGCAGCACGACCAGGCGGGCGCCCGCGATCCCCTCGAACATGGCGCGCCCGTGCTTCAGCGGCACGAGCGGGTCGAGCTCCCCCCAGATCAGGAGGGTCGGACAGGAGATCAGGGGCAGAAGGGGCGTGACGTCATCGCCCAGGAGGTGCCGCGCCGCGAGCAGCAGCGCGCGGGGGCCGGCGCGCAGGGCGTCCACGGCGATCGTGGGCACGAAGGCAGGCGCGCCCCAGCTGCGCGGCGGCAGTGCCCGGGCCACGAACCGGCCGGCGTCGCGCAGCGACCACTCGCGCGGCAGGCCCGACGCGCTTACGAGCACGAGCCGCCCGGGCATGTGGTGCTCCGCGGCGATGTGCAGCGCGATCTGCCCGCCCATCGAATGGCCCACCAGGGCGATGTCCGTCAGGCCCATCTCGTCCAGCCACTGGGCCATGACATCCGCCAGCTCGGGTACGTCCGGCTGGCGGCCGGGGCGGCGACTGCCGCCGAATCCGACCAGTTCCGGCACGTGTACCGAGTAGCGGCGCGCCAGTGCCGGCGTCGTGAAGCGCCACCAGCGGCACGAGCCGGAGAGCCCGTGGAGCAGGACCACGGGAGGTCCCGCACCCAGGTGCTCCGACTGGATCCGGAACTCGCCGATCCGGGTCTGCCTCATTTCCGGTCGTTCCACATCGTCTCCTTTCCACGGTGGGAGTACGCAGGTCCGCGGCCACAGCGTGCGAAAGGGTTGGACTCCACGGTCCGCAGGGCTATATTTACTGGCTGTATTGCTTATCAGCGGCCGCGGCCGCATGAACCCCATAGAAAGGTGTTACCGAAGCATGGAAGGAGGACGCCCGTTGGCGCGTAAGAAGCGTGAGAATCGGAAGAGTCGCACCGCCCCCCGTAACAACGCAGCCCCACCGACAGTACTCGATCGTGCGCGCGATGAGCTGTTCAGCGCAATCCGCCAGTGCGGAGTGCTCGGCGCGGAGCGCGATGAGCAGCTGGAATGGATGGAGGAGACGCTCGGCTTCATGAGAGAGCGCCACCCGGAGCTCGGTGCGCCGGAGCTATCACAGCTTCGCGAGGCCGGACTGCGGTTCTGTCAGCCGGTCATCCCGCACGGGCGGGAGCACACGGCCCTCGCACACGAGGACGCGAACGCGGCGTGAGCCGCTGCGTGCGGCTGCCCGTCCGGGCGGTCGCACGCGACTCTGAAACCCTGCCATGGACCCCGCCAGTACAACTCTGAAACTGCTCGCCGTGCTGGCGCTGATCGCCATCAACGCCTTTTTCGTCGCGGCAGAATTCGCGCTGATCTCGTCGCGTCGTTCGCGGGTCGAGCCGCTCGCGCGGTCGGGCCATCGTCGTGCCCAGCGGGTGCTCGCGGCGATGGAATCGCCGGAGCGGGTCATTGCGACTGCCCAGCTGGGCATCGTGCTGGCCACCATCGCCATTGGCTGGATCGCGCAGAGCGCCGTGTACGACGTCGTCCATCCCCGTATTGCCGCGTGGGGCGTGACCGGCCTGCGGGGTGAAGCGCCGCTCAGCCACGCGCTGGCCGCGGCCGTGACCCTGGTGATCGTGGTGTTCGTGCACGTCGTCCTCGGCGAGCAGGTGCCGAAGCTGCTCGCGACACAGGACCCGGAGCGCATCGCTTTCCGGACGACCCGTCCGACGCAGTGGTTCGGGATCGTGCTGTCCCCGCTGATCCGCCTCGCCTCCTTCTCCGCGAGCGCGGTCGTGCGCCTGACCGGCGGGCGGCCGAGCGAGCTGCCGTCGATGGCGGACACTCACGATGAGATCCGCCACCTGGTGGAGCAGAGCCACCAGGAGGGGTCGGCGGAATCCGACCAGGAGCAGATGCTGCTCGGCGTGATCCAGTTCCGCGACACCCTGGCCAGGGAGGTGATGACGCCCCGCCGCGACATCATCGCGCTGCCGGTCACGGCCACGCGCGCCGAAACGCTGGCGCTCGCGATGGAGGAGGGTCATTCCCGGATGCCCGTGTACGCGGAATCGATCGATGACATCATCGGCATCCTGCTGGTCAAGGACCTGCTCACGCAGCTCACGCTGGACGGCGATGCGGTGGAGGAGTTCGACCTCGCGAAGCTCGTGCGCGAACCGTACTTCGTGCCGGATACGAAGCGGATCGGCGAGCTGCTGCCCGAGCTGCGCACGAAGAGTGTGCACATGGCGATCGTACTGGACGAGTTCGGCGGTACGGACGGCCTGGTGACGCTGGAGGACATGCTCGAGGAGATCGTCGGCGACATTTACGACGAGCACGACGTCCCCGAAGAGGAAACCGACTTCGAGATCACCGAGTCGGGCGACGTGCTGATCGACGGCAGCGCCAGCATCTTCGACGTCAACGAGCACTTCGGCCTGTCGCTGCCGGAGCAGGACTACGACACGATCGGCGGCTTCATCTTCGGCGAGCTCGGCCGCGTGCCGGAGGCGGGCGACATGGTCGCGATTCCCGGCGCGCGCGAGCTGCGTGTGCAGGAAGTGGAGGAGCGGCGGGTCACGCGTGTGCTGCTGGTGCCGCTCGCGAAGTCGGGCGAGAAGGGTACGGGCGGGAGCGAGGCTCCGGCATCGTGACGCGTACCATCCTGCTGGTGGATGACGACGCAGAGGTGCTGCGCCTGCTCGGGAGCTTCTTCGAGAAGAAGGGCTGGACCGTGCAGCGGGCGGCGGAAGCGAGCGGGGCGCTGGAGCTGTACGAGCGCGACCGCCCCGACCTCGTGCTGCTCGACATCGGCCTGCCCGGCATGAGCGGGCTGCACCTGCTGGAAGTGCTGTGCGCCCGCGATGCAGATGCGACCGTGCTCATGCTCACCGGCCACGCCGATGTGCCGACGGCCGTGGAGGCGATGCGGCTGGGCGCGGAGAACTTCCTGACGAAGCCGGTGGAGCTGGCACACCTCGAGGTGGCCTCCGAGCGCGCGTTCGAGAAGGCCGACCTGAGACGGCGGAACCGCTACTTCGCCGAACGCCAGAGCGACGCCGGATCGGCGGAGGGCCTCGGCCGGACGCCGCTCATGCGCGAGCTCGCGCGCCAGGTCGAAGTGCTCGCGAACAGCGATACGACCGTGCTGCTGTCCGGGGAGACCGGCACCGGCAAGGGCTTCGTCGCTCACCTGCTCCACTCGCTCTCGCCCCGCTCCAGCCAGCCGTTCGTCGAGATCAACGGTGCCGGCCTCTCGGCGGCTTTCCTGGACTCCGAGATGTTCGGACACGAGAAGGGCGCATTCACCGACGCCAGGGAACAGAAGCGCGGCCTCCTCGAGCTGGCGCACGGCGGCACGTTCTTTCTGGATGAAGTCGGCGACGTTGCCCTGGAACTGCAGCCGAAGCTGCTCAAGGTACTGGAGCGGCAACGCTTCCGCCGCCTCGGCGGTACGCGCGAGATCGAGGTCGATGTGAGGCTCATCGCGGCCACGAACGCGGATCTCGATCGCAGCGTCCGCGCCGGTCGTTTCCGCGAAGACCTCTATTACCGCCTGAACGTGCTTCCGCTGCGACTGCCGCCGCTCCGCGAGCGCGGCCGCGAGGAGATTGCGGACCTGGCCGTCCGTTCCCTGCTCGACCTGCGGCGCCGTCTCGGTCGCGGTCCGGCGCGCCTGTCCGCCGACGCGCTCGAAATCCTGGTCCAGTACGGCTGGCCGGGGAACATCCGGGAAATGCGCAACGTTCTCGAGCGCGTCCTGCTGCTCGCCGCCGGTGCCGAGGAGATCCTGCCCGCCCACCTCCCGCCCGAAATGGCCGGCAACGGCAGCGGCACCGGCACGGCCACACTCGAGTCCATGTCCCTCCAGGAGGTCGAGCGACGACACATCGCGCGCGTCCTCGCCCATCACGCCGGCAACCGCTCGCGGACCGCGCGGACGCTCGGCATCTCCCGCGCGACCCTGTACGAGAAGCTCGCCCGCTACAGCCTGGACCAGATCGGCCGCTGAAGCGCGGAACTCTCGTGCCGTCGCCGGTGCCCCCGGAAATCGTTGCGTGGCAAGGAACGGTGCCGGTCGATGGTTGTCTTCACCGGGAATATCGTTGCGGGGCAAAATGATGCCCGGAAAAGCCTTCTGGCGGGGGACCCCGATTTGCGGCGCAAGTTCGTCCGCCTGGGCCGCCCCGTCCGCGGCGGGGTTTTGTTGCGCGGCACGGATGAGCAGCCCGATATCGTACGCCACCGGATCCTGCGGGTGTGTCCGGCCAAGTCGTTGCCGGACCTGACGATAGGGTGGCCAATACACGATTCTGTGGCGCCGGCCGGTGTCCGAGACTATCTTCGTGCCTTGCGAAACGCCGGACGTTTCGACGCCCAGGAGCCCACAAATGACCTCCCGCCGCGACTTCGTGAAGCGAGCAGCGGGTGCCGGGATCGGCGCCGCGGCCGTTGGCGCGTTCCCGTTCGCCCCGGGGGTGCAGGCCGCCGGAGCGGTCGGTGCGCCGGCAGTGCATCGCGCGCGTGTTACGCCTGTCGCGGTGGCGAGCGGCAACGGCCAGGCGGCGGTGACGCGGGCGATCGAGGTGATCCACGGGGGCGGTGACACGCTCGAGGCGGTGGTCCGGGGCGTGAATATCGTGGAGGAGGACCCGGCCGACATGACGGTCGGCTATGGCGGCCTCCCGAACGAGGATGGCGTCGTGCAGCTGGACGCGTCGGTCATGCACGGTCCGACGCGGGGCGCTGGCTCGGTCGGGTCTCTGGAGGGCGTGCGGACGCCGTCCCTGGTCGCGGTGGCGGTCATGCGGTACACGGATCACGTGATGCTGGTGGGGGACGGTGCGCGCCGGTTTGCGCGGGCCATGGGGTTCGAGGCGGACGACGATCTCCTGACCGAGGCGTCACGCGCGCGCTGGCTGGAATTGCGGGCGTCTCTCTCACCGGACGATGACTGGCTGCTGCCGTCGGAATCGGGCGAGGCTGTGAGTCGATTCAGCCGTGAGCCCGGCGGCGCGTCGGACCGCCAGAGCCGGGGCGACGGGGCGGCCCCGGGCGGCGAGCTCCTGAGCTCGTGGGACGGTGTCCGGCCCATGGGGACCATCCACTGCAGCGCCGTCGATCGCGATGGAGGCCTCTCCGGGGTCACCACGACCAGCGGCCTGTTCTACAAGCTGGCCGGCCGGGTGGGTGATTCACCGATCATCGGCGCCGGACTGTACACGGACAACGATGTCGGATCTGCCGGAGCCACGGGGCGTGGCGAGGCGGTGATCAAGACGTGCGGATCGCACGTGGTCGTGGAGGCGATGCGCAGCGGTGCGAGCCCGGAGGACGCGTGTCTGGAGGCGTGTCGGCGCATCGTACGCTGGACAGTCGAGCGGCGCCTGCTGGACGAGCGGGGCCGGCCGAATTTCAATGTCGAGTTCTACGCGGTAAACAAGCGCGGTGAGCACGGCTCCGCCTCGATCTGGAGCGGAGGGCGTTACGCGGTGTGCGTCGATGGCGAGACGTCACTGCAGGACGCGGCATACGTGCTTCAGCGCGGCTGATCAGCGAAACCAGCCGGGCAGCTGCCCATGCCGGCATTCCGGGAGGTGAGCATGGCCTCACAGGCCAGGACGAACGCTGGACAGGCCGAACGGTCGGACGTCACGGAATCGCACCGGGCGCGCGTCGCCACCGTGCGCGCGCCTGCGGCGAAGAAGGCGCGCACGAAGAAGAAGCCGGCCGCGCGGAAGGCGGCAGCGCGCAAACCGGCCGCGAAGAAGGGCGGTGCGAAGAAGGCTGCTGCGAAGAAGAGCGGTGCGAAGAAGGTCGCTGCTAGAAAGGCCGGGAAGCCGGCGCGCAAGGCCGGCACCGGCCGGAGCGCGAGCAATACCACGAAGAAGTCGGTGGGGAAGAAGAGTGTGAAGAAAGCTACATCGAAGACGGCCAGACGGTCGGCGACTGGATCCGGCGGCAGGACGACCGCGAAGAAGGCGGCGAAGGGCGGCGCGAAGAAGGCCGCGCGCAAGGCGCCCGCAAAGAAGGCTCCGGCCAGAAAGACGGCCGGGAAGAAGACGCCGGCGCGCAAGGCGCCCGCGAAGAAGACGGCGAAACGGCCTGCGGCGAAGAAGTCGGCAGCGCGAAAGTCGCCGGCGAAGAAGGCAGCAGGCGGCACCGCCCGTCGTCCGGCCGGCAAGGCGACTGCGAAGAAGACCGCGGGCAAGGCTGCCGGGAAGACGTCGCGCAAGGGCACGACCGGCCGCGCACCTGCACGTCGCGGCGCCACGAAGGCGACGAAGAAGACGGCGCCGAAGCGGCCCGCCAAGGCCGCACGACCTCCGGCCAGGAAAGCCGCAGGAAAGACGACCCGTCCAGCCTCGACGCGGAGCCGTGCCGGCGCCGCGAAGGCCGTACCGGCAAAGCGTGCCCGGAAGGAACCTGCGGCGAAGAGGGCTCCGGCGAAGAAGGCCGCGCCCGCAAAGGCGGCGCCTGCGGCGGCTGCCGCGGAAACGGCCGCGGCGCCGGCTCCGGCGGCGGGGAAGAAGGTCAGGGCACCCCGGAAAAAGGCGGCGGACCGCGCTCCGACGAGCACGGAGGCGGTCACGCCCACCGCCGAGGGGGCAAAGGCCGAGGGGGCAATGGCGGCTCCGGCGGCCGAGGCCAAAGCCGGCCGGCCGGCCAAGGCGGCCAGGGGAGCCCGCAAGGGCCGCAAGAAGGGACCGCGCTTCGACACCGGCGAATCCGAGACGGGCAAGAAGCGGAAGCGCGCGCGCCTGGAGAAGATGCGCAGGGCGGGCGTATTCGGGGTACCCGGTCGGCCGCGCCGTCTGAAGCGCCGCAAGACGCGCGATGAAATGGTGCGCCCTTCGCCGCCCCTCGAGAAGACCGATCCGCTGAAGCACTACCTGGCCGGTGACATGGTGCCGTGTCCGGTCGGGTGCGGCGGTTTCAGCGAGGTCGTGCGCATCAGCACGAGGGAGAATGGCGCCGGCGAGGTCTGGTTCGAGTGCCTGAGCTGCGCGCAGCGCAAGATGTTCGAGATCCCGCCCGCAACAATGGAGGAGCGGACGAAGATCTCGGCGGAGCTGGAGACGGGTCAGGAGCCTTACTGCCCGCGCCACACGAAGCAGGTTCAGTTGCGCAGGCGCGGTCGTGATTTCGTATGTCCGGAGTGCGGCGTCGCGTTCCCTGAGCCCTGAGCGCGCGCCGCGGCCCGGGACGTG
Organism: Longimicrobiales bacterium; assembly: GCA_035461085.1. Lineage (GTDB taxonomy): Bacteria > Gemmatimonadota > Gemmatimonadetes > Longimicrobiales > RSA9 > SH-MAG3. The sequence continues at coordinate 3,881 of DATHVW010000114.1, read as the reverse complement.
CGGACCTTCACGCTGATTGTGCTGTACAGGTAGCGAATATCTCGGGCAGGGCACCATGCAAAGAACCGGCAGACTCTCGACCCCCAGGGCACAACGGGTGAGGCGCAGCCGCGCCGCGCGCGTCATCCTCTTCGCCGTCGTCGCGTTCCTCGGGACCGCGCTGTTCCGGCTGCAGGTCCTGCGGGGCGAGGAGAACATGGTGAAGGCGCAGGGCTACCGCCTGCGCGAGCTGTCCATCCCCGCCCCGCGCGGCACGATCTACGACCGTCACGGCCGTGTCGTCGCCGAGAACGTGCCGGGCTTCCAGATCCAGATCATGCCGGGCGACTCGATGGAAGCGCAGATCGAGCGCCTCACGCCGATCCTGGGGCTGACGGAGGCGAACCTCACGCGGGCCCGTCGCCGCTGGAACCAGCAGAAGCACCTGCCGATGGTGCTGCTCGAGGACGCATCGCAGCAGGCCGTCGCGGCGCTCGCGGAGCGCAAGCACCTGTTCCCGTCCGTGATCGTCCACCCGTACGCCAAGCGCCGCTATCCGGCCGGTGAGGCGATCGCTCACTTCATCGGATACATCAGCGAGATCAGCGAAAAAGAGCTCGAGATGCCCCAGTTCCAGGGCTACGAGCAGGGCCGCTTCATCGGCAAGGCAGGCCTCGAGCGGCAGTACGAGAAGCTGCTCGGCGGCGTGCCTGGCAAGCGGTACCTCGAGGTCGACGCCAATGGGCGCATCCAGCGCTGGCTGCCCGAGGAAACCGGACTGCCGCCGATCCCGGGGCGCGACCTGCACCTCTATCTCGACCTGGACCTGCAGGAGTACATCGCCAAGATATTCCCGCGCGAATGGGAGGGCTCGATCGCCGCCCTCGACCCGCAGACGGGGGGTGTACTGGCGTACTACAGCAACCCGAGCTACGACCCGAACCTGTTCATCGGCGGAATCTCGACCACCAACTTCAAGGTCCTGAACGAGGACCCGCGCATCCCGCTGCTCGACCGCGTGGTCGCCTCCGGTCAGCCGGCTGCATCGACGTGGAAGCTCGCGGTCGCCGGCATGGCGCTGGATCTCGGTGTCATCGATCCGGAGGAGTACCTCGTCAACTGCACCGGTGGCCTGAGCTTCCAGGGTCGCTACGCACGCTGCCACGGCGTGCACGGCAGGCAGAACATGGTCGAAGGGATCAAGAACTCCTGCAACGTCTACTTCTACCAGCTGGGCATCAGGATCGGACTGCGCCGGATGCTCGAGCACGGCGCGCGTCTCGGCTTCGGCGAGCCGACCGGCATCGACGTTCCGCACGAGCGGAGTCCCAACTGGCCGGACATCGGCTGGTGGGAGCGCGAGCGCGGCTACAGGCCCGCCGAGAACGAGGTCATGTCGCTCGCCATCGGGCAGGGGCCGATGACGATGACCATCATCAAGCTCGCGCACATCTACTCGGCGCTCACCGCGCCCAGCGGCAAGGTGCCCGCTCCGCGCCTCGCCATGGAAAGCGGCGCGCCGGGCGACACCGCAGAGTTCCACACCACGCCGCGCGACCGCTGGTACCTCGAGGCCGGCATGCGCCGCGTGGTTCAGCCCGGCGGCACCGCCGGCCGCAGCCGGCTGCGCGACTGGGATTTCATCGGCAAGACCGGAACGGCCCAGGCGCCGAGCGGTCCCGATCACGGCTGGTTCGTGGGCACCGGCGCCCGTGAGCCCGGCGCGCCCGCCGAGATCGCCGTCACGATGTTCCTGGCGCACTCGCTCCACGGCTATACCGCGTCCGGCTACGTCGCCGAGGCGATCAATTTCTATCTGAGCCGCAAGTACGGTAAGCCGTTCCAGATGTTCGCGACCGAGCGCATGCGCACCCAGATGGGACTGCCCGTCAACTGGGACGCCTGGGGCGCACCGATCGTGGATCCGCCCATGCCGCCGGCGAGCGAAGCCGATCGGCAGTAACGGCCGCCGATCGTCAGGCGGTCCGCGACGCCGTCGCAGGGGACAGTGGGACGATTGGGCGGCCGGGAGCGAGATGGCGCGGACTGCGGGACGGGCGGGACTGCGGGATGGCGGGACTGCGGGACTCCGGGATGTCGGGATGGCGGCTGCGGGATGGCGGGACGGCGGGGACGGCGCTGACGACGGTAGGCCCGGACGATGGGGCGCCGGAACGACGCGGACGGCGGGACGGGATGGCGAGCCGGGACGGTCCCCCCGCGCGGCGCCCGCCTCCAGGTTTCCATTCGCCCCGCTGGATCCCGCCGGTGGAGGATTCGCGGCGGATAACACAGCCAATATTCCACAGCCGATCGCGCGTGCCGGACTTCCGGAGACTTGACGGCTCAGAGAGCGCTCAAGCGTCCAGACGCCCTGTTCGCCTGCCGCAAGTGGAACATTGGATGCTTTCCCGAGCACCCCACCGCTGAACCGCCGAACCGCCGAACCGCCGAACCGCCGAACCGCCGAACCGCCGACACCACCGACACCACCGACACCACCGACACCCACCGATCACTGTCGAAGCGCCGCCACCGCCATCGCGATTCGAGCCGATCGCCACCCCTCAGTCGAGCACCCCCGAACGCCGGCGGCACCTCGACGCGGACTTCGAGCGCGCTTCGAGTGCGCATCGGACGCAGACCACCACATATGGGGGTAGCACACTCGTCACGACCACACTACATTGTGTTCAGTTCCCTCTCCCACCCGATCCAACCGGGGAAGCAGCAGCGTCGGCAACAGGAGGCGATGAATGGCCACTCCCTTCCTCAGCTCCGAGGAATACGACGAACGTGCACACCGCTACTACGACGACGGCAATTACGAAGCAGCGCTCGACACCCTGAAGGAGGGCCTCCGACTCTATCCCCACTCGGTGGAACTGTACGTAGGACTGGGCTATACGCGACTCGCACGGGAGGAGTTCGTGTGGGCGCGGCAGGCGTTCGAGCGAGCGCTGGTGCTGGACCCGGAGCACGAGGACGGACTGGTCGGGATGGGCGAGGCGTTGCTGCGGTTCGGGCACGCGGAGGATGCGCTCCGGCTGTTCGCGCGGGCGCGGGAGACGACGTGCGGCGAGGATCTCGAGCTGCTGCTGACAATGGGGCGTGCGCTGTATCGCGAGCGCATGTACATCGAAGCGCGGGAGGTCTTCGCGGAGACGGTGGAGCTGCACGCGAGCAGCGCGGAGGCGGCGGCGGCGTACGGCTACACGCTGCACCGGCTGGACGAGGAGACGGCGGCGCGCCGCCAGCTGCGGCGGGCGCTGCACCTGGACAGTGAGTATCACGAGGCCCGGATCTACCTGGGTCACCTGCTGTACGACCGCGGGGACTGGGTGGGCGCGGCGCGCGAGTTCGAGCGTGTGTCGCCGTCGGAGCACTGGGACACGCTGGCGATCTGGCGGCTGGTCGAGCTGAAGCGGGCGCTGGAGGGTCTGCAGGCGGGGGCGGCGGAGCTGGCGATGTGGGAGCGGCGGCTGGAGGAGATCGAGGGGCAGGAAGACCCCATCGACCAGTTGCTGGCGGAGGTGGAGGCGGGTGCTCAGCTGCCTGAGACGGACGCGCCGGACGCGGAGCTGGTGGCGCTGGAAGGCGACGCCGCGCGGCACCGTGTCCATCTCCCTGATGGCGGGGTGGTGGCGGGAACGTGGCAGGACATCATGGAGCAGATCCGGCAGGCGCGTGCGCCGGGTGAGACGATCGCACAGTTCATGCGTCGCACGGCGGATGAAGCGCAGGCGCGAGCGGGCGTGACCGTGCCGGCGGAGGACGCGCGGAGCGTGGTGCTGGCGGGTGCCCGGGCGGGGTTCTGGGAAATCGAGTATTGAGTCCATGATCGAGACGGGTCGCGTGCTCCGCCCGCTGGAGGAGGCGGAGCCGGCGATCGAGCAGCTGGA
>DATHVW010000113.1:0-21617 GCA_035461085.1 Longimicrobiales bacterium | reverse complement strand
ACGCTGCTCGACCGGCACGGCATCGTCGCGCGCGAGACGGCGCAGGTCGAAGCACTCGGCGGCGGCATCGGCAGTGTCTACAACGTGCTGCGCTCGATGGAGGAGGCCGGCCGGCTGCGCCGCGGCTACTTCGTCGAAGGTCTCGGCGGCGCACAATTCGCATGGCCCGGCATCGTGGACCGACTCCGCCGCGAACGCGACGCGGCGCCGGGCAGCACCGCGATCGCCCTGGCCGCTACCGATCCCGCCAACCCGTACGGCTGGCTCCTGCCCTGGCCGCCGCTCGCCGACGGCGATGCCGCACGCGGTGCACGCCGCGCGGCCGGAGCCACCGTCGTGCTGGTGGACGGCGTCCCCGTCCTCTACCTGGACCGCGACGGCCGCCGCCTGCGCACGTTCGCGGACGCGGGCGATGACGCCGTTGCGCGTGCCCTGCCCGCGCTGCGCGATGTCGCCCGGGGACGACCGTCCCGCACTCTCTCGATCGAGCGCATCGGACCCGATGCCGCCATCCGGTCGCCGCTCGCGCCGCTGCTCCAGGAGGCCGGCTTCCAGCACGACTACCGATACATGCGACTGCGCGCACAGTAGCAATGCCCGAAGGCGATACCGTCCATCGCAATGCGCGGGTGCTGAACCGCGAGCTGCAGGGCCGCAGGCTCGCCCGCTTCTTCGTGCGCGATCGCGGTGACGTGCCGGAGCTCGCCGGACATACGATCGAGCGCATCGAAGCGCACGGCAAGCATCTGCTCGTGCACATCGAGGGCGGCTGGATCCTGCGCGTGCACCTCGGCATGAAGGGGAGATGGATCCGCCGGCACGTGCGCGAACGCGCGCCGCGCGACATCACGGCGATGCTCGTCGCCGATGAGACTGCATACATCTGTGAGAATGCGTTCACGGCCGAGCTGCTCCGCGAGGAAGCGCTGCGCACACATCCCCGACTCGGCCGCCTCGGGCCCGACCTCCTTGCCGACCCGCCCGACATCGATGAGGCCGTGCGCCGCGCCCGCGTCCCCGCGCACGCCAGTCGCGAGATCGGTGACGTGCTGATGGACCAGCGGATCGCCGCCGGCATCGGCAACGTCTACAAGAGCGAAGTCCTGTTCGAGTGCCGCGTGCACCCCCGCACGCGCATGCGCGACCTCGATGCGGATACGCTCACCGAGATCTTCCGGAAGGCCGCTCACCTGATGCGATTGAATCTGCTCACGCGGCGCCGCACCGCGGTGCCGCTCAGGCGCCGACCCACTCCGTCGGCGCAGCGCCTGTGGGTCTACATGCGCAGCGGCAGGCCCTGCCTCGACTGCGGCACGACCGTCGAACGCTTCATGCAGGGTGACATGAATCGCAGCACGTATTTCTGCCCTCGCTGCCAGAGTGATAACAAGGCAGTTGGCCGGACGACCCTGTCGGAGTAATTTGACCGTATGCAAAGTCATCCTGGACCGGAGCGACGCAAGCGCGACCGCGGGATCTCGCTGGAGTACAAGCTGCCCCTGGTCATCACGGCACTCCTGGTCCTGCTGGTAGCCGGCGGGGCGTGGGCCGCATACCACCAGGTCCGCAGCTCCGCCCTCGCCGCGAACGAGAGCCGCCTGCGGCAGACGGCCGAGCAGCTCGCGGGCCTGGTTGACAATGGCGTCCAGGGGTCGGCAGCCGAGATGGCGCGCGCGGGTAGCGCGCCGGCCGTGACAACCGCTCTGCAGACGGGAACGGATGACGGCGCGGCGGCGGAGGTCCTCGCCAGGATGGTGGACCGCTCCGACTCGCTCACCGTCGAGCTTCTGCTGCCCGACGGTCGGAGCGTCGCGCGGGCGGGCGGCTGGCCCGCGGGCATCACGGCCGCCCAGGTGGACAGCATCCGTGCGCTCGTGGACGTGCGCCACACCGGCTACACCCGGATCGGGGTGGTCGGCGGACGGCCGTACCTGTGGATCACGGCACCACTGGTCAGCGAGAACGACACGACCGGCGCCCTGGCGAGACTGCTGACGATCGGCGATCCGGGCTCGGCCGATGCGATCGGCGAGCTGATCGGTCCGGGATCCGCCGTATACTATGTGAACAGCGCCGGCGGACCCTGGATCACGCTGATGGGGGAGGCGGTCGAGGCACCCTTCGATCACACGGTGGCCGTGCCTTCCCAGCATGAGCGACCAACGGATGGCGCGCCGGCCGTGGCCTGGGTGGCGCCGGCAACGCGCGCGCAGATCTCGCTCGTGGCCGAGGCGCCCCTCGAAGCGGTGCTTGCCGGGCCGCACTCCTTTATGAGACAGCTGATGGTCGGCGCTGCACTGCTGATCCTGCTCGGCATGATCGGCGCCTGGCTTCTGAGCCGCCGCATCACCCGGCCGCTCCGGGAGCTCGCCGAGGCAACGCGTCAGCTCGGCACCGGGGGCCGGCCGGCTCCCGTGCGATCCGCCCGTCACGACGAGATCGGTGAGCTGGCGTCGGCGTTCAATCGCATGGCCGGAGAGATCGCCGGATCACAGGCGCGGCTGCGCGACGAGATCGGTGAGGCGCAGACCGCACGCGCGGAAGCCGAGACGGCCAATCGCGCCAAGTCGGAGTTCCTGGCCACCATGAGCCACGAGCTGCGCACGCCGATCAACGCGATCATCGGTTACACGGACCTCCTTCTGGCCGGCATCCCGGAGCCACTGTCCGCGTCACAGCGAAAGCAGATGGAGCGCATCAAGGTGGGCGGCAACTACCTGATCCGCCTCGTGGATGAGGTGCTCGATCTCGCGCGCATCGAAGCGGGCCGCATGACCGTCCAGGATGATACGGGTGATGCGGATGCGATCATCAATGACGTGCTCGCGGCCGCAACCGCCGAGGCGGCGGACAAGAGCATTGACCTGACCAGTGACAGCGCCGGGGCGGTCGGCGAACGACTGTTCCGCGGCGATGCCTACCGCGTGCAGCAGATCCTGCAGAACCTCGTCGCGAACGCCATCAAGTTCACCCCGGCTGGTGGCACCGTACGTGTCAGCGCCGACGCCAACCTCCAGGACGGGACGTTCTCGTTCGCGGTGAGCGACTCCGGGATCGGCATCGAGGCCGATCAGCTGGAGCGCATCTTCGAGCCGTTCGTGCAGGTGGACCAGACGTACACGCGTGTGCACGGCGGCGTCGGGCTCGGCCTGGCCATCTGCCGTGAGCTTGCACGCATCATGGGTGGTGAGCTGACCGTCGAGAGCCGGCCGGGTGAAGGCTCGACGTTCACTCTGCGACTGCCGCAGTCACGCGAGAACGTCGAAGCAGCGTAACGCCTGAGCGGCAGTCGGCATGATCGTGTGCCGCCGCTGCCCGAGGTGAGGTGTGCAGATCAGGGCCGAGCCGGTGTCTCTCGCGCCGCCATCTCCGCCCGTCGCGCAATCGCCTCGATGAAGCCGCTGAAGATCAGGCGGTGGACCGGGTAGAGGCCGTACCAGTAGAGCGAGCCGGACAGGCCCCTGGGTGCGAAGAACGCCGTCTGCGTGAGAACGGTGCGCCCGTCCTTCCGCGGCGCCGCCTCGAACTGCAGCCATGCCATGCCCGGCACCTTCATCTCCGCGCGCAGCCGCAGCAGGTGGTCCGTCTCGATCGCCTCGACGCGCCAGAAGTCCAGCGCATCGCCGACGCGCAGCTGATCAGGATCGCGTCTCCCGCGTCGTATCCCCACGCCGCCGAGCAGTCGGTCGGCGAGTCCGCGCAGCCGCCACGCCCAGTCCATGTAGAGCCAGCCGCGCGCACCGCCGACGCCGGTGAACACACGGAACACCTGGGCCGGTGATGCATCCACCACGCGCCGGCGATGCTCGCGGATCATGCCTTCACGGTTCGTCAGCGTGACCGGTTCCGCATCCTGCTGACTGCTGCTCAGCGCGTCGCTCCAGGTGGACTCCACGCTGCTCGCCTGGAGCCTGCTCAGTGCGCGCTCTACCGACGTGCGATAGCCCACCGGCGCGATCTGCGGGAACAGCTCCGCGGCCGCCGTGTCATGAACGATGTTCTCGTTGCGCAGACCTTCCACGAGCGGCCGTGCGATCGCGCCCGGGATCGGCGTTACCACATTCACCCACAGCGACGAGAGTCGCGGGGTCAGCACGGGCACGGGCACCATCCAGCGCCGCAACCCCCGCACTTCGGCGTAGATCATCATCATGTCGCCGTACGTGATGACGTCCGAGCCGCCGATCTCGATGATCCGGCCGCTGCTCTCCGGTACCTCCAGCGCCGCCGTCAGATACCGCAGTACCTCGCGGACCCCGATCGGCTGCGTGCGCGTGTAGACCCAGCGCGGACAGACCATGACCGGTACGCGCTCAGTCAGATACCGGATCATCTCGAAGGACAGACTGCCGGATCCGACGATCACGCCTGCGCGGAACTCGGTAACCGGCACGCCGGCCTCGCGCAGCGCGTCACCGGTCTGCTGACGCGAGCGCAGGTGCTCCGACAGCCCCGGCGTCGCTTCGGCCAGACCGCCGAGATAGATGATGCGGCCGACGCCCGCCGCGGCCGCGGCCCGCCCGAAGTTACGCGCCGCCGCGACATCGCGTTCATGGAAATCCGTCGTGCCGAGGCTGTGCACGAGGTAGTACGCCGCAGTAACACCGGCCATTGCTGCCTCGAGCGTGGCCGGTTGAAGTACATCGCCGGTGACGACTTCGACATCATGCTGCCAGCTGCGGCCCTGCAGTCGCGCCGGGTCCCGCACCACACAGCGCACTGCATGTCCGGCGCTCAGCAGCCGCGGCACCAGCCGGCCCCCGATGTAGCCGGTGGCGCCGGTCACCAGCACGACAGCCCGGCCCGCCTTACCCTGCGCCACGCTGACCCCCTTCGTCATCCGGCGGTCGCGTACTTCGTCAGCCACGACAGTGCCGCCGGTCGCGTCCTCCGGTCAACGCGCCGCTCCCACTCGCCATACCAGTGACACCGTCGCGTAATGCAGCCACGCGAACGTGTAGACCTCTTCCACGTCCGCGCCGCCTTCGACCATCCGGTAGCCCGCTTCGACCGTCCACCGGCGGTTGATATCGTGCCCCAGCTCGAGCGCGGCATCGATCGCACGGCCGGGGCCGCCGGCCAGACCGTCCGCGTCCAGGCCGATGCGCCACGCGGGTGCGAAGCGCCACTCCCCTGCGACATGCAGCAGCGGCACGAAGCCGAGATCGTCCTTGCGACTCGACGTGACACCCTCCAGCGCGATCACCGCGTCCCTGACCTTGACCGTGCCACCGATCCACACGGAGGTCCTGTCGCCCGCGCGCGCGAGATACCGGTACGACAGCCGGTATGAGTTGAACGTGTACGTCGCCTGCACGGGTTCTCCGGCCGCGTAGGTCGCACCCGCGAAGCGCACCGCTTCCTCCGGTGTGCCCATCTCCGTCAGGCTGAACGGCGCGAGCAGCAGGCGCAGCCCGTGCCGCGGCGCGATGTTCCAGGTGACGTAGAGCCTGCCGGCCGGCCACGGTCCGCTGCCCGCCAGATCGTACAGCGAGAATCGCGTAGCGGAGCCGTCATTGGGGATCTCGACATCGTTGTAGCTCTGCCACGCGGGACCGCCCTCGAGCTCGATCATGAACCTCGGCGTCTGCGCGCCCGCGGCCGCCGGCAGCAGCAGAGCGAGACCGGCAGCGAAGGCGAGGCGGACAGACGACATGGCAGCTCCGGGAGGCTGGGGACCACATCGGAATTGAGCCGCGTATGCGCGGCCCGGCAAGACCGTCAGGCCGCTTCGGCAGCGGCAGCTGCCCTGCGTGGTGGATCGCCTTACACCGGTTCCGGGCTTTCCCGGCTCGTCCCGCAGCATGCAAATCGTTATAGTCCGACACCGGAACCGACCGCGGCCGCCTCGTGGCCGCACCCATCGTGGACAGCGCAATCAGGCTCAGGCGGAATACAATGGGCAGGAACAGAAAGCAGGCCGGGCCGCAGGTATCACCGCTCATCCGCTACACGGTCGTGGCACTCGCGGTAGTCGTGCTGCTGCTCGGACTTGCGACGACGCGTACGGCAAATGCGCATCACCCCGACCCGCGCGGTGATCTGAGCGAGATCACAGTCGCGTCATCGAGCCGCTATGCATCGTATCCGCGCATCGCGGAAGTCTACGACATGGCAGCCGAGATACCGCACGTGCTCGACGGTCTTTACTGCCACTGCGACTGCAGCAAGCACTCCAATCACCGCTCGCTGCTGACGTGCTTCCAGGATGACCATGGCGCCGGTTGCGACGTGTGCCTCACGGAAGCCGCTCTTGCGCACCGCATGACGAATGAGGGCCGGTCGCTGAAGGAGATCCGTCAGGCGGTCGATGATCTCTACCGCCGATGAGCCTGCGGCGTGCGTTCGGGCTGCTGCTGGTGGTCGGCATGCTGACCGCCGCGGTCATCTCGCACCGCGACCGCCAGCGCAGTGACCGTCTGAACGACACGGCAGCCGCGCTGCGCGAGCTGGCCGCGACCCGTCTCGCGCCAGCGGGCTCGGCCCCGCGGGCCGGCATCAGCGCGCGCGCGGACATCGACGTTCAGGCGTTCCCGGAGAAGGTCGCCAGGAAGCTGCATGAGGACCCCGATTTCCACCGTCTCAGTCACCGTTGCGGTGTCTGTCACTCCACACCGGATCCGGCTCTCCACACTGCTGCCGACTGGCCGGCCGTCATCGCGCGCATGAGTCTCACGATCGACGCGGCCGGTCTGCTGCCGCTGTCGCAGGCAGACAGCGCGGCCGTGCTGCGCGCGCTCACGAAGGACTATTCGCGCCGGGTCCGCTGACGTTACGGTGCACTGGTGACTGACGCCGGAGCGCGGCCGCTACATCCCGGCCCGCGGCAGCCACTGCGCCGTCCCCTCGATGCGGTCGATCCGTGCAATCTCGCTCAGCCGCCGCTCCATCTCCTCCGCCGACATCATCGGCGCGTTGCCGTATACGGGATGGTGATGCCGCATGACCGAGTCCACGCTGACCTCATCACCGTCCTCGACCGTTGCCAGCCATTCGTTCAGGAAGATGGAGACGCGGCACTCGTCGAGGGCGCGCACGATCAGCTCGTCCGTCGAGAACCCCGACGGCGCGGATGTGAACGAGAAGTCGTAGCGCGGCCCGAGAACCTTGCGGAACACCCACGCCGCGCGCGACAGATGGAAATCGTTGGTGACGACCCGTATCGAGCTCCACCGGTGCGGCTGGAGAATGTCGCGCCGGACGAAGTACGCGTTGCCGAGCGTGTCGCGCGCGTGCTCCTCGAGCAGGATGGCTGCCGCAGGAAGGCCGCGCTCCTCCGCGTATGCCGCCATCGCCGCGGCCTCCGTGACGCGCGGCTGCGCCGGGCCGTACAGACCCGTCCGGCCGGTGAACACGACGTGCGCCGCGACGCCGGCCTGATACGCTTCCAGCGCCCGCTCGACACGCGCGGCCACCCATGGCGTCAGCGTGCCATCCTCTTCCACCATGCCGCCGAGCACGACAATCGCATCGTGACGATCTTTCGTTTGATTCATGCGTGGACGTTAGCCGGGGGGCTGCGTGCCACGCCAGTCGTCACAGCGGTGCCCACGCGCGTCGTAACCTCGCCCGGGCCAGGGGGTAGCACGCATGACCGGCAGCGCTTCATATCTCGCCAAAGGACGACTCGCTTCATGACACGGTCGCAATAGCAGTCCCCCGCTTCCGGCTCCCCTTCCAGGCTCGACCCGGGTCAGCCCGCGACGAGCTGCTCGCCGGACCGATCCGCGGTGCCCTGCTCGGTACCGATCAGCTGGCCGAGAAAGCTCGCAACGTCGCCGGCCGTGAAGCCGTGCTGCCCCGCGCCGGCGTGCGTCGCGAAGCGGCGCTGCTCGCGCGCCTGGCCGAGACCGCGGAGATCCTGGATGACACCCGGACCGAGCTGGCGGCCGGCGCTGCGCGGAACGTGGACGTCGGTCCCGCCGGTGAGTGGCTGCTGGACAACTACCACGTCGTGCAGGAGCAGATCCGCGAAGTCCACGAGACGCTGCCGCGCGGCTACTACCGTGAGCTGCCGGAGCTGGCGAGCGGCAGGCTCACAGGGTACCCGCGTGTTTACGAGCTGGCGATCGCGCTGATCTCGCACTCGGAAGCGCGCGTGGACCTCGAGAACCTCGAGCTGTTCGTCACGGCCTGGCAGTCCGTCTCGCCACTCTCGATCGGCGAGCTGTGGGCACTTCCCGCGATGTTCCGACTCGCCCTCATCGAGAGCGTGCGCCGCATGGCGCTGCGCACGATGCAGCGCATGAGCGAGATCGAGAAGGCCGACGCATGGGCGCTGCGCATCGACAAGGCGAACGAGGAGGGCACTGTCGCCCTCGGCCGCGTCCTGGACGCGTTCGTCGCTGATCCGCCGCGCCTCACCGAAGTCTTCATTGCGCGTTTCCTCCATCAGCTGCGGCTGACGAGCGCATCGTACCTGCCGCTCGTGGAGATCGAGCAGTGGATCACCGACCGGGTGGTGGACCACGAAGTCGCATCGGCGCGCTCCACGCAGCACCTGGCGCTGACGCACGTGATGATGGCGAACAGCATCACCAGTCTCCGCACCATCGCCCACCTGGACTGGCGCGGGTTCGTCGAGCGGCAGAGCGTGATGGAGGCGGTGCTGCGCCAGGATCCCGCGGCATACCACTCCCGCATGACGTTCGGCGCCCGCGACCATTATCGGCACGTCGTGGAGCGCGTCGCACGTCGCACCAGCAGCAGCGAAGAAGACATCGCGGCGTTGACCGTAGACCTCGCGCGGGCGGGACTCGAAGCACACGGCGCCGAGCATGTCAGGGCGCACACCGGCTACTACCTCGTCGATGACGGGCTCGCCGAGCTGGAAGCGGTGACCGGCTACCGGCCGAAGCCGCGCGAGGCCGTGCATCGCTGGGTCCTGCGACATCCCGACTTCGCGTTCGTCAGCACCGTTCTCGCGGCTGTCCTGACGACGCTCGCCGCGGTGCTCTGGCTGGCGGGCCCGGCCGCTTCCGTCGCCTGGGGGGCCGTGCTCCTGTTCGCGTTCCTGCCCGCCGCGCACATCGCGATCGCGGCCGTCGATCAGCTCGTAACCGCCCTGCTCCCGCCGCGCACGCTCCCCGCACTCGATCTGCAGCGCACCGGCGTCCCGGCCGAGCTCCGAACGGCCGTCGTGATCCCCACGCTCTTCGAGAGCGTGGAGTCGGTGCGTGAGGCCTTCGATCATCTCGAGGTGCAGTTTCTGGCGAACCGGGAGATTCACCTGCACTTCGCAGTGCTGAGTGACTTCACCGACGCGCCGACGCCATCGTGCGATGCGGACGCAGCGATCCTGGCGGCCGCGGTGGACTGCGTGCGCGACCTCAACGAACGCTACGCGCCCGACACCGGCGATACGTTCTTTCTGTTCCACCGCGACCGCCGCTGGAATGCGCGCCAGGATACCTGGATGGGTTGGGAGCGCAAACGCGGGAAGCTGGCAGAGTTCAACCATTTCCTGCGCGGCGGCGGGAAGGACGCGTTCTCCACGATCGCGGGCAACGTGGACACCCTCTTCACGGTCCGCTACGTCATCACTCTGGACTCGGACACCGTGCTGCCCCCGGGCGCCGCCGCGGAGCTGATCGGCGCGCTGGCTCACCCGCTCAACCGCGCGCGATATGACACCGCGAGCGGCCGCGTCGTGCGGGGGTACGGCATCCTCCAGCCGCGCGTCGGCGTGTCCCTGCCCAGCGCGCATCGCTCCCGCTTCGCGTCGATCCACTCCGGCCACCCGGGCGTCGATCCGTACACGACGGCGTCGTCCGACGTCTACCAGGATCTGTTCGGCGAGGGCAGCTTCACCGGGAAGGGGATCTACGATGTGGACGTGTTCGAGCAGGCCACGCACGGCCGCTTCCCGGAGAACACGCTGCTCTCCCACGACCTGATCGAAGGCAGCTACGCACGCGCCGGACTCGTCAGCGCGATCAGCGTGTATGACGACTACCCCGCGCGCTACCTCACCTTCACGCGACGGAAGCATCGCTGGATCCGGGGCGACTGGCAGCTGCTGCGCTGGCTGACCACGCGCGTGCCCGGGCCCGATGGTCCGGAACCGAATCGGCTGCCGCTGCTGTCGCGCTGGAAGATTCTCGACAATCTCCGCCGCAGCACGGTCGAGATCGGACAGCTCCTGTTTCTCGTCGCAGGCTGGACACTGCTGCCCGGATCTCCGTTGCGCTGGACGGTGCTCGGCCTCGCCGCCATCGGCGCGCCATGGATCATCTCGCTGCTGGTCGCCGCATTGCGCCCGCCACTCGACCGGTCATGGCGCGCCTACTACGCAGCGGTAGGCCGCGACGCCGCGACGAACGCACAGCAGTTCGTGCTGGCTGTGATCTTCCTGCCGCACCAGGCGTGGATCTCGGCCGATGCCATCGTACGCACTGTCTGGCGACTGCTCGTCACGAAGCGACACCTTCTCGAGTGGCAGACGGCGTCCACGACCGAGCGCGCCGTAACAGCCGGCGGTCGAGGTGTGTGGCGGGCCATGGCTCTGCCCGCGCTTGCTGCGGCGGCGGTTGCGCTGTTCGCGCTCGCGAGAACGTCCGGCACGGGACCCGTCGTATTGTCATGGTCCGTCATCGTGCTCGGGGGGATGGCCCTTCTCTGGGCCGTATCACCGGCTGTCGCGCATGCCCTCAGCACCCCCGCCGTGCGCCGGCGTCGCATGCCCGATGACGAACAGCAGGCAACCGCACGCGACCTCGCCCTGCGGCACTGGAGCTTCTTCGACGAGTTCGTCAGCGAGCGCACGCAGTGGCTCGCGCCGGACAACTTCCAGGAGGATCCCGAGCCCGTCCTGGCGATGCGCACCTCGCCCACCAACATGGGGCTGCAGCTGCTCGCGATCGGCAGCGCACATGACCTGGGGTTCATCCCCATCGAGGACATGACGCACCGGCTCGAGCTCGCATTCCGCTCCATGGAACGGATGAGACGGTTCCGTGGTCATTTCTTCAACTGGTACGACCTGCACGACCTGAAGGTCATGGAGCCCGCCTACATCTCCACGGTGGACAGCGGCAATCTGGCCGGCCACCTCCTGGCGGTGAAGCAGGCGTGTCTCGATGCCCGTTCCTCGCTGGTCCGCGACAGCCGTACGTCCGCGGCCCGCGCACTGACCCCCGACAATCGCGATTCCCCCAGCGCGCAGCTACGCACGCGACTGGAGGCGCTGGCCGCCCGCGCCGAGACGTACGTGGCCGAGATGGATTTCCGCTTCCTCTTCGATGAGGAACGCGAGCTGTTCTCGATCGGCTATCAGCATGCCAGCCATTCCCTCGACTCGTCCTACTACGACCTGCTCGCATCCGAGTCGCGCCTCGCCAGCTTCATTGCCGTCGCCAGAAATGATGTGCCGCTCGATCACTGGTTCCGGCTCGGTCGCTCGCTGACGCACACGTCCGGCGCGACTGCGCTCGTTTCATGGAGCGGGAGCATGTTCGAGTACCTGATGCCGGCGCTCGTCATGCGCTCCTACCCGTTCACCCTGCTCGACCAGACGTGCCAGAGCGCGGTGCGGCGGCAGATCAGCCACGGCTCGAGCCGGGGTGTGGTCTGGGGCGTGAGCGAGAGCGCCTACAACGTTCGCGACCGACATCTCACGTATCAGTATCGCGCGTTCGGTGTGCCCGACCTGGCGTTGAAGCGCGGGCTGGGTCGCGATCTGGTCGTCGCCCCGTACGCCACGGCGCTCGCACTGATGGTCGAGCCGGACCTGGCGATGGAGAACCTCGCCGCGCTCACCGATCTCGGCGCTCTCGGCCGCTTCGGCTTCCGCGACGCCATCGATTTCACGCGTCCGGAGCCCGGCCGGGATTTCGCGATCGTCGGCAGCTACATGGCGCACCACATCGGGATGAGCCTCGTCGCGTTCACGAACATGCTGACCGGCGGAGTGTGGCAGGAGCGCTTCCACAGGGAGCCGCTGGTGCGCTCCGCGGAGCTGCTGCTGCACGAGCGGATTCCGCGACGTCTCGTACTCCAGGCGCCGCAGCAGTCCCGTATCGACGAAGCGCTGCCCCGGCCGGAAGCCGAGAGTCCGGCCGTGCGCGAGTACGAGAATGCGGATACGCCGCGACCGCACGTCGCGCTGCTCGGCTGGATGCCCTACACCGTGATGGTGAGCCACGCCGGCTCCGGCTTCAGCCGCTTCGAGGACAGCGCGGTCACGCGCTGGCGTGCCGATGGCACCACGGATTCCATGGGCCAGTTCTGCTACGTGAAGGATGTCACCAGCGGCCGCGTGTGGTCGGCGGCACACCAGCCGGTGTGCGCACCGGCGGACGCGTATCGCGCACAGCTCGCCACGGACCGCGTCACCTTCCAGCGCACCGATGGCGCCATCGACACACGCACGGAGATCGCCGTCGTGCCGGACGACGCCGCCGAGATCCGCTGCGTCACTGTCACCAACAACGCCGACGAAACACGCGAGATCGAGCTGACCAGCTACGGCGAGATCGTGCTCAATCCCGCGGATGCCGACCGCGCGCATCCTGCGTTTGCAAACCTGTTCGTCGAGACTGAGTGGCACGAGTGGTGTACGGCGATCACCGCTGCACGGCGCCCGCGATCTGCGTCGGAGCCGTCCATGTGGTGCGTGCACGTGGTCGATGCGGGCAGTGGCCGCACGGGCCCGGTAACCTGCGAGACCGACCGCGCGCGATTCCTCGGCCGGGGCCGTACCACGCGTGCGCCCCTGTCGCTCGAGACCGATGGCCCGCTGTCCGGAACCACCGGCGCAGTGCTCGACCCCATCTTCGCGCTGCGCACCCGGCTTCAGCTCGCGCCCGGCCAGTCCGCGTCGGTGACGTTCACGACGCTGGTCGCCAAATCGCGCAAGCGCGCGTTCGAGCTGGCCGATCGCTATCACGACCCGCACACCGCGCAGCGCGCGCTCGACCTGGCCTGGACGTCACAGCAGGTGGAGCTGCAGGACCTGGGGCTCACGCCCGCCGACGCCGCCGTGTTCCAGGAGCTGGCGGGCTGCCTGATCTTTCCGCACCCGGACCTGCGTGCATCGCGGGATGACCTGGAGCGCAACCGCGGCGCCCAGCCTCTGCTCTGGGCGGCCGGCATCTCGGGTGACCGCAGGATCGTACTCGCCACCATCGATGGTCCGGAGGGTCTGCCCACGCTTCGACAGATCGGCGCTGCACATCATTTCTGGCGGCGGCGCGGACTCGTCGTGGACCTGGTGATCCTGCACGCACAGCCCACGTCATACCTGCACGAGCTGCACGACCGCATCATGGAGGCGCTGTTCGCGTCCAGCGACACCGTGCTCGACCGGCCGGGCGGTGTCTTCATCCGGAACGCGGAGGAGCTCGATGACGACACGCGGCTCATGCTGCACGCGACGGCGCGTCTGATCCTGCCGTGCGACGGCCGCTCACTCGCGCACTTCGTCGATGTGGTGACGGCGCAGGAGGCCGATGCGACGGACGACACGGAGCGGCACACCACGACACGGCCGCGCCTGCTCGAGCGGTCGCATCCGCACCTCTCACTCGTCGAGCGCAGGGCCCATGCGCATCGCGACGATCATGCGCCGCCGGCCGCGGCACCGTCGACCAGCGAACCGGCTGAGCCCGCCGTCTCCGTCGCATCCGAGCCGGAGCCCGCATCAATGCTTCTCGATAACGGGTTCGGCGGGCTCAACGACAATGCCGAGTATCAGCTGCGTGTGCGTGGCGATGCGCTGCCCCCGGCGCCGTGGGTGAACGTCATTGCCAATCCCCGCGGCGGCTTCGTCGTGAGCGAGCGCGGCGCGGGCTTCACCTGGGCGGACAACAGCTATTTCTTCCGGCTCACGCCGTGGCACAACGATCCGGTGAGCGACCCGATCTCGGACGTGCTGTACCTCCGTGACCAAGCGACGGGAGAAGTGTGGAGCGCCACACCCGCTCCGCTCGGCCTCGACACCGCGTTCACGGTGCGTCATGGCGCCGGCAGAACGGTGTTCGAGTCGGAGCACAGTCACATTGCGACCACTCTGACGCTCGCCATGGCGGACGACGAGCCCGTCCGCCTGTCGCTGCTGCGCGTGACCAACCGGGACACCATCGAGCGCCGCATCGGTGTGACCGCATACACGGAATGGACGCTCGGCGCCCGCCGCGAGCATACCCAGCACCACGTGCGCACCACGTTCGATCGCGGCCTCGGCGCCATCCTCGCCCGCAACCTGTTCGATCCGCAGTTCGAACGGCATGTCGCGTTCTGCGCCCTGAGCGAGCGCGTCACCGCCTACTCCGCCGACCGCCGCGAGTTTCTCGGGCGCAACGGCACCGTGCAGCACCCCGCCGCGCTGTACGGGAGCACGCTTTCCGGCGCGACGGGCATCGGCCTGGACCCCTGCGCCGCACTGCAGTGCGTGCTCGTGCTCGCCCCCGGCGAGACCCGCGAGGTCGTCGTCCTGCTCGGCGCGGCAGACAGCGAGGACGAGGCACACCGCGCAGTCACCCGACTGCAGGACGTCGATACTGCCGTGGCGACTGCAGGACGCAGCCTCGAGCGATGGCAGGAGCGACTGTCCGTCATCAACGTGCGCACGCCCGAGCCCGCGTTCGATGCTCTGCTCAACAGCTGGCTCCTCTACCAGACGCTGTCCTGCCGCATGTGGGCCCGCTCCGCTCTCTATCAGAGCAGCGGCGCTTACGGGTTCCGGGACCAGCTCCAGGATTCACTCGCCATCGTGCATGCGGAGCCCGCGATCGCGCGTGAACACATTGTCCGCACGGCCGCGCGGCAGTTCATCGAGGGCGACGTGCAGCACTGGTGGCATCCGCACAGCGGCCGCGGCGTGCGCACGCGCTTCTCCGATGACCTCGCATGGCTGCCCCATGTAGTCGATCAGTACGTCACGCGAACGGGTGACGACACCGTGCTCGACGAGTACGTACCCTTCCTCACGATGCGTGCGCTCGAGCCGCACGAGCACGAGATCTACGACCTGCCCGCCGTCACGGACGAGCACGGGAGCATTTACGAGCACTGCCTGCGCGCGCTCCGCACCGCGTGCACCGTGGGACCTCATGGACTGCCCCTCATCGGCACCGGCGACTGGAACGACGGCATGAACCGCGTCGGCATGGACGGTCGTGGCGAGAGCGTGTGGCTGGCCTGGTTTCTGATCGCCACGCTGCGCGGTTTCGCGGTCCACGCAGCGCAGCGTAACGATGCGGGCGCGGCGGCCGACATGATCGCCCGGGCGGATGCGTACGCGGCGGCCGTGGAGGCGCACGCATGGGATGGTCAGTGGTACCGCCGCGCGTACTTCGACGACGGCACGCCGCTCGGATCCGCCACCAGCGACGAGTGCCGCATCGATTCCATTGCGCAGAGCTGGAGCGTCATCTCGGGCGCCGGCGCCCCCGACCGGCAGGCGCGCGCCATGCGCGCGCTCGAGGAGCATCTCGTCGATGACGAAGCGCGCCTCATCAGGCTGCTCACACCGCCCTTCGACACCACGCCCCACGATCCCGGCTACATCAAGGGCTATCTCCCCGGCGTCCGTGAGAACGGCGCGCAGTACACGCACGCCGCGGTCTGGGCCGTGCTCGCGACTGCCATGCGCGGCGATGGCTGTCGCGCGTTCGAGCTCTTCCAGATGCTCAACCCGCTCCTGCACAGCCGCACGCCCGCGGAGGTGGCAACCTACAAGGTCGAGCCCTACGTGGTGGCCGCTGACGTCTATACCGCCACCGGTCAGCTCGGTCGCGGCGGCTGGACCTGGTACACCGGCGCCGCCGGCTGGATGTACCGCGTCGGACTCGAGGCCATCCTCGGATTCAATCGCACCGGTCACAGCCTTCGCATCGAGCCGCGCGTGCCCGCCGCATGGCCGGAGTTCACGATCGATTATCGTTTCGGAAAGGCCACGTACGTGATCAGCGTGCAGCAGCCCGGCCGGCTGGACGCCGGCGCCGAAGTGGTCATGGACGGACGTCCGCTCGACGGTTCGGATATCCCCCTCGTCGACGACGGGGCGCGCCATGAGATCCTGGTGAAGCCGACGCACGCGGAATAGCGTTGTCGCGCGGACCTGCCGGCTGCCGCCGGATGCCCGCCGCGGCCCGCGGCGCCGCGCCGGCGAACTACACCACGATCAGCCGAGCCGGCCGATCATCCCACGCACCGCCGTCAGATATTCCTCCGTGTCGAAATGCTGCGGGTCGATCATCGCCTGCACCGCTGACCCCTGGATCCAGCTCACCGCCACCGCCGCCAGCCCGTCCGCGGTCGCACCCTCGAGAGCCGCGGGCTCCGACAGCAGCAGCTCCTCCATGATCTCACGGAACGCCGACCGGTAACGCTCCAGCTCTGCACTGATACGCGTCCGGATCTTCTCCTCACGCGCTCCCATCGCCCAGAATTCCAGAAACAGACGCGTTTGCTGCGGCTGGTGCGACAGCCGCGTCATTTCCTGCTCCAGCAGCGCGTGCAGACGATCACGGGCGTGCGGGAACCGTGCGATGTCCTCCGAGATGTGCAGCACCGAGGTCGCCTCGATCACCCAGTCCAGCAGACCGTGAATGAGCCGCTCCTTCCGCCCGAAGTGGAAAAGCACCAGCGCATGGCTGATCCCCGCCTCCGCAGCTACGGCCCGTACGGTGAGGCCGCCAATCCCGTCACGGCCCGCCACATCGAACGCGGCCTGCAGGATCTGCCCGCGCCGTACCTCCTCCGGCTTCCTAGCTCTCATCACCCAACCTCAGTGCCCGTAACGTATTGACCAAACGGTCAAACTAGACTATCTTAAGTTGACCAATTGGTCAATAGTTGCGTCCCCCGTCCTAAGGCCACCGTGAACGCGCCTCCCCCGATCGGCGCTACCCACACCGAAAACACCGCGCTCTCTGTCGTGGGCATTGGCGCATCCGCCGGCGGGCTCAAGGCGCTCCAGCAGTTCGTGGAGGCGGTGCCGGCTGACAGCGGTATGGCGTTCGTGGTGATCATGCACCTGGACCCGGAGCGGGAGAGTCGCATGAGCGACCTGCTGCAGGACCGGGCGAAGATACCGGTCACGCAGGTCACCGGGCCGGTGACGGTGGAGGCAGATCACATTTACATGATCCCGCCCGGACGGGATCTGACGATGCGCGGCGCCGGCCTGGAATTGCGGGACCGGGGCGAGCGTGCCGATCACGCGCCCGTTGACCTGTTCTTCCGCACACTGGCGGAAGCCTGCGGAGCCGACGCCGTCGGCGTGATCCTGTCGGGCACCGGTTCGGATGGTACTGCCGGGATCCGGTACATCCGGGAAGCCGGTGGCATCACCGTCGCTCAGCTGCCGGAGGAGGCGGCATACGACGGGATGCCGGCGAGTGCGATTGCAACGGGCCTGATCGACCTGGTTCTCCCATCGGCGCAGATCCCGGAAGAGCTGATCCGTCTGCGCCACGGGCCCCACGGCTCGGGAGCAGCAGGGCCTGCCCTGTCGGAGAAGGAGCTGGCCGGCGTATTCGAGGCCCTGCGGAGCCGGACGGGTCATGATTTCAGCATGTACAGGCGGTCCACAGTGATGCGCCGGCTGGAGCGACGGCTGCGGTTCAACAACGTACGTACGCTGGAGCAGTATCTGCCGCTGCTGGCGGAGAGCGCGGCGGAATCGCAGGCACTGCTGCGCGACCTGCTCATCTCCGTGAGCAGTTTCTTCCGGGACCCGGATGCGTTCGAGGCGCTGACCGCTCTCATGCCGACGCTGTTCGAGGGGAAGGGCGCCGGGGACGCGGTGCGCGTCTGGGTAGTCGGGTGTGCGACGGGAGAGGAAGTCTACTCCATCGCGATCGTGCTTGCGGAACACGCAGCGACGCTCGCCGACCCGCCGCGGCTGCAGCTGTTCGCCACGGACATCGACGAGCAGGGATATGCCTTTGCGCGTGCAGGGCTGTACTCGACGGCCGCGGTAGCCGGTATCGATCCGGCCCTGCTGGAGAAGTACTTCACGCGCGAGGCGAACGGATTCCGCATCGCCAAGTCGCTGCGCGAGCTGGTGCTGTTTGCCGGTCACAACGTGCTGCACGACCCGCCCTTCTCCCGCATGGACCTGATCAGCTGCAGGAACCTCTTCATCTACCTGCAGCCGGAGGCGCAGGAGCGTGTCCTCGACACGTTCCACTTTGCTGCGAATCCCGACGGTGTGCTCTTTCTGGGCGCATCGGAATCGGCGGGCGACAGCGGCATGTTCACCGCAGTCGCGGATGGCAGACAGCGACTGTTCCGCCGGAACGCGGCGCCGCACCGTCCTCTGCCTCGACTGTCGGCTGCGGACCCTCAACCCGGTACGGCGGGGACGGTACCGGCCGCCGACACACCCGACCCGGCGCGCGCGCGGTTCTCGTACGGATCGCTGCACGTGCGCATGCTGGAGCAGTACGCTCCCGCCAGCATCATCGTGAACGAGCATCTCGACACCGTTCATCTGTCGACGGGTGCCGGCCGGTTCCTTCGTCCGGGTGGCGGCGAACCGACGCACAACGTGCTGCTGATGGCGTCGGGCGAGATGCGTACGGTGCTGCGCACCGCGCTCTATCACGCCTTCCACGGCGGTGTCGCCACCTCGAGGCAGGTGCGGACGGAAGTGGACGGCGAGCCGTGCGACGTGCGCGTCCAGGTACGGCCCGGTAACGGTGACGGCGGTGCGGATCGATTCGCACTGATCCTGTTCGAAACCGCCGGGCATGACGCCTCGGGACCTGTGCACCACGACGGCGTCCCGTCCCACGCAGAGGCGAATCTGGAGGAGGATCTGCGCCGGACCCGTGACCTGCTGGAGTCGACCAGTGCGGCGCACGACCGCACGGTCGCGGAGCTGCAGACGTTGAATGAGGAGCTTCAGTCGATCAACGAGGAGCAGCGTGCGGCGACCGAAGAGCTGGAGACCGGGCGTGAGGAGATCCAGTCGATCAACGAGGAGCTGACGACGATCAACCAGGAGCACCAGAGCACGATCGAGGAGCTGAAACGCACGAACGAAGACCTCCAGAACCTCATCGAGTCCACGGAGATCGGCACGATATTTCTCGACCGCGAGATGCGCATCCGGCGCTTCACCCCGGCGGCAGGCGCCCTGTTCAACTTCGTCCCGACGGACCAGGGGCGGCCGCTCTCCCACATTACGCATGGACTCAGGTACGACGGCCTGCTGACGGATGTGGCAGCCGTGCTCTCGAACCTGGAGCGTATCGAACGGGAGGTGGAGAGCGACACCGGCCACTGCTACATCATGCGCATCAGTCCGTATCGGTCCCTCGATGGCACGAACGAGGGAGCGGTGCTCACGTTATTCGACAACACGGCGCAGCATGCCGTGCGTGAGGAGCTGCGTGAGGCGAAGCGTGCAGCGGAGGCGGCGAACCTCGCCAAGGGCACGTTCCTGTCCACGCTCTCGCACGAGTTCCGTACTCCGCTGAACGGGATCCTCGGCTATGCCGACCTGCTCCAGTTCGAGGAGGGCCTGTCGGAATCGCAGGAACAGAAGGTCGGGCGGATAAAGGCCGGCGGCTGGCACCTCGCCGCGATGATCGACGAGATCCTGAGCTTCGCCAAGCTGGACGGCGGCCATTCGGTGGTCGAGGCAGAGCCGGTGGATGCGCGCGCGCTTGCGACCGACGCCGCGTCGCTCATCCAGCCGGCGGCGGCGGTCAAGGCACTCGCATTCGTGGTGGACGTACCGGACGACGATGTGCACCTCGTCACCGATGCCGGCAAAGCCAGACAGATCCTCATCAACCTGTGCGGCAACGCTGTGAAGTATACGGACGCCGGCGAAGTGCGTCTGCGCGTGCGCACCGACGAGGCCGGCGTCAGCTTCGTAGTCAGCGACACCGGTGTCGGCATCGCGGCCGAGCATCTCACGCGCATTTTCGATCGCTTCTGGCAGGTGGATGGTGCGTCCACGCGTGCATCGGGCGGCATGGGCATCGGTCTGGCGGCGGCGCACGAATACGCGCAGCTGCTTCGGGGCAGCATCGAGGTTGTGAGCACGCCTGGCGTGGGCACGTCCTTTACGCTGTGGCTGCCCGCAGAATACGAGCAACACTGATGGGCGCGCACATGCTTGCAGATCCGGTGACCGCTCCAGCGACTGTCGAGGTGCAGGCAGAGGACTCGAACACCGTCATTGCGCTGTCCGGCGTGTGGCAGCTGGACGCCAGCACGCCGCGGT
The DNA here is from genome assembly GCA_035461085.1 of Longimicrobiales bacterium. Taxonomy (GTDB): domain Bacteria; phylum Gemmatimonadota; class Gemmatimonadetes; order Longimicrobiales; family RSA9; genus SH-MAG3. The sequence continues at coordinate 1,432 of DATHVW010000113.1, read as the reverse complement.
GGGCCGACGTCCTCGAGTCTGTGCGGAGTCCGGCTGCGATCGGCTTCGACTCGGACTCGCTCGGTGAGTGGGACAGCAGTCTGCTGATATTCCTGCTTCAGGTGCAGGACCACTGCGAGGCGGGCGGGATCCCCTTCGACACTGCCGGACTGCCGGATCGGACGACCCGCCTGCTTGAGCTTGCGCGGGTGGTGCCTGACCGTGCCGCGGAGCCGGAGGCAACGCAACCGCCGCGTGTGGAGCGCCTCGGCGCAGCCGGCATCGCCGCGTGGGACGCAGCGATGACATCCGTCACATTCACGGGCGCGGTAACGGACAGCGTGATCCGGCTCCTGCTGCGGCGTACCCGCCTGAGGTGGCGCGAGTTCTGGGTCGTGGTGCAGTCGAACAGCTCGGGCGCGCTCGGCATTGTCACGCTCATCGCTCTGCTGGTCGGCGTCATCATCGCGTTCCTCGGTGTTGTCGTGCTGAAGCGGTTCGGCGCCGGCTATTACGTGTCGTATCTCGTCGGTTACGGCATGCTGCGGGAGATGGGCGCGCTCATGACCGGCATCATCATGGCCGGGCGGACCGGCGCGGCATTCGCCGCTGAGCTCGGCAGCATGAAGATCACGGAGGAGATCGACGCGTACACGACGCTCGGGATCTCACCCATCGACCATCTCGTGCTGCCGCGCATGCTCGGCCTGTTCGTAATGATGCCGCTGCTCGTGATCTACGCCGACTTCGTCGGCATCGCGGGCGGCATGATGGTGGCCGTGACGCTTCTCGACCTCACGCCCACCCAGTTCATCGGCGGGCTGCTGTCCGCCGTGACGCTGTCCGACGCGCTGCTCGGCGTGTTCAAGGCCTCGATCTTCGGCCTCATCATCGGCCTCTCGGGCTGCATGAAGGGGATGCAGACGGGCTCCGATGCGGGCGCCGTCGGCCGCTCCGCGACGAACGCAGTGGTCATGGGAATCACGCTGATCATTCTCGCCAACGCCGTCGTCGACTGGCTCGCGGCCCTGTTGCAGATATGACGCGCGCGATACCCGTTGCGACTTCCGCGCCTGGTACGTCGACCGGCGCCCCGGCACTCGCTGAGCCACATGCGGGCGCCGTCCGCGAGTTCCGGAATGACCCGGCGATCGAAGTTCGCGATCTCACGATGCGCTACGATTCATTGCTCATCATGGAGAACCTGAACTTCTCCGTCGCGCGCGGCGAGGTGTTCGTAATCATGGGCGGCAGCGGCAGCGGAAAGAGCACGCTGCTCAAGCACCTCATCGGTCTGAAGAAGCCCGCGGAGGGTGAGATCCTGTTCGATGGCGTCGATTTCGGTAATGCCGACGAGGCCGTGCGGAAGGGTGTCCTGCGCCGCATGGGTGTGCTGTACCAGAACGGCGCGCTGTGGAGCGGTCTGACGCTTGCGGAGAACGTGGCTCTCCCA
>DATHVW010000112.1:0-8272 GCA_035461085.1 Longimicrobiales bacterium | reverse complement strand
CAGCGCATGCGCGAGCTGCCGGACTGGATTCAGCTCTGGCCGGGACACGGCGCAGGATCCGCGTGTGGCAAGTCGCTCGGCGCCGTGCCGTCCACCACGCTCGGCTACGAGAGACTCTTCAACTGGGCGTTCTCCATCGAGTCGGAGGACGAATTCGTCGAGATGGTGCTCGCGGGGCAGCCGGAGCCGCCGAAGTACTTCGCGCAGATGAAGCGCATCAATCGCGAGGGACCGCGCGTGCTCGGCGAGCTGGCCGCACCGCCGCGGCAGGCGCCGGAGTCGCTTGCGAACGTGCTCGAGGAAGGCCGGCTCGTCGTGGATGCGCGCAAGTGGCAGTCGTTCCGCGCGGGCTACGCGTCCGGCACTCTGAACATCCCGTTCAACCGGTCGTTCACGACGTGGGCCGGCTGGCTCATCCCCTACGATCGCGACGTCTATCTGCTGTTCGATGCGACGGACGAGGATGCGGTAGAAGCTGCCACGCGGGACCTGGCCATGATCGGGCTGGATCGCGTCGCCGGCTACTTCACGGACGCAGCGCTACGCGCATACGCCGACGCGGGCAACGAGCTGCACACACTCGATGAGATCACGTCCGCGGAGCTGCGCGCGCGCTACGACGCGGGCGATGTGACGCTGATCGACGTGCGCGGCGCGGGCGAATGGCAGTCGCAGCACATCCCCGGCGTGCAGAACATTCCGCTCGGGTACCTGTCCGAGCGGCTGGACGAGGTGCCGCGCGACCGGCCGGTCGTCGTGCACTGCGAGAGCGGGAGCCGCTCCGCCATCGCGGCGTCACTGCTCGCCGCGAACGGCTACGACGACGTCCGGAACCTCACCGGCGGATTCGTGGACTGGTCGCGTGCGGGACACCCGACGGAAAGCGAGGCATCCGCGGCGGCTGCGTGAGACGCGTCGGTCCGCCTTGCTGCATCTGCACGCCGGGCTTACGCGGATGGCTTCAAAGTCCTCTTGTCAGCGCCCCGTTGCCGATGTCGCCAGGTATCGCTGCATCACGATCTGGCGATGGTGCAGCTCGTGGCCGGCGGTGATCCACGCCAGTCCCCGCACACTCACCGGGAATCCGCTCGCGGTGCCCCTGCGCTGCCAGGCTTCGGCCGGGAGGCCGGCGAGGAGCGCAACCGTGGCGCGGCGGACGGTGGTGAGCTCCGAGATCAGGCTCGCGAGCGGTCGCGCATTGAACTCGCCCGCGGGCGTGTAGACGTTCTCGTCGAACGACGGCAGCGGCGTCTCATCACCGCGGCCGAATCGCATCGCGCGGTGCATGAAGACGCGTTCCGCGTCCATCACGTGGCCGATGACTTCCTTGATCGTCCACTTGCCCGGCGCGTACGCGTGCAGCGCCTGCTCCTCCGAGAGGTCGCGCAGCAGCGCGATCGTGTCGTCGAGCTGGACGGTGAGCAGCGCGATGATGTCGCCGGCAGGAACGAGCGCGACGTACCTGTCGTAGTAGGCGTTGTATTCGCCCGGGTCCGGGCGTGTGTCGTAGGGCATGGCATCTCCTGGGCTGGTGCTCCCACCGAGCGTAGCGCCGCGCCCGCGCCGTGACAAGACGGCGCGTCCGCGCATGTCGCGCACACCCGGCCTGCGTTACCTTCCAGAAACCCGTTCACCGCAGAACCCGAAGTCATGAAGCGCGACCGCCGTACACCGGAAGAACCCGGATTCGAGCAGTATCAGGACGACATCAACTGGACCGCAGGCGTCGGCCGGCCGGCCGGCATCTTCTGGCTAGCCGGTCGCTGCGTGATGGCGGCGCACGAGACGGCCGCGGAGGAGCATCTGCTCGCGCTCGGCGCGGTGCTCGTCGGCACGCTGCGCTTCGACGCCGACCCGGTCGAGACGGTGCACCGCAGCGGCCGGGTGGAGCGCATGTCTGCCACGCGCGCAAGCCGCGAGTACCTGCTGTCGGGGACCAGCTGAGCGTGGCGGAGACCAGCCACGACGGCAGGCTCGACGCCGCGCACGGCGTCCTCCAGGACGTTTTCGGCTACAGCACGTTCCGTCCGGGCCAGGCCGAGGTCATCGCAGCCGTGCTCGAGGGGCGCGACTGCATCGCGGTCATGCCGACGGGCGCCGGCAAGTCCCTCACGTTCCAGATCCCGGCCCGCGTCATGGGCGGCACGGTCCTCGTGATCTCGCCGCTCATATCGCTGATGAAGGACCAGGTCGATGCGCTGCTGGCGCTCGGGTTCCGCGCCGCGTCCATCAATTCCGCCATCGACTTCGAGGAGCGTCGCCGCCGCCTGGCGGAGCTGCGTCGCGGCGAGCTGGAGCTGGTCTACCTGGCGCCGGAGGCGCTGGACGGCTCGCTCCGGGATTTCGTGCGCGGCTGCCCGCTGTCGCTGCTGGTCGTCGATGAGGCGCACTGCATCAGCCAGTGGGGCCACGACTTCCGGCCGTCGTACCGCCGGCTCGAGGGCCTGTGCGAGGAGCTCGACGTACCCGTGCTGGCACTCACCGCGACCGCGACGCGCCCGGTCGCGCGCGACATCGTGCGCCAGCTGGGCATGGTGAAACCCGCGGGCTACAAGGGATCGTTCTTCCGGTCGAACCTGCGCGTGCGGGTGCGCAAGAAGGGGCAGGGTGGCAACACGCGCGCGGAGATGCTCGCACTCGTACGCGAGCACCAGGGCGAGAGCGGCATCATCTACTGCCTGTCGCGCAAGTCCGTCGAGCAGACGTGCGACTTCCTGTGCACACAGGGCGTGCGCGCGCTGCCGTATCACGCGGGCCTGCCGGACGAGGAGCGTGCGCGCAACCAGGACGCGTTCGCACGCGATGACTGCGATGTCGTCGTCGCGACGATCGCGTTCGGAATGGGCATCGACAAGTCGAACGTGCGCTTCGTCATCCATCGCGACATGCCCAAGGACATCGAGTCGTGGTACCAGGAGATCGGCCGTGCAGGCCGTGACGGCCTGCCGTCGGACTGCTGGCTCTTCTACTCGTGGGCGGACGCGAAGATGCACGAGCGATTCCTCGACGGCATTCCCGATCCGGCAGTGCGCCACGCGCGCTGGCGCGCCACGGTGTCGCTGTTCGATCAGCTGGAGAAGAACCACTGCCGTCACAGCATGATCCTGCGTTACTTCGACGAGGAGCTCGAAGCGTGCGGCGCATCATGCGACGTGTGCACCGGTGAGAGCATCGAAACGATTGCGGCGGCCGCCGCGGCTGCCGGGCGTGTCTCGCACACGCGGACGCGCACGCGACGCACCGTCATCGGCGATGATGCGTCGATCGTGGATGTCGAGCTGTTCGAGCGACTGCGCACGCTGCGCAAACGGCTCGCGGACGAGGCCGGCGTGCCGGCGTACATCGTGTTCAGCGATGCGACGCTCAAGGCCATCGCCGAGATGCGGCCCGCGAGCGAGGCCGACCTGCTGAGCGTGCCCGGCGTCGGACCCGCCAAGCTCGAGCGCTACGGCGACGCGTTCCTGGCCGAGCTGGCGGGGTAGAGCGCGGCGCGGGCGCATGGGTGCCGCCGGGCGCTCCCGCGCACCGTCCGGCCGCCCCGCGCAGCAGCCGCGCCGTGACCTTGACCCTGCCGGATCGCGCGCGCACCTTGCCGGAACGCCAGCCCCTCCCCTGAGCAACCCGGTCCGGAGTCCCGCCATGTCGATGTTCCGCACGATCCTGACAGCCGCAGCGATCGCGGCGCCGCTGCCGGCACTCGCGCAGCAGTCCGCCATGACCGCCCCCGTCGATGCCGTCTTTGCACAATGGGACTCGACCAGCTCGGCCGGCTGTGCGGTCGGCGTGGCGCGCGATGGCCGGTCGGTTCTGTCACGCGCATACGGCATGGCGGACCTGGAGCACGGCGTCCGCAACACGCCCGCGACCATCTTCGAGGCCGGCTCGGTCTCGAAGCAGTTCACTGCCGCGGCCATTGCGCTGCTCGCGCTGGACGGCAAGCTGTCGCTGGATGATGACGTGCGACGCTTCGTGCCCGAGCTGCCCGACTACGGCCAGACCGTCACGATCCGGCACCTCCTCACACACACGAGCGGGATCCGCGACTGGGGCAGTGTCGCAGCGATCGCCGGCTGGGGCCGCGAGGCACGCACCCACACCCACGACCACGTGCTCGACATTCTCACCCGCCAGCGCGCACTGAACTACACGCCGGGCACCGAATACTCGTACAGCAACTCCGGCTACAACCTGCTCGCCATCATCGTGGACCGCGTGAGCGGAATGCCGTTCGCGGAGTTCTCACGCACGCGCATCTTCGAGCCGCTCGGTCTCGAGAACACGCAGTGGCGCGATGACTACCGCCGCATCGTGCCCGGCCGCTCATCCGCGTACGCCATGCGCGGAGGCACGTGGGTGATCGACCGGCCGATCGAGAACGTGTACGGCAACGGCGGTCTGCTGACCACCATCGAGGACCTGCTCACGTGGAACGAAGCGCTCGCGACCGGCACGCTCGGCGGCGCACCGTTCGTGCAGATGATGCATCAGCGCGGGGTGCTGAACAACGGGCGCTCGATCGACTACGCGGCCGGCCTGATGGTCGCATCACTCGATGATGTGCCCGAAGTAAGCCATACGGGTGCGACATCCGGCTATCGCGCATTCCTCGCCCGCTACCCCGATCAGCATGTGGACGTGGCCGTGCTGTGCAACGCCGGCAACGTGAATCCCGGACGTGTCGGCCGCGACGTGGCGCGCATCGCGCTCGATCGCCCGGCTTCCGTGGTGCAGACGGCCGCATCCTCATCGTCGCGGCCGGCCGCTGCACCGCGTCCGCCCGCGCTGACGCCGGAGATGCTCCAGGCCTATGCGGGCGAATATTACAGCTCCGACGTCGAGACGACGCTCACGGTAGCAGTCGACGGCGCCAGCCTCGTGATCCATCGCCGGCCGGCCGCGCGCATGCCGCTCCGCGCGCTCGAGGAGGACCTGTTCACCGCGGGACAGCTCGGACGCGTCCGGTTCATCCGCGACGGGACGGGCGCGGTGACACAGCTCAGCGTGCAGCAGGCACGCGTGTACGACCTTCGCTTCGAACGGGTACGGTGACCATGCTCCGGCAGCTGCTGCCCGCGCTCGCATGCGCCGCGCTCGGGTGCACGACGGCCGTGCAGTCGGGGCAGGATCAGCAGCCGGCGCGTGTCGGCGAATCGGCGCAGGAGCCGACGGCTGCGCCGGTCATGCAGGCCGGGCAGGAGCAACAGCCCCATCCTCTCGTGCAGGCTGGACGCGCGTATCGGCCCGCGCCATCCATGGCAGACGAATGGGAGCGGTTGATCGCGGCCGACGACGCGCGTGTCCGGTCCGCGGAGCATCGCGCGGTGGTCACGCGTGCGCTCGCCTCATCCGACGATGCCCTGCGCGCGATCGCGGTGCGCGCGCTCGGGCGCACGGAGCGCAACGAGTTCGCCACCACGATCGCACCGTTCCTGGACGACCCCGCGGCGAGCGTCAGCGCCGCTGCGGCACACGCGATCGTCGAGGCGACGGGCGACAGTGCCGAGGCGTTCCTGACTCGCGAGCTGCTGCTGAGCGCGCTGGCACGGAACGGGACGGCGATGGCGGCGATCGCGGAGAGTCTCGGGCGGCTGCCCGCGGACGCGAGCGCAGCACAGCACGTCGCGGAGCGCGTAATCCCGCTGCTGCGAAGCGCGGATGCCGCGCGCCTGGGCGCCCTCCGCGGACTGTACTTCCTCGCCCGGCGGCCCGCAGGCCGCACGGCAGTGCGAACGGCTGCCGCGGACGCACTCCGCAACGTTGCCCGGCAGGCGGATACGCCGCGCGAGCGGGCGCTCGCCGTGGCAACACTCGCCGCCGCGGGTGCAGCCGATTCCGCGATACTCGGCGCGGCACTCCGCGATGCCGACCCGCAGGTCCGCCGCGAGGCGGCGGCAGCGTTACGGGGCGATCAGACGCGTGCGCTGCTCGATGCGGCGCTCGCTGATCCGCATCCGTCGGTGCGCTACGCCGCATTCTCGAGACTGGCACCGCTCGTCTCCGACGCGGCCGATCCGGATTGCGCCGCCGTGGCGCGCGCGGCGCGGGACGCGAGCGTGCATGTCGCACGTCCCGCCATACTGCTGCTCGGCGCGACGTGCGGCTCACCCGCCAACATCGAGCTGTTCGATTCCATCGCGAGCGCAATGCCCGCGGGCCGCGATGGCTGGCACCTGGGCGCGCAGGCGACGATCGCGCTCGCGGTGAACGACGCCGCACGCGCGCGACCGCACGTGCAGGCACTCGCCCGCCACGCGAACCCGTTCGCGCGGGTGTACGCGGCGCCTGCCGCGCGCCACATCGGTGATACGGACGTGCTCTACCGGCTGGCCGCGGACAGCAGCGCGAACGTACGTACTGCAGCCGTCGGCCAGCTCCGCGAAACGGTCGGCCATGCCGCTGACTCGGTGTATCTCGCGCAGCTCGACAGCAACGAGAGCGAGCTGCTGATGGCCGCGACGGAGGCGCTGGCCGGCACCACGCATCCGCAGGTACTGCCGCGCCTGCTGGACGCGCTCGACCGCGTGAGCGCGCTGCGGCGCGAGACATCGCGCGACGGTCGCCGGGCACTGCTCCACCTCATTGCGGAGCTCGGCGACGCACGGATCGCCGATCGCATCCGTCCCTATCTGAATGACTTCGACGATGCCGTCGTGGCGGACGCCGTCAACATGCTCGACCAGTGGACCGGCACGCGGCCGCAGGGAGAAACACGCCCTCTCCCGCGCCTGTCGCTACCCACGTACGACGAGGCGGTTCAGCTCGCGCGCACCGAGTTCGTGATCGAGCTGCAGGGTGGCGGCGCGGTCACGTTGCGGCTGCTGCCGTTCGACGCGCCCACGAACGCGGCGCGCTTCGCGCGTCTCGCGCGCAGCGGATACTTCGACGGCCTCACGTTCCATCGCGTCGTCACGAACTTCGTCGTGCAGGGCGGCAGCCCCGGCGCGAACGAGTACAGCGGCGACGGACCGTTCACGCGCGACGAGCTCGGTGTGCCGAACTGGCGCGGCACCGTCGGGCTGTCAACGCGCGGCCGCGACACCGGTGATGGGCAGATCTACATCAACCTCATCGACAATGTCCGGCTCGATCACGAGTACACCGTGTTCGCGGTGGTGACCGGTGGCATGGATGTCGTCGATCAACTGCTGGAGGGTGCGGTGATCCGCGAGGTGGTCGAAGGGCCGCTCGACTGAGAAGCCCCGTCCACATCACTGCAGCGCCCAGCCGATGTAGATCCGGCGCACGGTATCCGCCTCGATGACGGCGTCGATGACGTGCAGTGCGGAGTCGCCCGCGTACGCGTACGTCCAGCTGAGGTCGTTGCGCGTCGTCGGGTCGCCGTACAGGCGACGCAGCCGCTCGGCCGGATCCCCCACCGTCACGCCGCGCGCAGTGCTCTCGCCCGGCGCATGGATCATGTAGCCGACCGGCGTGCTGCTCCCGCCGAACCGTATCTCGAAGCCATCATAGAGCCAAGTGACCAGCGGCGTGCCGTCGTCGAACGGGTTCCGCGATTCGACCGTCGAGTCCGGATCGCCGAACGTCAGACGGAGCTCAGCCGAGTCCGCGTCGGCCGGCACGCCGCGCAGCGTGAAGTCATCCGGCTCCAGCGGCATGGCCGGCGGCGCGGGCGGTGGCCCGCACGACATCGCGACCAGCAGACCGATCAGTCCGCAGACCGACCTCATGACACCGGCAGGTCCGCTGACGGAAACCCGGGGCCGCGGCGTCACTCGATCGGCTGGAGGTTGGCGACGATCTTCGCGCGGTGCGGCTCCAGGAACGGCGGCAGCGCGATCCGCTCGCCGAGCGTGGACTCGTCCTCATCCACCGCGAAGCCGGGCTCGTCGGTGGCAATCTCGAACAGGATGCCGTTCGGCTCGCGGAAATAGAGGCTGCGGAAGTAGTAACGATCGATCGGGCCGCTGTTCGGCACGCCGAGCTGGCCGAGCAGCCCCACCCATCGCTCGTAGTCGGAGTAGGTCGGCGTGCGGAACGCCACGTGATGAACGGCGCCCGCGCCCTGGCGCGCGACGGGCAGGTCGGGCTGAATGGCCACGTGCAGCTCCGCGGCTGCGCCGCCGGGGCCCATCTCGAACACGTGCACCCGGTTCAGCGACGTTGCGGGGTGTGAGTACTCACGCACCCCCCTCATGTTCAGCACTTCCGTGAGAATGCCCGCAGTGGGAGCCAGGTCGGGCACGCTCATGACGATCGGGCCGAGCCCGCGGATCTGGTGCTCGACGGGCACAGCGCTGCGCTCCCACGGGAC
>DATHVW010000111.1:0-5110 GCA_035461085.1 Longimicrobiales bacterium | reverse complement strand
GAACTATCGTCGCAAGCAGGGCCATCGGCAGAAGTTCACCGAGGTCCGCATTGGCGAGATCAAAGTCGGGTAGGGGGACAGCATGGCACATAAGAAGGGCGTAGGCTCGAGCCGTAACGGCCGTGACTCGAATCCGCAGTTTCTCGGCGTGAAGCGCTATGGCGGCGAAGTCGTGACGGCGGGCAACATCATCATCCGTCAGCGCGGCACCAAGGTGCATCCGGGCCGCAACGTCGGCCGCGGGAAGGACGACACGCTCTTTGCCCTGGTGGATGGCGTGGTGACGTTCGAGCGGAAGGACCGTACGCGCAAGCAGGTCTCGGTATACCCGGTCGCGTAGCGTCCGCACGGCAGTTCTGCCTCCCCGCCGGCTCCGCGCCGCGGGGAGGTTTTTTTTTATGAGGTCAGGGCTATTCCGTGAGGGAGATGATGTACTCGGTCGTCTCGCCGCCCGCCACGTCGTGAACCACCCGCAGCTCGTCGATCCCGTCCAGTCCTCTCAGCAGCGCTGAATACCGGTACGATCCCGTCCGGTCCGCGCAGTTCGGGGACGTCGTCGTCGTCACGTCGATGGTCAGTGTGACCCGCGACCGGCTCTTGGACGCGTCCGGCTCCAGCTTGTAACACGCCGTGGGCGCATTCAGCTCTCCCAGGACGACGACCTCGGCGCCGAACCGCTCGGCGACTGCGTACTCCTCCACCGGCCCGTTCTCCAGCTCGCCCCACTCGAACTGACCCAGCGTGTCTTCCGGTCCCACGACATCGCATGCCGCGAGCGACAGGGCAATGGCGCTCAGGGCCACGAGATTTCTCCGTCCGTTCCTCATCTCTCTCACCTCGATTGGGTTTGCCTGTCGTGGCCGGTGCGACCTCAGCGTATCAGCAGAACGAGACCGGCTGCCGCGCCCAGTCCGATCAGCAGCTTCTTCCATTGCCACGGCTGCCCGCCCGTCCCCGAGCCGCGCCGGGTCCAGAGCATCAGCACGCCGCACGGGCCGGACAGGTACTGCGTCGGCGCCGACGCGACGGACGTGTACATCTCGACCGCCTCGATGATGTCGGGCGTCAGAATATCGTCCATCGTGTTCCCCGGGTACTGGCGGACCTGCACACCGTCCAGCCAGATCGCCGGCTGGCACAGACCCGTTCCACCCCGCATGTAGATCATCGAGCCGCCCCCGCCCGCCGACCGGAAGCTCAGCCCCTGGAGGTTGCGCAGCAGGTCGGTGACGCGCGTCGAGGCGTGCACGTCGAAGTCCTCGCGGGTCAGGAAACGACCGAACCCCGCCCTGCGGCGGTCCTCGAACCCGGCCATGTACATCGCGGTCCGGCGCGCCGTGACCACCAGCGGCTGAATGGGCACCGCGTCGCGTCCCATCCGGATCTCCAGCGACACGACTTCGCCGATGCCGATCTGCACGCTGTCCACCTGGTACGTCATGTACGACTCGTGTCGAACCTGGAGGCGGTACGTGCCGGCCCGCGGCGCCGGCAGCGCGAACCGGCCCGTGCTGTCCGTTCTGACCCGGGCACCCTCGCGCTGTCGCTCCGGCAGCAGCTCCACCTCTGCACCCACGACCGCGGTGCGCGACCGCTCGTCCACCACCACGCCGCCCACGGCCTGCGCCTCGACCCCCGACGCGGCCGCACCCAGCAGCAGGAGCCCCGTCATGAGGAGCCGCTTCCCCGACATGCTGCCTCCGTTCGTGACCCCGCCCGGCGGCGGGATGGCAGTCCGACCTCCGCCAATGTAGGGCGGCAGAGGCCCTGGCACCTAGAGTGTCACGATTTGCATACGTCGTTCGTTCCCTGATATACCCGACAAACAAGGGCTTGTGGCTGTAGCACGATTGGCTTGTCCTGCGTGCGCCACCCTTGTATACTAACGGCGCTTGCATACTATTCCGCCATGCAGCCAGACCGATCGGACGGCGCGCAACCGGGCCGATCGGACTCAATAGACAGACACAGGACACTCGAAGTCGTTCCCCGAGCCGGGTGACATCCGCGAATGGCGGCTGTCCCGGTCCGTGTTTTCCCCCCGCGTCTGGAGGCGCCATGCTTCGAAAGACCCTGCTTGCGTTACTCGCCGTATTCCTGCTGCTGCCGACGGCCGTGTTCGCACAGAACACGCTGCTGTCGGGTGTGGTGAGAAGCGACGCGCAGGCACCTGTCGCCGGTGCGCTCGTCCGGATCCCGTCACTGGAGCTGGAGACAGTGACGAATTCGTACGGGCAGTACCGCATCGAGATTCCCGCCGCCCAGGTGAACGGCCAGCGGGTGACGATCGAGGTCAGCTCGATCGGGTACAGCAATGCCGAAGTCGCGGTGACGCTGCGGCCCGGCGCCATTACCCAGAACATCACGGTGAACGAGCAGGCGATCCAGCTCGACGAGGTGGTGGTCACGGGCACGGCGGGCCGTCAGGAGCGGCGTGCTCAGGCGGCGGTGATTTCCAGCGTGAATGCGGCGCGCCTGACGGAAGTGGCGCCGATCACGTCGGTGGGGCAGCTCCTCCAGGCGCGCGCACCGGGCGTGATGATTCGTAACGGCTCCGGGACGTCGGGCACGTCGCAGACGATCCGTATCCGCGGCCTGGCGTCGATGGACGGGTCGAGCGCGCCGCTGATCTTCGTGGACGGCGTGCGCATGGACGGCGGCAACCGCCTCGGCGGTGTCGGCGGCCAGACGGGCAGCGCGCTGAACGACATCAAGGTGGAAGAGATCGAGAGCATGGAGATCGTGAAGGGGCCGGCGGCGGCGACGCTGTATGGTTCCGACGCGAGCGCGGGCGTGATCAACATCATCACGAAGAAGGGCCGTGTCGGCAGCGGCTTCGTGCAGACGTTCAACGTGGAGTACGGCGAGGCGGACCCGAACTTCACGCCGATGGACAACTGGGGCGTGTGCGACCAGCGCGCTCTGGACCGTCCGACGACGTACCCCGCATGCGTTGGCCAGCCGCTCGGGACGATCCTGAGCGACAATCCGCTCAATCGCGAGAAGCCGTTCCAGGATGGCCGGTACCGCAACCTGAACTACCAGCTGAACGGCGGCGGCGACGGCTACGGCGTGTTCTTCTCGCTCGGCGCCGACCAGGAAGATGGCACGCTGCCGAACAACGAGTACGGCCACATCAGCTCGCGTGCGAACTTCAACTTCTTCGCCCGTGAGAACCTCCGGATCGAGGTCGGCTTCGGCCTGGCACGGGTGAAGACCCAGCTGCCGCACAACGACAACAACATCTACGGCTACCTCGGCGGCGGCTTCCTCGGCGACCCGCGGACGGTCGGCAGCGCACGCGACGGCTGGTATGCCACGAACCGGCAGACGCTGGCCATCAGCTCGATCGAGACGGTCGATCGGAGCACGCGCTTCCAGCCGCGCGCGTCGGTCAACTTCACGCCGTGGAGCTGGTTCACCAACCGGCTGATGCTCGGTGCGGACATGGTGCGCAGCGAGTCGTATCAGTTCTGGGCGAAGAACGACCAGGGCTGGTGGGCCAACGGGCCGATGAATGCCGGCCAGATCGGTGAGGATCGCGACATCGACGATCGCTATACCCTCGAGTACATGGGTACGGCGACCGGCAACCTGATGGAGAATCTGCGCCTCGACTTCTCGGCGGGTGCGCAGGCGATCGCACGTCGCACCGATGGTGTCGGTGTCACGGGCCGCGGTCTCGTGACGAACACGGTACGCAGCGTCAACGCAGCGGCCGAGCTCGTCGGCGGCAGCCAGTCGAGCAGCCAGGATCGCGACATCGGCGTCATGGCCAATGCGACGCTCGCCTGGATGGACCGTCTCTACCTGAAGGGCGGCATCCGGCGTGACCAGTCCGACGCGTTCGGTATCGAGTCGGAGCCGTTCTACAGCCCGAGCGTCGGCGTGTCCTACGTCATCTCGGACGAGCCGTTCTTCCAGAATGCGATCGGCTTCCTGCCGGACGGCGCCCTGACGACGCTGCGTCTGCGCACGGCGTACGGCATCTCGGGCCGTCACCCGTCGGGCGGTGCACGCTCGACGTACAGCCCGTCGACGAACCAGATCTCGCAGACCGGCATTGCCATCGGCGTCCGTCCGGGCGCGACGGGCAATCCGCTCCTGAAGGCGGAAACGGGCAAGGAGATCGAGGTCGGATTCGATGCCGGCTTCCTGAACGATCGCCTCGGCATCGAGTTCACGTACTTCCGGAAGCGGCTCGAAGACCAGATCGACAACATCCCGGTCCCGCCGTCACTCGGCGTGAACGGCCCCGACATGAACATCGGTGTCATGGAGAACAAGGGGATCGAGCTGGTCGCGAACGCGCGCCTGATCACGCGCGACAACATCGCGCTCGACGTCCGCGGCATTGCCAACACGCTGAGCAACAAGATCATCGACCTCGGCGGCGTGCCGGAGTCGGCGACGCGCAAGGTCGGTTATCCGCTGACCGGCTACTGGGATTACGAGATCCTCGAGATCTTCCCGGACAACGACAGCGTGGTCGTGTCCGACTCGCTGCGCCTCCTGGGCAACGGCTCGAACTACCCGGGCTGGGAAGCCGGCCTGAGCACGACGCTCACGCTGTTCCAGAACCTGTCGTTCTACACGCAGTTCGATGCGCGTGGCGACGTCATGGTGTTCGACGGAACGAACCAGTTCCGCGACCGCCAGTTCGGTCAGGGTGAGGCGGCGGTGCGCGGCGCGGCTGCGTTCGGCACCGATGCCAATGGGAACCCGACCGACGCGGCACGCCTCGAGTACCTGAGCCGGTTCGGCCCGTTCTACACGGAGGACGGACGTCAGCTGAACCGCAACTCGGTGGACGGTGGCTATGCGCAGGATGGCGGCTTCATCCGGCTGCGTGAGGCTTCGATCAACTACAGCATTCCGACGTCGCTCGTGCAGCAGTACATGCGCGCACGCTCGGCCACGCTCGGTGTCAGCATGCGCAACCTGCGGACATGGACGGACTTCACGGGCCTCGATCCGGAGACGGGTCAGTTCCTGACCGTGCCGATGGACCGGCGCTGGACCGTCCGTTTCATGTTCACGTTCTAGGATGAGGTCAACAATGAAATTACTGCATGAAAAGGCCGGAGTGCTGGCGCTCACGGCCGGACTC
>DATHVW010000110.1:0-6136 GCA_035461085.1 Longimicrobiales bacterium | reverse complement strand
GCAGGTGGCGCGTCGCCAGGCGATCACGAACCCGAAGAACACGGTGTTCTCGATCAAGCGGTTCATGGGCCGCAAGGGCGGCGAGGTGGACAGCGAGAAGAGCCGTGTGCCGTACGAGGTACGCACGGACGCGCAGGGCCGGGTGGAAGTGCACATCAGCAACACGGACAAGACGCACACGCCTCCGGAAATCTCGGCGATGATCCTCCAGAAGATGAAGCAGACGGCGGAGGATTACCTGGGGAGCGAAGTGACGCAGGCGGTGATCACGGTCCCTGCGTACTTCAATGACGCGCAGCGTCAGGCGACGAAGGATGCGGGCAAGATCTCGGGCCTCGAGGTGCTGCGCATCATCAACGAGCCGACGGCGGCGGCGCTGGCGTATGGTCTCGACAAGAAGAAGGACGAGAAGATCGCCGTGTACGACCTGGGCGGCGGCACGTACGACATCTCGATTCTCGAGCTGGGCGATGGCGTGTTCGAGGTGAAGGCGACGAACGGCGACACGCACCTGGGCGGTGACGACTTCGACCAGAAGATCATCGACTGGCTGGTGGAGGAGTTCAAGCGCGATCAGGGCATCGACCTGTCGAAGGACGCGATGGCGCTGCAGCGTCTGAAGGAAGCGGCGGAGAAGGCGAAGATGGAGCTGTCGACGACACCGTCGACGGACATCAACCTGCCGTTCATCACGGCGACGCAGGAGGGCCCGAAGCACCTGAACATCACGCTCAGCCGCTCGAAGCTGGAGCAGCTGGTGGATGACCTGGTGAAGCGGACGATCCCGCCGATGGAAAAGGCGCTCGCGGATGCGGGGCTGAAGACGAGCGACATCGATGAGGTGATCCTGGTCGGCGGCTCGACGCGCATGCCGCGCATCCAGCAGGTGGTGAAGGAGTTCTTCGGCAAGGAGCCGCACAAGGGTGTGAACCCGGACGAGGTCGTGGCGGTCGGTGCGGCGATCCAGGGCGGCGTGCTGGCCGGCGACGTGAAGGACGTGCTGCTGCTCGACGTGATCCCGCTTTCGCTCGGCATCGAGACGCTGGGCGGTGTCATGACGGCGCTGATCCCGCGCAACACGACGATCCCGACGAAGAAGAGCGAGGTGTTCTCGACGGCCGAGGACAGCCAGACGACGGTCGAGATCCACGTGCTCCAGGGCGAGCGTCCGATGGCGATCGACAACAAGACGATCGGTCGCTTCCAGCTGACCGGCATTCCGCCGGCACCGCGCGGCATGCCGCAGGTCGAGGTCACGTTCGACATCGACGCGAACGGCATCCTGCACGTGAGCGCGAAGGATCGCGCGACGGGCAAGGAGCAGAAGATCCGCATCGAGGCGTCGAGCGGCCTGACGGACGCCGAGATCGACAAGATGGTGAAGGACGCCGAGTCGCACGCGGGCGAGGACCGCGAGCGGAAGGAGAAGATCGAGGCTCGCAACCAGCTCGACTCGCTGATCTACCAGGTCGAGAAGGACACGAAGGACTGGGGCGACAAGATCAGCGCGGACTCGAGGACCGCGATCGACGGCGCGCTCGAGCGTGCGAAGGCCGCTCTCAAGCAGGATGACCTGAGTGAGCTGAACGGCGCGAAGGACCAGTTGATGCAGGCGTTCAGCGCCGCCGGCCAGCAGTTCTACCAGTCGCAGGCCGCGGCGGGTGAGGGTGCGCCGGACATGGGCGGCATGGGCGAGCAGCCGGATGTCGAGACCACGCAGGCAGGCGCATCGAAGCCTGCGGACGAGGACGTCGTCGAGGCGGATTACGAGATCGTGGACGAGTCGAAGGGCTAGTCTTCGGCTTGGGATCTGACCCGCTGGACTGAGGTTGTGTATCGGGATGGGGTTGGTGGCGGGACGACACCACGGCCGGCGGGGGATCGGGGGCGCTCATTGGGGCGCCCCCGATCTGCATCCGACCGCGCCAGCCCGGGCGCGGTCGGCCCGGCGTATCGGCTGTCAAAAGCATCCGGTGCGCTCGTCCCTCCGTACCTCCGTGCGCGCCGTTCATCCCAGCTGCTGGATTTCACGCGCGGGCGTGCGTAGCTTACACTCGCACAACCCTTTACCGCACACAGACAACCGCCATGCACGCGACGCCGCCGCGCAACAGACTCCTCGCCCTTCTCGTCATCGGGCTGCTCGCCCTCGGCGGCGCGTTTGCCGGCATCGCGCTGCGGCCGGAGACGCAGCCGACGATCGCGCTGCCGCCGTCCACGCCGCCGGCCGCACGCGAGGCGGTGCGCCAGGCGACGTCGCTGTCGGATGCGTTCATCACGATCGCCGAAGCCGTCACATCATCGGTCGTGCGCATCGAGGTGGAGCGGAACGTGGCGCCCGCTATCTCGCGTGTACCGGCGGGTCTGCGCGATCTCTTCGACGGCCCGGGCGGCCCCGCGCCGGAGGACGCCGTACCGCAGGTGCTGGGCGGGTCGGGGTTCCTGGTGACGAACGATGGCTACATCCTGACGAACAACCATGTCGTCGCCGACGCCGACCGCATTACGGTGACGTTGCGCGACAAGCGCGTGCTCGAGGCGGAGATCGTCGGGACCGACCCCACGACCGACATCGCCGTCATCCGGGTCAATGAGACGGATCTGCCCTCGGTCGCGCTCGGTGATTCCGACGAGGCCCGCGTGGGCGAGTGGGTGCTCGCGATCGGCAATCCCGGATTTGCGGATGAGAGCCCGCTCGACTTCACGGTCACTGGCGGCATCATCAGCGCCAAGGGTCGCCCGCTCAACATCCTGGGCGCGGAGCTGCTCGCGGCCGACCCGGCCGCGGCGCAGTACGCGATCGAGGACTTCATCCAGACGGACGCCGTGATCAACCCGGGCAACTCGGGTGGTCCGCTGGTGGACCTCCGCGGCACGGTGATCGGCATCAACACCGCGATCGCGAGCTCGACCGGCTACAGCCAGGGCTACGGCTTCGCGATCCCGTCGAATCTGGCGCGACGCGTCATGCGGGACCTGATCCAGTACGGCTACGTGCGCCGTCCTCTGCTCGGCATCTCGATCGCTGACGTGACACCGGAAGACGCGGAGGTCTACGGCCTCCCATCGATCGCCGGCGTAGTTGTGGAGGACTTCGCCCCCGAGTCGCCGGCAGAGCAGTCGGGGCTCCAGCGTCACGATGTCATCGTGGAAGTAGCGGGCACGGCCGTTGACCGCGTGGGCCAGCTGCAGCGGCTGGTCGCGCTGCACGAGCCCGGCGACACCGTACCCCTCTCCGTCGTGCGGTACGGCAGGCCCCTGAGCCTGCGCGTCCGCCTCGTGGAGGCCGAAGGCGCCGGACGCCCGGCGCGACGTCCGGCAGCGCGAGCCGCGGTCGGCCTCGGTCTCGAGCTGGAGGAGCTCACGCCGGCCCTCGCCGGTCAGCTGGGCTTCGACACCGCGGGCGGCGTTCTCGTCAGCAGCGTGGCGCCGGCGAGCCCGGCCGCGCGCAAGAACATCAATCGCGACCATCGGCTGGTGGCAATCGACCGCCGTCCGGTGACATCACTCACCGAGGCGCGGTCGCTGCTGCGGCAGGCGCGGAGCGGCCAGATCGTGTCGCTTCTCATGGAGTGGCCGGACGGCCGCACGTACATCGCCAACGTGCGGGTCCCCTGATGCGATGCGCGGCCGCAGCTGTGGGCGCGGCCCTCCTGATTACCGTAGCATGCGACCGCCGTGGAGGAGAACCTGCGCAGTTCAGCCTTCGCGACAGTGCGGGCGTGGCCATCGTCCAGAACGGGGCAGCGCAGTGGTCGGCGGACGAGTCGTGGCAGCTGGCTGACTCCCCGCACCTCGAGATCGGCTCCACGGAGCAGCCCGGCCACGACCTCTACGAGGTGAGTGGCGCCGTCCGCCTGAGCGACGGGCGAATCGCGGTCGCGAACAGCGGCTCAAGCGAAATCCGGATCTTCTCCGATGCAGGCGAGCTGATCATGGCGATCGGCGGACCCGGCGACGGTCCGGGCGAGTTCCGCTCGCTGAACCGCATCTTCCTCCTGCCCGGTGACTCCATCCTCGCATCCGACTTCGCGCTCGATCGGCTGAGCGTGTTCTCGTCGAACGGCGACCTCGTGCGCACAGCCCAGCTCGCACCCGCGCCTTCGGGCGGCATTCCCGTGCCGAGCGCGCGGCTGACTGACGGCTCGCTGCTGGCGCGCCCCGGGTTCAGCTTCGGAGGCGGCGCACCGTCGGGCGTGCATCAGGACACGATGACGCTCATGCGCTATGGCGCGGACGGCAGCTATCTGGGAGAGCTGGGCCGCGTGCCCGGCTCCGAGTTCTTCGTGTACAGTGAGGGCGGCAACACGCTCGGCGGCGAACGCGTATGGGGCACGAAGACCCATCTCGCGGCTTCGGGCAACGGGTTCATTGTCGGCCGATCGGCCGACTACCGCTACGAGGTGCGCAACGCCGACGGGGCGCTCCTCCGGATCGTCCGCGCCCGACGTCCGCCGCGACCCGTGACCGATGCCGATGTGGCGAAGCTGAAGGAGCCGGACCCCGATGCCGACACGGGCTCCGAGGCCCTGTGGGCGCGGGTCCTCGCGGCGATCGAGTATCCCACTCACTTCCCGGCGTATGCCGGCATCGTCGTGGACGACAGTGGCCACGTCTGGATCCGCGAATACGTCTGGCCTGAAGACGCGGCGACCCCGCAGCAGTGGCAGGTCTTCGACACGGAGGGCCGGTGGCTTGGCGATTTGAGCATGCCCGCCGGCTTCACCGCCCTCCATATCGGCGCGGACGAAGTCCTGGGCATCCACCGCGACGATATGGATGTCGAGCATCTGCAGGCATATCGGCTGACACGCGGTGCCCGCTGAAGCGGCTCATACCTGCAGTCGCCGACACGAGCCGGCCTGCGACCGTGCATGCCAGGGCGGCACAATCGTCAGAGCCATCACGCCACTGGCGCGCGGGCGCGGCACGCCGCCTCATGTTGAGTTGATCGGCCTCCCCCCCGCTGTTAGATTTTTTCAGTTCTTTCCGCGCGAAAGTGGCGGAACTGGTAGACGCGCGAGACTTAGGATCTCGTGGGCGTGCCCGTGGGGGTTCGAGTCCCCCCTTTCGCACTTGAAACTTCCCCTGGAAACAGCATGGCGATAGAAGCACCCGAGTTGACAGTGAACGTGGAGAAGCCGGGCGCCTGGGCGCGGCGGCTCACCATAACGGTCCCGGCGGATCGGATCGCGCGGGAAAAGAAGGACGCAGTGCAGCGCCTGTCGAAGCGCGTGAAGCTGCCCGGCTTCCGGCAGGGACACGTGCCCGCGGCCGTCATGGAGCGGAAGTACGGTCCCGCCATCGAGCAGGAAGCCGTCGAGAAGCTCATCAACGACGCATACCGCGAGGCGCTCGAGAGTGAAGGCCTGCAGCCGATCTCGCAGGCGTCCGTCAACAACGTGAACTACGAGCCGGGCAGCGACCTCAGCTTCGAGGTCGAGCTGGAAGTGCGTCCGGAGATCGAGCTGGAGCGCGTCGGCGGCTTCACCGTGATGCGCGAGCAGACGGCCGTAGCGGATCAGCAGGTGGACGACGTGCTGCAGCGGCTGCGCGAGGAGAACGCAGTCTGGCGCACGAAGGAGGACGCGACGCCGGTAGCGGGCGACATGGCGACCGTGGAGATCACGCCGCTCGATGACGCCACGGAAGCCGAGCCGTCGAAGCCGCGCCAGTACCAGATCGTGATCGGCGAAGGCCAGGCAGTGCCGGCGGTCGAGGACGCCATCATCACGCTGAAGGCCGGCGAGGCGGCGGAGTTCCAGGTGGACCTGCCGGCGAACTCCGAGGAGCCGAATGGTCCGACGAAGCCGCACCGCATGCACATCAGCGTCATCGAGGTGAAGACGCCGGAATATGCGGCTCTGGATGACGAGTTCGCGAAGGGTCTCGGCGACTTCGAATCGCTCGAAGTCCTGCGCGCGCGGATCGCCGAGGACCTCGGCCGCGAGACGGAAAAGGAAGCGGAGCGCGGGGTGCGGATGCAGCTGGTGCAGCAGATCATCGATGCGAACCCGTTCGAGGTGCCGCAGACGATGGTGCGCAGCTACCTGGACCAGATGATGCCGGCCCGGGAGGGTGCTGATCCTGAGAAGATGGCAGAGCTGCGGACGCAGATGTGGCCAATGGCCGAGCT
>DATHVW010000109.1:0-13916 GCA_035461085.1 Longimicrobiales bacterium | reverse complement strand
ATGCTCAGGACCACGGACGGGGGAGAACGACATGATGCATGCTGCTAGAACCGCA
The DNA here is from genome assembly GCA_035461085.1 of Longimicrobiales bacterium. Lineage (GTDB taxonomy): Bacteria > Gemmatimonadota > Gemmatimonadetes > Longimicrobiales > RSA9 > SH-MAG3. Next base: position 13,861 of record DATHVW010000109.1, on the reverse strand, counting down.
CACGGAACAGTGCAATATCGACGCGGGAAGGTCTGAACCGGACGGCGTCGCCGAGACGGCCGCCCTGCGCGGCGGCGGCGGCGCCGCGCGCGTTGTGCTGACGCGCGCCGCGCGCGGCATCGATGGCGCCAATGATCGTCGCGGCGGCTGCGACGACCGCGGCGGGGACCAGGTACGGGCGTTCGATGTCGTCGGAGCGAATCTGGTCGGGCGGACAGACGTTGTCCTGCGGAATCGTCAGACACTCGATGCTGCGTCGTTCGTAGAGCACGCCGAACGTGGCGGCTCCGCCGGCGACGGCGAGCAGCGCGGTGCCGATGAGCGGACGACGCGTGTAGAAGTGTCCGCCGCCCGGGATCAGGCCGAGGCCGAACGCTGCACCGGGGCTGTAGCTCCGGAACGGTACGGCCAGGCGCGTCCGCCAGTCGCGCACGCTCGTCGCGTCGGACGCATCGGACGCGAGCAGCAGGTACTGGTCGAGGTCGGCACGGGCCTCCTCGCGGCGGCTGGCCTGCGCGCGCAGGACCGCACGGTTGTAATACGGCGCCGCCCACGCGGGCGCGGCCGCGATGACCGCCGAGAACGCAACCTCCGCGTCGGCGCTCCTGCCGCCATCGACGAGCGCGATGGCCTCCTGGAACCGCGCAACGGCGCTGTCAGGGATGCCCGGGCGAACGGCTGGAGCGATGCGAGCGACCAGCTGCCGGACCTCCACGGCGTCCGGCGCGTCCGGAGCGAGTGCCAGGTAGCGGCAGTACTCCCGCACTGCGGCATCGGCCTCACCCAGCTCCTCGAGTGTGCGCGCGAACAGGAAGGCGTGGCTCGCAGCGCTGGTATCGATGGCGACGGCACGCTCGAGCAGGTCGCGCGCCGTGCGCGGCTGGCCGAGCAGCGCGGCTTCGCGCGCGGACGCCACCAGGCGTGCAGCCTCTTCGGGATCCTGCTCCACGGTGGGGGCGGAAGCTCGCGCGACGGAGGTGCAGCTTCCCGCGACGATCGGCGGGAGGTCCCGCTTGATGCCCGGCTGCTGCGCGGCGGCGCGCCCGGCGCCGAAGGACAGCGCGCACGCGACGACGAACGTCGCCAGGAGTCGTTGAGTTCTCATTGTCCGAAGTGGATGCTGCTATCGCCGCGCGACGCGGACGCGGACCGGCCGCAGCCGGTTGGTGCGTGAGCCATCGCCGAGCTGGCCGTCCACGTTGTATCCCCAGCAGTAGTTCTCGCCCGCTGCGGTGCGACCGCAGGTGTGCGACCCGCTGGCGGTGAGCGACGTGAAGCGCAGGCCACCGGCCACGGCGACCGGGACGGGCGAGTCCGTCGTGTCGTCGTTGCCGAGCTGGCCGGAGTTGTTGCGTCCCCAGCACCAGGCTTCACCGGAACGCGTGAGCGCACAGGTGTGGACGGCGCCCGCCGCGGTGCTCGCGAACGCTTCAGCCGATTCCACGCGCACCGCGCGCGCGCCGCCCGTGCGCGTGCCGTTGCCGAGCTGGCCGCTGCTGTTCTGGCCCCAGCAGTACGCCTCGCCCGAATCCGTCACGCCGCACGTATGGGCCGCACCGGTGCTGATGTCGATGAAGCGCAGGTCGCGGGCGAGGCGCGTGGGGGAGGCGGCGTTCGTCATTCCGGCGACGCCCAGCTGCCCGTCACTGTTGCTGCCCCAGCAGTAGACGGCGTTCTGCGTGGTGAGACCGCAGGTGTGCCGCCAGCCGGCGGAGAGCATCCGGAACGCCTGACCGCCCGCGACACTCACCGGTGACGAGCGGTCGGTGCCGCTGCCATCGCCGGTCTGACCGCTGCTGCCATCGCCCCAGCAGAATGCCCTGCCCTGCTGCGTCAGCGCGCAGGTGTGCTTGAGCCCGGCGGCGACCGCGACGAACGGCTCGGCAGTCCGAACCGCGGTGGGCTCGCTGCGGGAGCTCTGATCGCCCGTGCCGAGCTGACCCTCGTCGTTCGCACCCCAGCACCAGGACCTGCCATCGCGGTCCAGCGCGCAGCTGTGCGATACGCCCGCGCCGAATCGCGCGAATGCGGGCGATGCACCGAGCGCGACGGCGCCTGTGGCGCCGACTGCATCGGAGCCGAGCTGGCCGTTGTCGTTCGCACCCCAGCAGCTGATCGCCCCCGTCGCCGTGAGCACGCACGAGTGCGTGCCGCCCGCCACCAGCCGTACCTGCGGGCTGAGCCGGTACAGCGCGCGCGCCGTGAACTCGACATACAGGTCGGAGCCGGCGAGTGCGGCGCGGAGCGTGTGCCGCTCCTGGTCGCGACCGAGCGTCCATGCAGTGCGGACCAGGCCGGCATCATCGCTGACGCCGGACGCAGGCTGCACCGTACCGCCGCCCGATGCGACGGAGAACTGAACGCGCGCGCCGGCTACGGGGTTGCCCTCCTCATCCTCGAGCCGGACGACCACGGGCTCGGGCAGGACGCCGCCCCGCGTCGCCGTCTGCTCGCCTCCACTCACCACGTCCAGACGAGCCGCCGGCCGTGCGATCGCGGTGGCGCGGACCGAAACCGTGGATTCCTCGACCCCCTGGACGCGCGCCCTCAGCTCGTTCACGCCGGGGGCCGTGCCGAGCGTCCAGCGCGCCATCGCGAGGCCGCCGGAATCGCTCACGGCGACGGCGGGATCCAGCGCGCCGTCACCGGCGACCACTTCGAACTCGACCACTGCACCGGCCATTGGCTGCCCGTCGGCGTCCTCGACGCTGAGCCCGACCGGCACGGGCAGAGCTTCTCCGGCGTAACCCGTCAGGCCGTCCGTGAGAGCGGTGAGGCGCGCCTGCGTGCCACCCGACGGAACGGCCCCGGCGGGGTTTTCTGCGTCAGAGGACTCATCGGCCGCGGGCTCCGTCGCGGACGCGCCGGCCTCCGAGTCGGCGGCGGCGCGAATGAACGGCGCCATGGTGCCGATGAGCGTGAAGACGAGCAGCAGCGCGACCAGCAGTGGCAGCCTGCGCTTGCGCGGGAGCGGCTGGACCGCCGTCGGGGCGGCGCCCTCCTCGACCGGGTCATCGGCGTGGAAGAAGAAGCGCACGACCGGCGTCGCATCGCGGTACTGCGCCGTCTCGACCGGCCCGGCCGTGCTCGAGGGCTCCGGCTGTACGAACGGCTGTGCGGACTCTTCAGCCGCGCGTGCTATCGGTTGGCTGGCGGCCTCTCCGGCCGCGGGCACGATCGGCTCGGCGGGCGCTTCTGTCGGGGCCCCGGCAGCCGTCCGCGGTGACGCCTCCGCGGATCGGCGTTCGTGATCCGAGGGCCGGTAGACGATGGTCGGCGAGTCTTCGAGCATGTGCGCGGCGGACTCTGCGTCCCGCGCAGCAGCGGCACCGCCGGAGGCAGGCCGGCGCGTGAGAGCGGGCGGTGCGATCGTGCCGGCGCCGGGATTCAGCTCGGACACGAAGCGGGCGGCATCGCGCCAGCGCTGCGTCCTGTCCTTGCGCAGCAGCCCATCAATGGCGCGCTGCATGTGCGGCGGCACATCCGTGCGGAACTCCCGCAGCGGCGGCAGGTCCTCGTGCTTCTGCTTGTAGATGATCGTGTAGAGATTGTGACCGGCCCACGGCTGCCGTCCGGTCAGCATCTCGTACGCGACGAGGCCGAGGCTGTAGAGGTCGCTCCGACCGTCGAGCGGAAGGCCGTCGATCTGTTCCGGTGACATGTAGGCCGGCGTCCCGAGCGCGGCGCCGACGATCGTCAGCGACGACTCGACATCGTCCGTGCGCGCGATGCCGAAGTCCGACAGCAGAGTCCGGCCGCCCTCGGTGTCGAGGTAGATGTTCTCCGGCTTCACGTCCCGGTGCACGAGGCCGGCGCGCTGGTGAGCGTGATGCAGCGCCAGCGCCATCTCGCGCAGCACGGTCTCGACCACGCTGATCGGCAGCGGACCATCCTCGCGGACCGCAGCCTTCAGCGTCCGACCCGGCACATACTACATGACGAGCGCGAGGCCGCCGTCCGCCAGTTGTCGCGTGCCGAACAGCGTGACGATGTTCGGATGACGGAGCTGCGCCACGAGCCGGGCCTCGCGGGCGAGCCGCGCGACGGCTTCCGCATCGTTCACGTGCGTCTGGTGAACGACCTTGATCGCGACTTCACGGCCGAGATCGCGCTCGCGCGCGTGGTACACGACAGCAGTGCCGCCGCGGCCGAGCTCGCGCGTGATCTCGTACTCCGCCGACAGCTCGCGCAGACGCGCCGGTACCAGGCCTACGGCTGGCCGGTCCGTGCGCTCCGGGACGAACGCGCCCGGTGTGCCGCGATCTTCGCTGCCTGTGCTCACCACACCCTCATGAGAACTGCCAGAACCACGACCAGAAGTACGACCGCTACCGCGAGCTGAACGTCCGCGCGTCTGCCGCGTCGGGACCGCCTGCGTCGCCTGTGGACCCGCGTCTGCTGCGCCGGCTCGTGCATCACGGTTGCGGGCGGCGATGTCACCGGGCTGTCGGCCTCCACCGCGTCTGCCGCCGCCGGCGCGACGACCCGGCCCATCAGGATGACCGCGGCACTGATGTTGTCCGAGCTGCCGTTCTGATACGCTTCCGCCGCGAGCGAGCGGGCAGCGGCCCACGGATCGGTCGCGGATCCGACGTGCCGGCGCAGCACGTCGTCACTGACGCTGCGGTAGAGACCGTCGCTGCACAGCAGGACCGCGTGCGGCTCGTCCGCGTCGAACGGGCCGAAGCAGTCCACTTCCACATCGCCGTCGGTGCCCAGCGCACGCGTGAGTGCGTTGCGCCAGCGCGATCTCACGAGGTCATGCGTAGCGAGCCGTGCCTCGCGCGCCGCTTCCGCGACGAACGAGTGATCCGTCGTGATCTGCGTGACCGCTTCCGTCGTGATGCGATACGCGCGACTGTCGCCCACGTTCGCAATCTCATAACTGCTGCCGGCGCGCAGCATGGCCACCAGCGTCGTGCCCATGCCGCTCCACGCGGGATTCGCGGCAGCTTCCGCGTGAACCGCCGCATTCGCCCCGGCCACCGCCACGCGCAGGGCCTCGCCTGCCTTCAACCGCATCCACAGCGTTTCCAGAGCACGCTGGCTCGCGATCTCGCCCGCGCTGTGCCCACCCATGCCGTCCGCGACCGCCACCAGCTCGCGGCCATCGGCCAGACGCACCGCCAGCACCGCATCCTGATTCACCGGACGCCTGCCGCTCTCCGTGTGGCAGCCCGTCCGCAACTGCGCTCCCACGAATCACCGCTCCCGGAACACGAAAGTCAACTCGCCGAACTCGATACGGTCGCCGTCCTCCAGTGGACGCGGCGCATCACCGTTCAACGGCGATCCGTTCACGACCGCATGATTCGTCCGGGACATGTTGCCCAGCTGCCAGCGGCCGCCGTCGAACTCCATGTACGCGTGTACCCGGCTCGCGGTCACAGCCTTCAACTGGATGTGGCTGTGCGCGGGCCCGGGACTCCGCCCCAGCGTGAACCGGTTGATACCCGGCACCCGCACGAACCGGATCTCGTGATGCGCACTGCCATCGGCCGGCTCCAGACGACCCGGCAGCAGCTGCAGCGTCGCATCCATGTCGGGAGCCCCTGCCGCATCACCATTCCCGTTCCCGATCGGGCCGCCGTGCAGCACCGCGCCGGCACCCGCCCGCTGCGGACCGTCTCGGACGATGCGGACCGCCGGTGCCGTCGAGTCGAACGTCACCTGCTCACCCGCAGCAGCGGCCGGATCGCCGGCCGCGTCTGCGACCTCCGGTGATGTGCTGACCAGGCGCGCCGGATAGACCAGCGGAGGAAGCTCCCGGTGCTCTTCGCGATGCTCCCGCAGCCGCAGCCGCGTCAGGCGAATGACTGCCGCGAGCAATCCCAGGCCGGCCATTAGCAGAAATGCGACGACCACGTCCGGCGCAGCGAGCGCGGGCGTGGCAGAAAGATCGGTCGAGATCTCACCCTCCATGCGGCGCGGACGTCACGACCGTCCGCGCGGTGATATTCAGGATTCAGGCAGCACCGCAGCACCGGCTTTCCCGGAGTCCAGCCGCCGGCGCGTCCCGTTGGAGAGGTCCACCTTGAGCCGTGAATTCGCCGCAGGTTGCGTACCCGACCCGGGCTCGGACCATATGCCGCTGTGACAACGAGTTACGCCCGTGCCGCTGATGCTTCCGCGCCGGGACTGTTGCGTGTTCGCAACATGATCGGCCGGTCGCGTGTTGTTATTGTCGCGATGAGGCCACAGGCGGTCCTTGTCCAACCGCGGCATTGCTGTGATCTTGTTGCTCGTCGTCCAGTCCGGGGTCGCGCCCGGTGGCTGACGATACCCCAGACAGAACCCGGAACAGGCTCTTGCCGAGGAGAGCGTGCGCATGACGACGGAAGACGGGCATCCGCGCAGGGCGGGACTACTGCGCGTGCTGGTATTGTCGCTCGTCGCGGCGGCGATTCCCGTTGCGGGCGCGTTTCTCTTCCCTGCCAGTCTGCAGGACTACGAGGCGCTGACGTGGCTGCTGCTGCTCGTGCCGGCGTTCCTGTGGGCGTACGAGCGGGGCTGGCGCGGGATCGCGACCGCACTGGCGCTGGGCATGGCTGCGGTGACGGTGACGTACGTGCTCACGCAGCTGATCGGGAGCACCGTTCCGGACCTGCTGCTGCCCGTCATCGTTGCGTACGTGGCGATCACGCTCGGGATCGGTGTGTTCGGTGCGCGCGTGGCGCGCGGCGGATTCGATGCCGCAGCGGACATGCGTGCGCTGAACGACGAGGCGACGGGCCTGCCGAACCGCACGCAGGCCGATCTGCACCTGGAGCTGGAGTTCGCGGCGGCGCAGAAGGGCCGACCGCTCACGATCGTTCTCTTCGACATCGATGGTCTCGCGCAGTACAACGCGCGACACGGCCGCACGGCGGGCGACGGCGTGCTGCGCGGTTTTGCATCGCTCGTGCGCCAGCACACGCGGCGCATGGACCTGGGCGCGCGTCACGGCGAGGACGAGTTCATATCGGTGCTCGGCGGGTGCGTCACCGAGGGCGCGGTGATCTTCACGACGCGCCTGCTCGAGCGCATGCGTGCCGCGGAATCCACGCACGCCGTGCCGACGGTCAGCGCGGGCATCGCATCGTTCGACCCGGAGATGACGTCGCCGGCGGACCTGCTACGTGCGGCGGAGGCGGCGCTGCAGCTGGCGAAGCGGGAAGGCGGCGACCGGTTCCGCGTGCATGCGGCGGCGGCTCCGGACACGGCGGCCGTGCCGGTCGCGAACACGGCGGGTGTCGAGGCGGCTGGTGCGACGGCCGTCGCGAGCGCTGCTGCGATTCCGCCCGTTCATCTGGAAGCGATCAGATCGAGCGCGACGGCGGGACGTGGTCGAACCGCGTTCCTGCTGACGGCCGACACGAACGCGCGCACCCGTCTCGCCACGTTCCTGCGCGAGCAGGGATTCCAGCTGATCGAGGGCAACGCGCTGCTGGATGCGTTCGCGACACTGCGCAACGATTTCGACCTCGTGTTCGTGGATGTCGCGCCGCGTGCGCCGGCGGTTGCGGACCTGGTGCGCGAGATCCGCGCGCACTCTCCGACGACGCGGGTGATCGGGATTCCGCGCACGGATCGTGGCGCGCTGGTGCCGGAGACGCTCAACATCCGCGTGGATGCGCATTACATCCCGACGACGGACGTCGATGCGCTGCAGCGGCAGACGCTGGAGCTGCTGGCGGAGCGCGATGCACTCCAGTCATCACTTCTGCTGCACCGTCAGCTGTCGGACGAGATCCGCGCGAAGGACCGGGAGAGCCGAGCCGCGATCGAGGCGAGTGAGGCGCGCTACCGGTCGGTCGTGGACACGATCCAGGAAGTGATCTTCACGACCGACGGCAATGGCGCGCTGACGTTCCTGAACCCGGCCTGGACGGCGATCACCGGGTACAGCCTGGGCGAGTGCATGGGTCGGTCCGTGTATCAGTTCATGCATCCGGACGACCGCGATGGACTGCTCGCACAGCTCGCGGTCGCACTCGAGACCGGGGACGCGAACCTGCGGCACGAGGGTCGCTGGACCGCGCGCAACGGCGAGACGCGGTGGATCGAGATGCGCCTCCAGCTGGACGTCGGTGCGGAGGGCCTGCTCGGCACGTCGGGCGTGCTCGCGGACGCGACGGAACGGCGGTTCGCGGAGGACGCTCTGCGCGAGAGCGAGCAGTATTTCCGGTCGCTCATCGAGAACTCGAGCGACATGATGGCGGTGATGAACCGCGACGGCACGGTACGTTACGTGAGCCCCGCGGTCGGTCGCGTGCTCGGCACGCCGCCGTCCGAGTGGATCGGTGCAGACGTATTCGCGGTGGGCGATCCCGAGGATGCGGCCCGGCAGCGTGCGCTGTTCGAAGAAGTGCTGGCCACGCCGGGGACGAGTCGCACGACCGAGGGTCGTGCACGCCATGCCGATGGTGGGTGGCGCCATCTCGAGATCACCTGGCGCAACCTGATGCAGGTGCCGGGCGTGGAAGGCGTCGTCGTGAATGCACGCGACGTCACCGAGCGGCACGAGTCCGAGCGCGCGCTGCGTCAGAGCGAGGAGCTGCTGCTGCGTGCGCAGAAGATGGAGGCGATCGGCAGACTCGCGGGCGGTGTCGCGCACGACTTCAACAACCTGCTGACCGCGATCCAGGGTCACGCCGACCTGCTGCTCAGCGATCTGCGGGAGAACGACGCCATCCGCCCGGACCTCCAGGAGATCCGTGACGCCGCCGATCGCGCGACGTCGCTCACGCGGCAGCTGCTGGCGTTCAGCCGCCGACAGGTGCTCCAGCCACGCGTGATCGAGGCCAAGTCCGTGGTCAGTCAAATGGAGCGGATGCTCCGCCGGCTCATCGGCGAGAACATCCTGCTCACGACGGAGCTCAGCGACGATGCCGGCTGCGTGCGCGCGGACCCGACGCAGATCGAGCAGGTGCTGCTGAACCTCGTCGTCAACGCACGCGACGCCATGCCGGACGGCGGCCGCGTGATGATCACATCCGCGCGCCGCACGTTCGGGCGCACCGACAGGCTTCCCGCGGAGCTCGCTGCCGGCGAGTACGTCGTGCTCACCGTGCAGGACACCGGCGGCGGCATGCCCGCGTCCGTCGCCGCGCGCGCGTTCGAGCCGTTCTTCACGACGAAGCCGGCCGGCCAGGGCACGGGCCTCGGGCTGTCGACGGCCTACGGCATCGTGAAGCAGAGCGGCGGCCACGTGTGGCTCACCAGCACGCCCGGCACCGGCACCGAGGTCACCGTGCTGCTGCCGCGCGTGGATGAGGAAGCGGATGTCGCTGCGCCGCACGCACTGCCCAGCACCGACCATCACGGCAGCGAGACGATTCTGCTGGTGGAGGACGAGAAGAGCGTGCGCGACCTCGCTCGCCGCATCCTCGAGCGGCGCGGCTACAACGTGCTCACGGCGGGCGACGGCGGTGAGGCGATCGAGCTGGTGGAGAGCGACGAGCAGCTGATCCATCTGCTGCTGACCGATGTGATCATGCCCGGCCTGAACGGCCAGGACGTCGCGCTGCGCGTGCGCGCGCTGCGCCCCGACATCCGCGTGCTCTTCATGTCCGGGTACAACGAGGAAGCGGTGCTCCGCCACGGCGTGCTCGCCGCAGGCACCGCATTCATCGAGAAGCCGTTTTCGCCGTCGGTGCTGCTGGAGAGAGTGCGCAGCATCCTGTCGTCGGACGCGGAACCGTCGGACGCGGAACCCACTCTGCAGAATGGCGCACGGGCGCATTCCGGCGACCCCGGCGGCAATCCGGTCCCGGAGCCATGACGCAGAAATCGCCTAGAACACGATGCCTACTGCCAGGGCATCGTGGTCGCCGATCGACGCGCCGAATCGTATTGATTTGCCGGCCAGCGGCCCGCCGCGCATCAGCCTGAGGTCGAGACCGAGATCGACGGCGACGCCGAGATCCAGCTCGCTGTCACGTGTATCGTTCCCGAACGCGGCATCGAGGATCACGCGCGGCGTGAAGTACGGGATGAAACGCGCGTCTTCGCCCTGGAACGAGAATCCGAGCGTGAGGCCGGCCGGCACGCTGATGAGCACCCCGTTGCCAATGCCCGCGCCGGCGCCCACCACCCAGTCGATATCGAGCGGAAAGTCGCTGGTCGCAGTATTGATCGGACCCATGAAGTCCGCCCCGCCGAACACCGTCAGGTCCTCGTCACCGCTGCCCTCCGCGAGACCGAAGCGCAGTCCGTAATCCCAGGTGGGGGATCGCCAGGTGCCCAGAATTCCGAGACCACCGCCGGCCATGTCCGCCAGGAATATCCCGATACCGGGCTGAGGACGTGGAGGGAGAAGCAAAGGCGCATCCCACGCGGCCTGCGCGTTCGCCAGGCCAGGCACAGCGAGACCTGCGGCCATCAGTACGGTCAGACAGATCCTTCTCATGTCGCTCCTCATTCGGTCACGATTGCATCCGCTTCGATTTCCACCAGCATGTCCGGATCGATGAATCCTGCGAACACCATCGTCGTCGCAGGACGTATTTCCGTGAACACCTCACCGTGCGCCCGCCCAACAGCTTCCCAGTCGGATCGCGAGCGCACGTACATGCGCGTGCGAACCACATGCTCCGGACGCGCGCCCACCTCGCGCAACGCGGCGACGATGATCTCCAGGCAGCGCCGCGCCTGAAGGTACGCATCCCCGGGATACGCGATGCTCCCGTCGTCGGCTACCGACGCAGTCCCGGCTACGTGCACCGTGTCATTCACGCGTACCGCTCGCGAATATCCCACGGTCGCCGCCCACGGCGCCGCTGTCTCCACCCTCTGTCTCAATGTGCCTCCACCGTCGGTGACCCGGTCCTGTGGTACAGCCGGAGTGGCCCGGTCGTCCCATCCAGCCCGGGCCAGTGTCCCCACAACTCGTACGCTGGCTCCCACGGCATGGTTCTGGGGGACGCATGTGCCGCGCATATGATCCGGTCGCGTTGCGTTCAGGGCAAGCCGGGCTCTCTCCCTACGACTGAGGGAGCCGCGGCATAGCGATCGAAGGCGCCGAACGCGTGAAAGCCCGCGGTACCGAAGTCCGCGGGCTTTCCTGAATGCGGCATTGTAGCGGCGACGTGTCTCTGCGGCGCAATCTGCAGAGTGGGTGCCGCGTCCGATTACGCGCGGGCGGCCTGGCCGTCGATCGTGATCTTCACCTCATCCGACACCAGCACCCCGCCGGCCTCGAGCGCCTGGTTCCACGTCAGACCGAAGTCCTTCCGATCGATCGCGGTCGAAGCTGTGAAGCCCAGCTTCTCCTGGCCCCACGGGTCGGTGCCGCGACCGGTCTCCTCCGCCTGCAGCACCACCTCGCGCGTCGTGCCGCGGATCGTCAGGTCTCCCGTGATCCGGTACTTCGAGCCGCCGAGCGCCTCCACGCGCCGGCTCACGAACGTCAGATACGGGTGGTTCTCGACGTCGAAGAAGTCGCCGGAGCGCAGGTGCCCATCACGCTGCTCGTTCCGCGTATCGACGGTGGCCGCGTCGAGCCGGACCTCGATCGACGTCTTCGAAGGATCCGCCTCGTCGAACGTCAGCTCTCCGGAAATTCCCGGGAACTGGCCTTTCACGGTCGCGAACATCATGTGCCGCACGGAAAACCATACCTGCGTGTGGTCGGCGTCGATACGCCATGCGGTCCGGGTGGTGCTCGTCCCTGTGTCGATTGCGCTTGCCATGTGTTACCCCACCTTCTTAGTTCTGAGACATTTGCCCGAACGAATGGCGGCCGTGACTGCTGCCGCCTGAACAATCTTGGTACTAAGATAATGGCGCTTCCCGCCGCTGTCAACCGCTGCCGGATCCGCCGCACAGCCACTATCCGCAGCGCCCTTCCCTTTCCATGTTGCGACGGCAAAGGAGGGGATTCTTGGAATCGAACGTGACGCCGCGCGTCGAGAGCGGGGCCATCACCGTCATGCGACTCTACGACGTCGCATATGCGATGGACCTGGCGATGGTCGAACGACTCGCTTCGGAGCGCGACGGGTCCTCGGCGACACGCGTGCGCCTCACGCGCGTGGAGCCGAAGGCGATCGCGTACAGCGAGCCGCCGGTCGGGCTCACGCTCGGCATCGTGCGCGTACCGCTCGCTGGCGGGGGCGAGGTGACGGGCATTGCGACGGCGCGCGCGTACGAGTTCGGCGCCGTTTCGATCGCGATCCGCGTGCCGGTTCAGAACGAGTCATGGTCCGGGTTCGTCGCATTCTCCCGCTCGGTCAACGCCGCGCTCCAGGGCAACGGTCAGGGTGTGTGGGGCGAGCTGATGGATCGCATGCGACGCGTGGTCGATCCGGCCCTCGACCGGCCCGTCGAATCCGGAGTCGAGGAGGACTACGTCGTCACCAGCGTGCAGCGTTTCGATCGTTCGCTGAACAGCGACGAGCTGCTGGAGAGTATCGACATCGCCGCCCTCCTGTCGGGCGAGACCAGACCGCTGTCGGAGCAGTCGAAGCGTGAGCTGCTGCGGCATGTGTTCACGTATTACCGCGATGATCTGGTCGCGCTGTCGTGGGATCACGCATTCGTGTGGGATCCGGCAGGTGAGTCGGATGTCGTGGACGTCCTGGAAGTCGCCAACGCCCAGCTGCTCGAGCTGCGGTATTACGACGACCTGCTCGACGATGAGCTGCCGCGTATCTACGACCGTGTCGAGGAGACCCGCGGCGGCCTCGCCTCGCTCTCACGCCGTCGGTTCTCACGCCTCGCACGCACCATCTACAGCCGCGTGGCCGAGGTCACCGAGATCATGGAGCGCATCGACAACGCGCTGATCGTCACCGAGGACGTGTATCTCGCGCGCATCTACGGCTCGGCCCTGGAGCTGTTCCGCGTGCGCACTTGGGCGACGGGCGTCGAGAAGAAGCTGGAGCTGATGCGTGACACGTATCGCTCGCTGTACGACGAGGCGGCGACTGCACGCGCGGAGATCCTGGAAGCGGCGATCGTGCTGCTGATCGTGCTCGAGATCGTGCTGGCGTTCCTCGGCTGGCTCGGTTGAGACGCAGGCCGCTTGCCCTGCATGCCCGATCGTATTATCTTAGTACTAAGATGCTTACTGTCACGGAAGATGTATGACGGATCGGGAGATCGCACTCAAGCTGTACGTGGTCCTGTCGCGTGCCTATCTCGCGGTGGAGCGACACTCGCAGGCGGACATCGCGCGCCACGAGCTGTCGCAGGGCGAGTTCGCGATCCTGGAGGCACTGTACCACCGGGGACCGCTGCTGCTGGGCGAGGTGCAGCGGAAGATTCTGGTGTCGAGCGGTGGTGTCACGTATCTGGTCGATCGGCTGGAAGCGGACGGGCTGGTGGAGCGACGCGAGTGCCCCACCGACCGGCGTGCGCGCTACGCCGCGCTGACGCCGAAAGGGCGGCAGCTGATGAAGCGCATCTTTCCGGAGCACGCGGCCGCACTGGAGCGCGCCGTGGCGGGTCTGTCCGGAACGGAGAAGAAGCATGCGATCGACCTGCTTCGCAAGCTCGGCAGAGCGGCGGCGGATATCGGCACCGGTTCCTGACGACGTCTCTGCCGACGACTGGCCGAGCGAGGGAGTGGACATGATTACGAAGGGGTTTCATCACATAACGCTGGTCGCTGCGGAAGCGACACGCACCATCGCGTTCTATCGCGACCTGCTGGGAATATCCCTGATCGCGCAGCAGTCCGGAATGCCGGGCGAGGCATCGTCGATGCTGTACTTCGGCAACGGTGCAGGTGAGCCGGGAACGCTGCTGGTGGTGGCGGAGCGGCCGCACGTCGCAAACGGCCGTCCGGGTGCGGGCGGCATCCACCATTTTGCGCTGACGGTGGAGACGCCGGAAGCGCAGCTGATGTGGAAGCGTCGTCTGCAGGATCACGGCGTGC
>DATHVW010000108.1:0-44030 GCA_035461085.1 Longimicrobiales bacterium | reverse complement strand
CGAACCAATGATGAGAATGGAGTGGAGGTCTTCTCTTCTGGGCACTGCAGTCTACCTCTGGTCCGCCTTCCGGCTCTCCTTGCCGACCGCCGTTGCCAGGATCAGCAGGAATCCGCCCCAGACGATGCCGCCAATGACAACAAATGTCGCGATCGCCGCATTGCTCATCTGATCACCGGTTCGGCGGCGCGAGCGCGCCGCATGATTGAGTGCGTGAAGTTGCGGGTATGGAACGACCGCCGCAAGTGGCCGGTACACAGGTCACCGCACGGCGCAACGGAACGGTTCGACTATTGCAAATCGGCCGGTGTCCTCCCGGACCGCCCGCTGGCGGCTGGTCACGAACGCACCGTCGCGCCTGCACGGGCCGGCGGGCTGATCATAGATCAACAGCCGCACCACGCAGGTACGGCCCGCAGATCACACATCACGGGGGGATCGCTCATGCCGGAGACCGGGACGATCGAGGAGAAACTGGGCGCGATCATCATTGACGGCCAGCGCTGCGACATCTGGGTCCGATCGCAGCCCGACGATGATGGCACCTGGCACAACGCACTGCTATTCCGGCGCAACAGCCGCGTCGCGAGCCGTGATGAGCTGGTCACCGGCGTCGAATGGCACGTTCCCCCCGGCATCGCACTCGACCGCGCCCGCGAGCTCGGGGAGCAGGAGCAGATGGCGCTCTTCAAGCGCGCGATCGCGCCCAGGCCGCCACTGCTGTAGGCCCGTTTCAGCTTCGACGGCCTCAGCTCGAGGATGTCGGACATGCGATTGTGCGGGCTGGCTCGCCGGAGGGTTCCGTCGCAGCGGTATTCCCGCGAGCTGCGGCGGTTACCGCGAGCTGCGGCGGTTACCGCGAGCTGCGGCGAGTTGCCGCGAGCTGCGGCGAGTCGCCGCGAACCTTCCATCCTGAGGGCCGACGCCCCGTCGTTGGAAAGTTGAGCGCACCAGGGACAGCCAATCGTCCACTGGCGCGGCGCTCCATGTTCTCGGCGGAAGGTTGACGGCCCCATATGCAGCCAACCCTCCATTGCCGGCCGGCGTGGGCTCGGAATGGAGGGTTGGGTGTTCGGTGGCGCCGCGTTCCGGGCCTGAGTTGGCACCCCTTCGTGCCTCGCGTGTGCAGCGCCGCGGTCAGCCCTGCGCCGCACCGCGGCCCACGGCTTCCTCAGCGGCTGATGGAGTACACGTAGGCGGCGACTTCGCGGACCTGCTCATCGGTGATGGGCGCGCCGCCGCGGGGGGGCATCGCCGCCGCGAACTGGACCGGGGTTGCGACGCCGTTGGTGATGATCGTCACGATCTCGTCGTAGCTGCCTTCGATGTTCAGCCATTCGGAGTCCGCGAGTGCGGGCGCGAGCGGGCCGCCGGCACCGTTGGCGCCGTGACAGGCGAAGCACATGCCGGGACCGCCGAAGATCGTCTGCCCCGCGGCGACCATCTCCTGCGTCACGCCCTCGGGCAGGTCGACCGCGACGACTTCACCGGCGGGGGGCTCCGCTGTCGCGACCTGCTCGGGCAGCTGCAGCTCCTCCGCGACGACGCGGTTGGGTGAGCCGTACTGCGACATTTCACCCGCGCGCTCGCCGCCGATGAGCACGCTGGGCTTCTCCAGCGGCGCCTTCGTATAGCCGCGATCGTCGGTGGTATCCGGATCGCCACATGCCGCGGCTGCCACCACCATCATTACGGCACCGGCCGAGCGTGCCCACCTGCTAACCGTCATCAAGCCTCCAGGAGCGATTCCGTCGTAAGTGTCCGGTCGAAGCCCGCGCTCTGCGCGTCGGGCATTCCCGTCAAATGTGCATCGACTACGCGCGCGGGGCGGATCCTGCCCCGATCTGCTCCGCGCTGAGCCCGAGGTCCGTCGCGATCGACTGCATGGCTTCGATCACGTTGCGGATGTGATCGTCGAGATCCACGCCGAGCAGCTCGGCGCCATGGCGCACCTCGTCGCGATCGACACCGGCGGCGAACGCCTTGTCCTTCATCTTCTTCTTCACCGACTTGGCGGTCATGCCGTCGATGCCGGTCGGGCGCATGAGTGCGGTCGCGGTGACGAGGCCCGTCAGCTCGTCACACGCGACGAGCGTGCGGTCGAGCGGCGTCTCCGGCGCCGTGCCCGTGAAGTCTGCGCGGTGCGCGAGGATCGCATGCAGGACCTCCTCGGGATAGCCGAGGCGGCGCATCTCATCGACCGCTCGCAGGGGATGCTCGTCAGGATACTTCTCCCAGTCGAGATCGTGGAGCAGTCCGGCAAGGCCCCACAGGTCCTCATCGGCGCCCGCGGCGCGAGCGTACCATCGCACGGCCGCTTCGACCGAACGCATGTGATTGCGGAGCCCCGTGTTCTCTACCCACTGCTCCAGCAGGTTCAACGCTTCCTCGCGTGTCGGCATGCTCTCCTTCCGGTGCGCGGAACAGACCGGGAATAATGGCGCGCGGGGGCGGCGTTGTAAACCGCTCGCCGAGCGGTACCGCCCGGCAATCCGCACCACCCGCCGATCAGCCCCGGAACCCGTGCAGCCGTTCCGTGAGCGACGGCGCGTCGTCGGCCGGTGCGGCACAGGTGCGGCCGGAGCAGACGTAGCCTCGTGGCGATTCACCGGTCACCATGGCGGCGAGCTCCGGCGGCAGCAGCGCGACATCCGACGCAGCCGCGCCGTCGGCGGCGCCGGGATCCAGCCGGCGGACGATGGTGCGCGGATGAAAAGCGCGCAGGGCCGACTCCCAGATGGGGCCGCCGGCCGGCTCGACGACGACGACCGTGGTGACGGGCATGAGCTCCCAGGCGAGGGCCTTGAGCCAGGTGGCAGCGGCGCTGCCGAGGCGGTCGGCCGATCCGGCAAACGCGCGCAGAATGGCACGCCCATCTTCTGCGGTCTGCTCGTCCCCGGTATAGGCGTGGAGACGCAGGAAGCCGAGCGCGGCCGCGCCGTTGCCGGACGGTGAGGGTGCATCGGCGACCGGGAAGTACGCGCGATCGAGCGTCGGGACTGCGCCGGTCTCGTCGAGCGGCCGATCACGCAGCGCTCCGGTCTGCGGATCGCGGAAGCGGCGATGCAGCACGCGCGCGACCTCCGTCGCGCGCTGGAGCCAGACGGCGTCCTGTGTCTGCTCGAACGCATCGACGAGTGCGAGCAGGAGGTGTGCATGGTCGTCCACGTGGACGCCCGACGCAGGGTCGCCGACGCGGTGCAGCACGCCGATTCCGGGATCGAACGCCTCGTTCATCACGCGATCGAGTGCACGCAGCGCCGTGTCGGCCGCACCCTCGACGCCGGCAAACCGCTCGGCGGCGAGGAACCCTGACGCGACGAGTGCGGTCCAGCCGGAATAGAGCGTCGTGTCGATGAACGGTGCGGGCCTGCGGTCGCGCGCCTCCTTCAGGCGTTCGCGGATCAGGCGGACGCGCTCCTCCATCTCGACGATGCCGACAGCCGCCCGGTCGGCGAGCGCATCGATGGAGAATGCGCGGAACAGTACGTGACGCGTGCGATCCAGGTGCATCGTGCCCGCGGGATCGTCGAAGCCGTAATACGACAGCGCGGTCTCCGTCAGAGTGTCATCGCCGAGCGCATCGGCGACTTCATCGCGTGTCCACGTCCAGTAGTCGCCGTCATCGGCGGGGCTGTGATCGGCATCCTGCGAGGCGGGAAAGCCGCCATCGCGAAGCAGGTCGGCGGCGATGTCATGATAGTGAGCGACGACGTCGTGCGCGGCCGCGCGGTACTGAGGCATTCCGAGCGCCGCGAACGCGCGTGCACACGTGGCGAGCAATGCACCATTGTCGTATGCCATCTTCTCGAAGTGCGGAATCAGCCACCGCGCATCGGTGCTGTAGCGATGGAAGCCGCCGCCGAGCTGATCGTTGAAGCCTCCCGCGATCATCGCATCGAGCGTTTCCTGCACGATCCGACCGGCCCACGGAGTGCCCCTCTCGAGATACTCGTCGAGCAGCAGATCGAGTGCGCCCGCGTTCGGGAACTTCGGAGCCTGACCGAAGCCGCCATGTCGGAAGTCGAACGACTGCGCGAGCTCCTCCAGCGCGTCGCCGAGCAGCGACTGCCGCGGCTCACCCGGCGCGGCCTCCGCTCCGGCTGCCGCCGTCAGGCGCTCGCCGATGTGCGCCGCCGCCTCGAGCGCGCGGGGCCGCTCGTCGCGCCAGACGCGGGCGACCTCCTGCAGCACGTGCCGGAACGAGGGCCGCCCGTGCGCGGCGACCGGCGGGAAATACGTACCGCCGTAGAACACCTCTCCGTCGGGAGTCAGGAACGCGGTGAGCGGCCAGCCGCCCTGCCCTGTCAGCAGCTGCACGGCGCGCTGGTAACGGGCGTCGACGTCGGGCCGCTCATCGCGATCGACCTTGACGGGGACGAACAGCTCGTTGATCAGGGCCGCGGTCGTTTCATCCTCGTAGCTCTCACGGTCCATGACGTGGCACCAGTGACACCACACGGCGCCGATGTCGAGCAGGATCGGCCGGCTCTCCGCGCGCGCACGCTCGAATGCCTCTGTACCCCACGGCAGCCACGCGACCGGCTGCGCCGCGCCATGCTGGAGGAAGGGACTCTTCTCGTGGGTCAGGCCGTTCTTCGTGTGGTGCTTCACGTCATGTCCCTTCTTCGTCGCGCATCGCCTGCTTGATCCCGCTCATTTCCGCGCGTGCCCAGGCACCGGCGGCGGAGCCCGGATGCCGGGAGGCGAGCCGCGCGAGGTATGGCAGCGCTGCGCGCGGCGCGGCGAGCACGTGGGTGTGGACTTCGATCAGCTCGCGCAGTGCAGCGATCTCGGCGCCCGCATCGTTCCGACTCCGCTCCGCGGACGTGCGGAACCATGCAATGGCATCGGCGGGCCGCGCCGCCTGATCGCGCAGGAGTCGCGCCAGCCGGAGCGGCGGCTCGGGATCGTCCGGCCACGTGGTGCTGGCCTTCTCCAGCTCCGCGATCGCGTCATCGATCCGGCCGCGTGCAATGAGCGAATCCGCGAGCGAATACTCGCGCCGACCGGACGCCGACCCGGCCGAGAAGTACAGGCTGCTGCCGATACGGCCCGCGCGTTCAGCCACGATCAGGGTGAAGGCGAACATCGCCCCGACTCCGAGCAGACCTCCGGCAACGGGCGCTCCGTAGCGGGCGCCGATCGCCGCGCCGGGCAGTCCACCGATGAGGGACCAGGCGAGGGTTCTGACGCGAAGCGCGGTCGCGAAGGAGTCGACATCGCGCAACCCGCGTCGAGGCAGCACGCGCGGGGCTTCGTCGTCCCTGTTCACACGCGCGAGCTCGGGCAGATGTCGTTCAGCATGCAGTCCTCGCAGAGGGGTTTGGGCGCGCGGCAGATGGCACGGCCATGATAGATGAGGAGATGCGAGATGTCCGTCCACTGCTCGCGCGGCACGAGCTTCATCAGATCCGGCTCGATCTTCACGGGGTCCGTCTGCCGCGTGAGGCCGAGCCGGCCGCTCACGCGTCGCACGTGCGTATCGACGGCGATGCCTTCGTTCATGCCGAACGCATTGCCCACGACGACATTGGCGGTCTTGCGGCCGACACCCGGCAGTTTCACCATCGCGTCGAAATCGGCAGGCACCTGTCCGCCGTGCTCCTCGCTCACGGCCGTTGCCATGCCAAGCAGGCTCTTCGCCTTGTTGCGGAAGAATCCGGTGGAGCGGATCATCTCCTCCAGCTCCTCCGGCCGCGCGGCTGCCAGGTCCTCCGGCGTCGGATAGCGTCTGAACAGCGAGGGCGTCACCATGTTGACGCGCTCATCCGTGCACTGTGCCGACAGGATGGTTGCGACGAGCAGCTCGTACGCGTTGCCGAAATCGAGTGAACACTTCGCATCGGGGTACGCCGCCTGCAACCGGCTGACGATCTCGGCCGTGCGCGCGCGTTTCGCCGCGAGGCTCTCGCGCCCGCGCGGGCGTCGCACTGCGGTGACCGCCCGGGGCGGATCGACCGGAGGCGCAGTCCGATTCTGCCCGGGCGTCTTCGACCGCGCGCCGGCCGCGTTGCGCCCCGACTTCGCTCCCTCAGTTCGCTTCGCCACTCTTCCTCTTTCGTTCGTCGAGCCAGGCTTCGACATCTTCGATCGGCCAGGCATTGATGACTTCCTCCCGCGTCAACGAGGCCTTGCGGGCGATGTTGACACCGTAGCGCACGGTGCGCATGCCATTGACGGAGTGCGCGTCCGGATTGATGGCGGTATTGACGCCGAGCGCACGCGCTTTCGGCCAGTGCTGCCACGACATGTCGAGACGGTGCGGGTCCGCGTTGATCTCGATGGCCGCGCCGGCCGCTGCGACCCGTTCAATGACCTCATCGAGGTCCACGTCGTAGCCGTCGCGGATGAGCAGCAGCCGGCCGCGCGCGTGACCGAGCATGGTCAGCCGCGGGTCGGACACCGCACGGCACATGCGCGCCGTCATCGCGCTGCGCTCCATGCGAAACAGCGAATGCACGGATCCGACCACGTAGTCGAACGTCTCGAGGACGCCGTGCTGATCGGAATAGTCGAGGCGTCCATCGGCCAGGATATCGGCTTCGATTCCCTTGAACAGTCTGAGCTCGCTGCCGCGCCGGCGGTTCCATGCGTCGATCTCGCGCTGCTGCCGCACGATCTGCGCGGGTGACAACCCGCCGGCGTACCCCGCGTTCTGCGAGTGGTCGGCGATACCCAGATAGCGCCAGCCGAGCGCCAGTGCACCTTGCGCCATCTCGGCGACCGTGGCCTTGCCGTCGCTGTACGTCGTGTGGCAGTGGAAACAGCCGCGCAGATCACCCGGATCGACCAGGCGCGGCAGCGCGTGATCGCGCGCGAGCGCCACCTCCGCGCCCGTTTCACGGAGCTCGGGCGGTACGGGCTGGAGACCGAGCGCGTCATAGAGCGCGTCCTCGTCCACCGCCTCGAGCAGGCTGTCGCCATCGCGCAGCCCCTGTGGTGTGAGGACGAGGCCGCGCCCGGCCGCCGCGGCCGCGAGCGCATCGATGTGTGCGATCGATCCGGTCATGTGCAGCAGCGCCGCGCCCAGATGCTGCGGCGTCGTGAGGCAGACTTCGACGGCCAAACCGTCGCCGAAGCGGCCGCGCACGACGCGATCGTCGCCCTCGTACCAGATGAGGCCGGCGGCGGATCGGATGCGGGCCGCGACGGTCCCCGGCTCACCGCGCGTAACGCTCACGAGCGCGATGCCATCGACGATCTCCAGGCCGCGCCGCAGCTCGCCCGCGATGTATGTTCGCTCCACGCCGGCGAGCGCGTCGAGGAAGCCCGCCAGCCGCAGGGCGGCCTCCTCCGCCTGATGGTAGCGACGTCGCCCCGCGAGTCCGCGCGCGAACGCGATGCCATCGAGGATGCGCTGCTGAGTTCGCTCGCCGAAGCCGCGCACCGTCGCAATCCGCCCGCTGCGGGCGGCCGCCTCGAGTGCGTCCAGGTCCGATACCCCCAGCACGGAATGAAGCTGAGCGATCTTCTTCGGTCCCAGGCCCGACACGCGCAACAGCTCCCGCATCCCGGAGGGTGCGCGCTCGCGCAGGTCGAGATGGTAGCGGGATTCGCCCGTGACGATCAGCTCCTCGATGACCCGCGCAGTCGCCGGGCCGATGCCCGGTACCTCGCGCAGCTCGCCCGAGGCCAGCAATGCGGTCGGGTCGCGGTCGGTTTTCTCGAGCGCGCGCGCGGCCGTGCGGAACGCGCGTGCCTTGAACCGGTTGTCCCCCGTGGATTCCAGCAGCGTCGCGATCTCTTCGAGCACCATCGCGATCGCGTGCCTATCCATCGGCAGGAACGTGCACCAGCTCGCCGGCCTCCTCCGTGCTCGACCACTGCACGGCCGGATCGGCGATCGCGGCAAAGCACCGCGCAGCCAGCTTGAGCGCTTCGGCGCCCGTGGTGATCGCGTGATATCCCTGCAGCTCGCCGCCCGGCAGCACGTTGGCGAAGTCCGCGCCCTCCGGCCGCGCGGTCACCGTCGCCCATTCCGACAGATGCGCCGCCGCATCGAGTGAGAGATCGAACAGGCTCAGACCGGGGCGACCGGGACGCAGGCCGAGCGCGAACAGGAGGTCGAGGCGCTCCGTCGCGCCCGCTTCATCCGCGGAGGGCGCGCTCCAGAAGAAACCGTCCACGGGCTCCGGCGCCGCCTGGTCCGACACGCGGGCCCACATCATGTTCCGCGGCAGCTGCAGGTAGCCCGCCGCGGCGGGAGCGCGCGGCTCGGCCGGCAGCGGAGCATCCGCCGCAATGAGGGCCCGGACCATGGGGTCGGGGATGCGATAGATCCGGCGGCCATGCCGCCAGTAGCGATACGCGCTGAACAGGAGGGCACTCACCTGCGCGATGACGTCCTTGCCGCCCTCCGGTGGTGTCATCTCGTGCAGGAGCTCGCCGGCGGCCGGCAGCATGAAGAGCTGCTGCGGAGCGACGGCGCCATGCGCCTCCGCCTGCCCGCGCACGGCCTCGAAACGGGTCTGGTCGAATACGTCCGGACCGAATATCAGCTGGTACGGCGAAATGCGGGGTGTGTCGGGGGAATCAGTCATGCCTGCATACTAGCGCCATGCGACGCGTCAGGCACCGGTCAGGCTGTTGTTGCGCTGACGTCATGCTCCGCCACGGACGGTGCGCGCGGACGGAGCACTCCGCGGAGCGTCTGCAGCCATCCCGGGCGACGCACGAGGACCAGATGCAGGGCGCCCGGCGGGTCGGCGATACCCTCTCTGACGGTGAGGAACGTTACGTCGGCAGCTCCGCCGGGGACGCGCACCCGATAGCTCCGGCCGTGCCACTCGAACACCGCGTGCGGCGCCCCCGTCCAATCCACTTCCAGGAAGAACTCGTCCTCCACCCTGAGCCACCCGCCGGGTGTCGGCACGCCATGCCGGAAGAACAGTGGATCGAAGCCCTCCCCCTCGTAGCGCCGGTAGTTCTCGTCCGCGGCGTAATCCATGTCGATGAGGGCGTCATCGTGCGCGAGCGTCTCCAGATGATGCTGCAGCTCATGCGTCAGCGTTTCCCACAGCTCGACTTCCCAGTCGAACGCCTCGTCCTGCCGCGACAGCCGGAAGAACGAACCGTAATACAGAACGACGACGGATCGGGTCGTCTCAGAGCTGCCGAAGTCGGACGGATAGCTCTCCGTCACGCATTCGCCGAGCGTGTAGACATCCGCAAGCGTGTCGTGGGGCAGCGCAGCCCGCTCGATGCGAAGGCCATCCACTCCCGCGCGATACTCGGACGGTATGCGCTCCCATTCCTGCCAGGCGCGGTTCTCGAACTCCTCGAACGTCACGGTTCACGGAATGGTGAGGATGGGGTTCTCCTCCTCGTGCGGCGCGACGGTGCCGGCCCTGCGTGCCAGCCAGCCGTTGATGACCAGGAAGAACGTGATCGCGATCGCGAACTGCAGCGCCATGTTCGCCCAGCCGAACGCGCCCCACTTGTCCTCGGCGCGCACCTGCCAGATCCACCAGCCCACGAGGACGAGCGCCTGCACCACGACCAGGCGTATCGCCCAGTCCCACCATGCACCGATGTGAATGTCGGAGTCGCCGGTATTGATGAACGCCGCGCGGAACTTCGTTACGCCGTGACGCAGCACGGCAATGGCGAAGAACAGACCGGATACCATCAGGCCGACGCCCCAGACGAAGTCCTGGTTCGCGAACACGTCGGCATTCAGTGCGGACGGCACGCCCAGCCCGAAGCCGAGAACACCGATCAGCGCGATCGCACGGCCGCGCGACACGCCCATGTCCTGGAGCACGCGGGTCGCCAGCTCGAGCATCGAGATCAGGCTGGTCATGGCGGCAAAGAACAGCGCGGCGAAGAACAGCACCATGAACACCGACCCGGCGGGCATGCGTGCAAACAGCTGCGGGACCCAGATGAACGTGAGCCCCTCATTGCCCGCGCCGACGATCTGCGTTGCCGCATCCGGCATCAGCGAGAACACGGTGCACAGCACCATGATCCCGGCGAGCAGTGAGACGGAGTTGTTGCCGAAGCCCAGGATGAACGCATTGAGCGCCGTATCCTCGCGCTTCCGCATGTACACGGCGTAAGTGAGGATCAGACCCCATCCCGCACCGGTGTCCCACGCGTTCTGCGTGAGCGCCTGCAGCCAGACCTGCGGATTGCTCAGCCCTTCCCACGTCGGTGTGAACAGGAACGCGAGCCCGCGCTCCGCACCCGGCAGCGTCACCGCGCGTATGGCGAGCACGATGACGAGCACGAACAGGCTCGGGATCAGCAGCCGCGCAGCGGTCTCGATACCGCGGACGCCTCGCGCAACCACAAAAATGCCGATCGCGAGGGCCAGCCCCTGGAAGGCGACCGCCGCCCACGTATACGAGAAGCCCTCCCACAGCGCACCCGGCTCCGCGCCGCCCAGCTCTCCCATGAGGGCGGCAAGCGTGTACCGGATCGTCCAGCCCGCGACGACCGCGTAGTAGAACATGATCGCGATCGCGGTCCACGCGACCCACGCCCCCATCCACGCGTAGCGTTTCCCCATCAGGCGCGCGAACGCACCCACCGGCCCCGCCCGCGTCGCCTTGCCCATCGAGAACTCGATGAGTATGAGCGGCACCGACCAGAGCAGCAGGAACACGATCCACGCGACGAGGAAGGAGCCGCCGCCGTTCGTGGCGGCCACCCGCGGGAATCGCCAGATGTTGCCCGTGCCGACCGCCATGCCGAGCATGGCCACCAGCATCCCCCACCGGGTGGAGAACTGCTCAAACCGCTCAGACAACGTCGCCTCCGTGTTTTGAGAACTGGAGAACTGGAGAAAATCAGGACCGGGCACAACGGATTGTTTTCACCACAGAGCACACAGAGCACACAGAGCACGGATGAACATCAATTATTTCTGTTCAAGACCGAACCCGGGCTCCGCAGACCGAAAAAATCGTTCTCTGTGTGCTCCGTGTGCTCTGTGGTGAAAAATGAACTCGTTCACCCGAGCCGTGCTCGTATGTACTCGACGAGGCCATCTGCTCCCACCCTCTCCTGCTCGAGCGTGTCGCGGTCCCGGACGGTCACGGTGTTTGCGGACGTGCTCTCGCCGTCCACGGTGATCGCGAACGGGGTGCCGGCTTCGTCGAGGCGACGGTAGCGCTTGCCGATGGAGCCGCTGTCGTCATGGAAGGAGTTGATGCCGGCGGCGCGGAACGCCTTCTGGATGCGTTCGGCCATCTCGGGCATGCCATCCTTCTTCACGAGGGGCAGCACGGCGACCTTGACGGGGGCCAGACGCGGGTGGAGTCGCATGACCACGCGCTGCTCGCCTTCGACCTCCTCCTCGTGGTACGCGTCGGCGAGCACGGCAAGCATGACGCGGCCGACGCCGACCGCAGTCTCGATCACGTACGGCAGATAGCGTTTGCTGCGATCGACGGGATCGACGTATTCCTGCTTCCGCCCCGAGTATTCCTGGTGCCGCCGCAGGTCGAAATCGGTCCGGTTGTGCACACCCTCGAACTCCTGCCAGCCGAACGGGAACTCGTACTGGATGTCGAATGCCTTCTTGGCATAGTGCGCGAGCGCGTCCGGCCCGTGCTCATCGAAGCGCAGCTTTTCCGGGCGGATCCCGAGGGACTGCACCCATTCCATCCGCTGCGCCTTCCAGTACTCGAACCATTCGTCGTCGGTGCCGGGCTCGACGAAGAACTGCATCTCCATCTGCTCGAACTCGCGTGTCCGGAAGATGAAGTTGCCCGGCGTGATCTCGTTGCGGAACGCCTTGCCGATCTGGGCGATTCCGAACGGCACGCGCTGTCGCGTACTCGTCGCGACGTTGTGGAAGTTCACGTAGCTGCCCTGCGCCGTTTCCGGGCGCAGGTAGACCACGGCGGCGGAGTCCTCCACCGGCCCCATGAACGTCTTGAACATCAGGTTGAACTGGCGCGGCTCCGTCAGCTCACATTCGGTGTGCTCACCAGGCTTGCGGCTCGGCTTGCGGGGACATTGCGCGTTCTCCATCTGGTCCGCGCGAAAGCGCGCCTTGCAGGTGCGGCAATCGATCAGCGGGTCGGTGAACCCCGCGACGTGACCACTCGCCTCCCACACGCGCGGATGCATCAGGATGGCTGCATCCAGACCCTCGACGTCGTCACGCTCGTGAACCATTGAGCGCCACCACGCCTCCTTCACGTTGCGCTGCAGCTCGACGCCGAGAGGACCGTAATCCCACACGGACCCGGTACCGCCGTATATCTCCGAAGACTGGAAGACGTAGCCGCGCCGCTTGCACAGCGACACCAGCTTCTCCATCAGGTCTGAACCGTTCGACATGTGCTCGTGTCTGGTTGGTGAGGGCGCCCCGCGCGGGCGCAGCCGCAAAAGTAGGGCGGAGGGCGATGGGCAGCAACGTGCGGGAGGGATTTTTCTCAGGCCCGTCGTGCGCCACGTCGCAGTCCGGACGCGGGCGGGCCACAGCAGCTGACCGGGGTGTCCGAGGGAACAGTCGCGAGAGTTCCAGGGCGGAGCCCAGTGGCCTCGGCGGGACCGCCGGAAGAACGAGGTCGATTCCCTGCTCTCCCGCCGCAACGACGCTGGCGCGACGGCTTCAGCCGCCGGTCACGTTCCCGGGCGCGGGCCTCAGCCGCGGGTCATGTTCTCTGGCGCGGCTCGGCAGCGCAGGTTTCTTCCAGCCAGCCGGTCTCGATGCGAAACAGACCGACGCGCTGCGCAGTGACCACGTATCCCACCCACAGCATGACACCGCCAAAGGCGACGACGCCGATCAGGCCCGATCCCACGATCGTACACAGCGAGCCGAAAACGAACATCATTACGGCCACGCCGATCATGCCGGCGTCGTACTCGTCGTCGTTCACGCGCCGCCCGCGCGCCACCGCCAGCGCGGAGCCCGTTCCGGCGAACCCGATCACCGCAAAGACAAGGAGCACCATCTGCAATCCGGCGGTCATCATGACGCGCCTCCTTCCTGCTTACAACTCCATACCTCCACTCCGGACAGTTCACAGGAGCAAGAATGGAACCAGTTCCGGATGACGAAAAGGGCCGCTTCCGCGGCCCCTTTCCTGTCCCCCTGCACGATCCTTCAGCCGAGCGAGTGCAGCACCTGTCTCAGCCGCTCCTCGGACACGTCGTGCGCCCGCGCGAGCACGTCGGTCCTGCTGCACCCGCGCAGCAGTGGCGCGCTCTCCCGCGCACCGTCCAGCCGCTCGCGCTCCGGCGTCTCACTATGAAACAGCAGCCGACCGTGATACGCGTCGCTCTCCTGCCACGTCTCAACCATGACGCGCCAGCGCATACCGCTTCCGGTGATGCGCCGGATCGACGCCGTACGCCGATCCTCCGGCACCGGTTCCGTCATCATGCGTTCTCCTCCAGTCTAGGACCGGGGAGCCACATGGCAATCGGTATGCCGACCTCGGCCGCATGCAAAAAGACGGGCCGCATCGCGGCCCGTCTTTCATTCGGTCCTGTCCTCCGCCTGCTGTCGCAATTCCCGCGACAGTGCAAGCAGCTGCTGACCCCTGCGCTCCAGACCGTCCGCCAGGCGCTGTGCGCTGCCGCGGCTCGGTCGCCGCCGACCGCTGCGCCAGGAGCGCAGCACGTCGTAGCTCAGTCCCGCGTCCGCTGCCAGCTGTCGCATCGCGAACGGCGCATCGCGCAATACGCGACGGATCGTCTCGCCCAGTGCCTCGGTTGTCATGCCGCCTCCCTGATGATACCGCAGTCTAATTCGGGAGGGCGCGTTGTTGCAGTCGAGGGGGCGGGCCAGCTACAGCGTGGTACACAGCCTGGCGGCGTGGCCGGAACGGCACGGCAGGCCGTGCGCGGCGTTCCGCGCGGCGACACCCGTCGCCGCCGGGCGGACGCGTGGCGCCGGACATGAATGAACGCGGGGTCAGAAGACGCGGACGTTGATGTAGCGCTGGGGGCGTTCGCGGATGTCGGCCGCGAGCGCGCGCACTTCGCGCAGGGTGCTGTTCAGCTCGTCGAATGCGCTCTCGTCGTTGACGAGGCGGCCGAGAGTGCCGTTGCCGTTGTCGATCTTCTGCATGACGGACGCGAAGGACCCGAGTGACTCCTCGAGGCGGCCGGCAGCTGAAGTGAGGGCGAGGGCGCTGCGTTCGACTTCGGAAATGGCGCCGGTGAGGGCGGTACCGGCCTCGGCGCCCTGCACCTCCTCGGCGGTACGGCGCAGAGCGATGGAGGCGAGGCGCAGCTGCTCGAAGGCCGCGCGCAGTTCCTGGGCGCTGGCGGGGAGAACGGCAGCGGTCTCGTGCACATCGGCGACGGCGGCCGGCGAGAGCAGGCGGTCCGCATTGACGAGAACGGACTCGACGCGGGAGCCGAGATCGCTTGCCATCTGCGTGAGCTGGGGCGCGGTCGCGCCGCGCAGTGTGTCACCGGGGGAGATGCTGATCGCGGACGACCCGGGAATCAGATCGACGACATGGGCGCCGAACACGTCGCCGCTGATGGAGGCGCGGGTATCGCTGGGAAGAGCGAGGTCTTCGCGCTCGATGCGCAGCCCGACGACGACCCCGCCCTGCGGATTGAGGTCGATGGAGCGGACGGTACCGACCTGGACGCCCTGGACCTGTACGCGATCGCTGCGCTTGAGGCCGCCGCCGTCGCTGAGCAGGAGTGTGACGTCCATGCCGCCGCGGAAGACGGGAGCGCCGAGCATCCAGAAGAGGCCCCAGAAGAATATTCCAGCCGCGACGATGGTCAGCAGACCGATGGCGGCGAGATTACGGTTGCGCTTGTGCATTGCGTTCGATTCCGTTGATCAGGCGACCGCATTGTCTTCGACGCGGCTGCGCCGAACGAATCTGCGGACGACGGGATCCTGGTTCTTGAGAATGTCCTCAGGGGTCTGCACGGCACGCACGCGACCCTCGTAGAGGAGCGCGATGCGATCGCCGACCTCGAACGCGGTATCGAGGTCGTGCGTGACGACGATGCTGGTAACGCCGAGCTGGCGATCCAGCTCCATGATGAGCTCGTCGATGTTGTCGGCGTTCACGGGATCGAGGCCGGTGGTGGGCTCGTCCCAGAGCAGGTAGCGCGGCCGGTGCGCGATGGCGCGAGCGACGCCGACGCGCTTGCGCATGCCGCCGGAGAGCTCGCTCGGGTACTTGTCCATCACGGATGCGTCGAGGTTCACGCGCCGCAGCAGGTCCTCGCATTCCTCGCGGCACGCCTGGGGCGAGCGGCCTTCCTTCTCGTCGGTCTGCGCGAGCCAGAGGTTCTCGGCGACCGTGAGCGAATCGAACAGCGCGGCGTTCTGGAACACATAGCCGATGCGGCGTCGCACGCTGCGCAGCTCCTTTGGTGTGGCGCTGGCGATGGAGATGCCGTCCACGATGACGTCGCCCTCGTCCGGCTCGAGCAATCCCATGGCGTGCTTGATCAGGACGCTCTTGCCGGTACCCGAGGGGCCGAGCAGCGCGAGCGTCTCGCCCTCCTCGACGACGAGATCGACGCCGCGCAGCACCATGAGGTCACCGAAGCTCTTGTGCAGATTGCGAAACTCGATCATGGTCAGAATGCCTTGAGTACGGGCACCAGCAACACGTCCAGGAGCATCAGCGCGATCGTCGTCGCTACGACCGCATTCGTCGTCGTGCGCCCGACGCCCTCCGCGCCGCCGCTGCCGCTGAGGCCGACGAAGCAGGCGATGAACGTGATCGCGAAGCCGAACACCGCGCCTTTCAGCACGGAGAATATCAGCGCCCAGGTGCGGAAGTAGAAGCGCATCCCGTACACCAGGTCGGCCGACGTCATGCCATCGACGACGAGCAGCGCAATGAAGTAGCCGGCCGCTACGCCCATCGCGTTCGCGAGGATGACGAGCGGCGGAAACGCGATCAGTCCGCCCACGACGCGCGGCACGACCAGGAACGCCACGGGATCACGCCCCATCGCGACGAGGGCGTCGATCTGCTCGGTCACCTTCATCGACGCCAGCTCCGCGGCGATCGCGGCACCGACGCGCGCCATCATGACGATGCCGGTGAGAACGGGCCCCAGCTCGGTGATCACGCTCGCGGCGAGCACGCTGCCGATGACCCACAGCGGCAGGCCGCCGGCGAACTGCGCACCCGTCTGCTGCGACGTGACCGCACCGCCGAGAAATGCCATGATGAGCACCAGCGGCAGCGACTGGATGCCCATCAGGTACGCCTGCTGCAGCGCCGAATTCAGATAGAGCCGCGGACGCGGCAGTACCCTCACGATCTGTCCCGCCAGCACCGCCGCTTCGCCAACGCGTACCAGCCCGTTCGTCAGCTTGCGCATCAGCGCGCTGCGACCCGCATGTGTACCCCCGCCCCTGTGTTTCGATTCCGTCCATCCACCCGGCGCGTGCACACGCGGGCGGCGGGTTCAGCCGGCAAACCCGTCCTGTCGTGTTCGAGAGACCGCCCCGGCGTGCGGCGGCGGCTGCAGCCTGAGAAATTAATGGCAACGGGCCCTTGCGGACACCCTCGCCTGGGGTTGTTCAGGCGAGCAGCTCGCCAACCCGGGCGACCAGCTGTTCGGGGCGGTATGGCTTCTCGAGGAAGCGGGAGCCGTCGGCGAGGCCGGCGGCACCGCCG
Source organism: Longimicrobiales bacterium (assembly GCA_035461085.1). Lineage (GTDB taxonomy): Bacteria > Gemmatimonadota > Gemmatimonadetes > Longimicrobiales > RSA9 > SH-MAG3. Next base: position 27,447 of record DATHVW010000108.1, on the reverse strand, counting down.
ACGTCCGGCGCGACGTAGCCGGAGGTGAAGAGGATGGGTACGGCAGGGTAGTCCCGGCGCATGTGCTCACCCAGCTCGACGCCGTTCATGCCGGGCATGACGATGTCGGCGATGACGAGGTGGACGACAGTGCCGGAGGCGAGGACATCGAGCGCTTCGTGGCCGTTCCGGGCGCTGAGCACCGTGTGTCCGCTGCGGCGCAGGATCCGGCAGGTCAGGTCCCGCACTGCATCATCGTCCTCGACGACCAGCAGCGTGGCGCCGCCGGCGGCATGCTGCGCGGCGGCAGGGGCGGCGACGGAATCGGGTGCTGCGCGCGGCAGGAAGACCTCGAAGCTGGAGCCGCTGCCCGTGCGACTCTGAACGCGGACGTGGCCGTCGAACTGCTGCACGATGCCGTGGACGGTCGCGAGGCCGAGCCCGGTGCCCTGCTCCTTGGTGGTGAAGAACGGCTCGAAGAGATGGGCAAGGGTTTCGGCGGACATGCCGCGGCCGGTATCGCTGACGCGGAGCAGTACGTAGGTACCGGGCGGCACACGCTCGACGTCATCCGGCCCCGTGATCTGAACGTTCGACGTCTCGAGCATCAGTGTCCCACCGTCGGGCATCGCCTCGCGGGCGTTCACGACCAGGTTGAGCACGAGCTGGTTCAGCTGGGCGACGTCGCACCGCACCGGCCACACTTCCTCCGCGAGGTCGTAGCGGATGCCCACGTTCTCGCCGGCAACGTGGTCGATGGCGGGCGCCATGTCGCTCAGCATGCGCGTCAGGTCCACTGCGGCAGTTCGTGTGATGTGCTTGCCGCTGAATACCAGCAGCTGGCGGGTAAGCACGGCGGCGCGCTCCGCGCTTCGCCTGACCTCCGCGACGTGCTCGTGCAGCGGACCGGAGTCCTGGAGACGTTCGGCGAGCATCGACGCGTGACCGATCACCGTCGTCAGGACGTTATTGAACTCGTGCGCGATTCCGCCCGCGAGCCGCCCCACCGCTTCCAGCTTCTGCGCCCGGCGCAGTGCGGCCTCCGTCTCGATCTCGCGCCGGCGGTCGAGGAAGACCAGCACACGCGCCCCGTCGGATCCCTCATCGGGCGCGCTGGTGAACGCACGGATGTCCACCGGTTCCCCGCTCTTCGCGCGTACCGTGAGCTCGCCGGCACTGCCATGATCCGGCAGCGCCGCGGGCGCCAGACCCAGCTCGGCTGCACGACGGTCCAGCACATCCGGCTCACTCCATCCGAGAATGGCCGTGGCCGCAGTGTTCCAGCCGCTGATGGAGCCGTCCGCACGGATGGAGGCAATGCCGACCGGCGCGGTCTCCAGCACGCTCGCCAGCTGTGCTGCGGACCGCTGTCGTTTCGCCACTTCGCGTCCGACCAGGATGTACAGCAGGAGCGCGGACGCGCCGACGAAGACGCCACCCTTGATCAGTTCCGTGAGCAGAGCTGCGCGCGAGACGCCGCCCCGGATCCAGAGTGCCAGATCACCGAGCAGGATCCAGGTGACGCCGAACGCCGCATACAACAGACTGATCCGCAGCGGCGCAGGCACACGGGCGCGCCGGGGCTTTGGCGCAGGCATAAACCGTTCGCTGTGGGTAACCGGGGGGCGGGAACGAATGGAGCCAATCGGGATCGAACCGATGACCTCCTGCTTGCAAAGCAGGCGCTCTCCCAGCTGAGCTATGGCCCCTGATCCCGGAAAAATAGCGGCTGGACGGGCGTACGTCCAGCCGTTGGCGCTGGCGGCTAGTTGCCGCCGGTGAGGCGCGGATTCACGATGTTGTTGTATACAGAGCCAAACGTGTAACGCAGCCCGATCGACGTGCCGTAGCGATATCCGGTCTGCAACGCGCGGCGCTGAAGCAGCACTTCTTCGTCCGTGGCGTCGCCCTTGGGGATGTAGATCTGGTCCCGGACTCGGGAATAGTTCCCGCGCAAATCGAGCGACAGGCCCCGCAGAAGCCGCACATTCAGATTCACGTTACTGGAGAGATTGTGCTGGCGGACGTTGTCCAGGTAGTGCGACCCTCTCAGCTGAACGCTCGCAGAGCCCCACGGCTGCCGGAACTGCACGGACAGCTGGAGCTGCTGGTCGGCGCGCTGCTCGGAGAACCGGTCGAAGATCGTCACCTCCTCGTAATCGAAATGGCGCACGCCGACGGAATACTGCAACGTCGCACGGCGGCGTGAGAACTCCGAGTACGGGAAGAAGCTGTATTCCAGCAGTCCGGCCATGCGCGCGTACAGATCCTGGTTCGCGAACGACGATGTGCCCACCTCCGTGCTGACACCTGCCGACCACAGCCTCGCGATGGAGCGGGCGAGGGCCGCGCGTGCCTCGTAATCGCGGCGCACGCTGCGGATCGTACGGTCGGTCAGCTTGAACTCCTGCTCCCGGTGACTCCCCTCCGCGCTCAGAGCCACGATCCACTGCTCCGTCACGCGGTCACCGTTCAGCGACAGCTCGAACTGCCGTTCCTGCTCGCGCGACTCCCCGTTCAGCCGCGCGTCGCCCCGCACCGAAAACACCCAGAAGTTCCACGGGTCGTCCACCGCGCCTGCGGCCACCGGCTCGCCTTCGACCTCATCTTCAGTCAGCACGCGCAGGCCCGCCGCCGCACGGGTCCGGACCGCGTAGCGCACCAGCCCCTGCGCAATCCGCGATGTAAGCATGTCACGCTGCTCGGCACTGGTGGTGCCCTGCTGGGTCGCAAAATCGATGTCGATACTGTCGCCCGCGAAGCGGCCCGCACCCGTCATCGACACGATGTATCTGGAGCCGCCGCCGCCCGTGGACTGCGACGTCACCATCACGTATACGTCTGCGTCGGTGCGGTCGCGCATCCAGTTGACGAAGCGGATCTCGTTCCTGATGTGGGTGTTGTCGCAACCGTGCGTCTGGCAGTCGAGAAACACGGTCGGCGGCGGCTCGCCCGGCGCCTGCGCGGCGGCAGGCAGGGAGGTCGCCGCGAGGAGCAGCAATATGGCAAAGCGCATGTAATTACAGGCCCGGGTGAATGGACGAATGCATACAATCTGCATCGCCGCAGCCGCGCAGGCAAATCGGCGACAACTGCACCGGTTGCCTGCGGACCGTCACGATGGCGCGGTCAGAACGCGGCCGACGCGGCGGCGTGAGCGTACGACATACGAGCGTCTGTGGGGGCACTGCGCAGGTCGAGCTCGGCCACTACGGCAGCGGAGACCTCGTCGTCGGACAGCCAGCCATTGTCCCAGAGGATGGTGAACGCGTTACGAGCGCGCCCGCAGCGGTCGCGGCGACAGGAACCGGGCGCACCGCTCTTGTAGGAGATGACACAGCCGGCCCAGCTGCCGCGCAGGACGGCGTGGCGTGCGAGATCGTCGCGCAGCTGCAGGAGTCCGTCGAAGCTGAACTCCGCGAGCTCGGCGCGCAGCTCGGTCATGGCCTCCACGCGGTGGTCATCGGCGAGTCGAAGGGTGGACATGATTTCCTTCCCGTTTGCGGTCGGTCTGAAGCGGGAGGGTGCAGGAGACGTGCCCGCGGAGGAGCGGTGCCGTGGAATCAGGCGGTGCGGTGCGGGCGTGCGGGCCGGATCTCGGCGCGGCGGATGCGAGCGGCCTGGAGGATGATGGCGCAGGCGAGCTCGGCGTCCTCCATGAGGAAGTAGCGAGCCCTGGTTTCACCGATCTCCTCGAGGCGTACGCCGTCGGCGTACAGGACGAGCTGCTCGGTGCGCGCGTGCGGCACACTGACGGTGCGCCGGGCGCCGCGGAAGATGGTTCGGCGGCTGGTGACGACGAGGACACCGATATCGCTGGGCAGGATGTCAGCCGCCGGCCGAAGGGCATCGCGTTCGGCGGTGGCCGCGAAGGGATCGGCGCTCAGCACGGCAAAGGGGGCGCCGGCGAGGCGGGTTCGAGCGGAGACGGCGAGCGGGATGCGCTCGGCCAGGGTGCACTGCACCACCCAGTGGCAGCGCTCATCCGGCACGAGCGGCACGGGTGAAGGAACGTCGGGCATGTTCCCCTCGGCGATGCGTGCGAGCATGCGCAGCCGGCTGAGCTGTGTCAGGTCGCTGCCGAGGTCCTGCTCCGAGAGGCCGAGCTGTTGCTGGAGGCGCGTGAGAGTGCTGTCCTCATCGGCGGTGAGGCGGGCATCCGCGGCGGCATCGCGCAGGGCCCCGCGATAGATCGCCAGTGCGGCGACGCGCACCTCATCGGGTGTCAGGTCGCCCCTGGAGCGCACCGCCTCCAGCTCTTCGAGCTCCTCTGCGGTGAGCACCCCGTCGTCCAGCGCCTGTTTCAGCAGCCGCTGATACTCCCCGCGCAGACGGCGGCGGCCGCGCATCTCGAACGCACGCAGGACCAGCAGCGCGAAGAAGCTCGCCACCAGCAGCGGAATGATCCAGGTCGAGTCCATGGATCGATGCTACGGGAAGGTCCGCAGAGGATGCAAGGGGAGCCGCGGTACGCGCGATGGCCCGCTGAGGCTGTGGCCGGGAGGCAGGGCGCGCGGCGCACGGTCGCGCCGACGTGGCCGCGAGGGGGAGTCGGGTCTAGATTGCGGCGCGATACGTACCCACAGCGGAGGGTCCTGGAATGCGTTCGATGATCGCGCGGGTGGCACCGCCGGCAGCGGCGGGGCTGTAGCATGGCATACGCGGAGCGGCTGCGGACGGCAGCAGCGGGAGTTGCGGAGCCCACCACGTCGTTAGAATCGCTGCTGACGCCTGCGGCGATCGTGGACCTGGACGTCATGGAGTCGAACCTCGACCGCATGGCGGCGTACGCACGCGACCACGACCTGCGGCTGCGGCCGCACACGAAGACGCACAAATCGCCTCTTCTCGCGGCCGAGCAGGTGCGGCGCGGCGCGGCGGGTCTGACGGTGGCGCAGCTGCACGAGGCGCGGCTGATGGCCGCGGTGAGCGACGACATCCTGCTGGCGCACCCCCCGGTCGGCGCGCCGAAGCTCGCGCGGCTTCTCGCGCTGCCGGCCGCCGGGACGCTGACCGTGGCGCTCGACTCGCGCGCAGCGCTGGAGCCGCTCGCGTCGGCGGCCGACGCCGCGGCCCGCGAGATCGGCGTGCTGGTCGAGCTCGATCTGGGCATGGGCCGCGTCGGCATTGCGGACGCGGGCGAGGCGGCGGCGCTGTGCGAGCTGTGCACGCAGCTGGAGGGCGTACGGTGGCGCGGCATCATGTTCTATCCCGGCCACATTCGTGAGCACGTGGACGAGCAGGACGCGTCGCTCGAGAGCGTGGACGCGCAGCTCCAGCACGTGCTGGGGCTGCTGGACGAGCGCGGACTGCGCCCGGAGATCGTCAGTGCCGGCTCGACGCCCGCAGCATTCGCATCGCACCGCATCCGCGGCCTCACGGAGATCCGCCCCGGCACCTACATCTTCAACGACCGTACGACAGCGGCCATCGGCGCGTGCGCGTGGGAGGACTGCGCATACTCGGTCCTGGCGACAGTCGTGAGCACGGCCGTGAGCGGGCAGGCGGTCGTGGATGCAGGATCGAAGGCACTGTTCCGCGAAGAGCTGCGCGGCTCACCCCAGTCGGGCTTCGGCGCATTGCTCGACCGGCCGGAAGTGGTCGTCAAGGGAATGTCCGAGGAGCACGGTCTGCTGGATCTGTCGGGCACATCGTGGCGGCCGCGGGTCGGTGACCGCGTGCGCATCGTGCCGAATCACGTGTGCGTGTCCGTGAACCTGCACGACACGATCCGGGGCGTGCGCGGCGAACGGATCGAGACCAGCTGGCCGGTGGCGGCGCGCGGCTGGGACTGACTGCTTCCCGGACGCGCGCCGCTCAGACCTACAGCAGCTGACGCAGAACGAACTGGAGTATGCCGCCGTGGCGGTAGTACTCGCGCTCCTGGGGTGTGTCGAGGCGCGCGAGCGCGGTGAACTCCCGGACGGCGCCGTCGTCGCCGGTGGCGCGGACCCGCACGACCCGCTCCTCGACTGTCCTGGCGCCGAGCGCCGCATCGATGCCTGTGATCTCGTACGTCTCGCGGCCGGTGAGGCCGAGCGACTGGTAGTTCTCGCCCTCCGTGAACTGCAGCGGCAGGACTCCCATGCCGATGAGGTTGGAACGGTGGATGCGCTCGTAGCTCTCGACGATGACGGCGCGCACGCCGAGGAGGAGCGGTCCCTTTGCGGCCCAGTCGCGCGAAGAGCCCGAGCCGTATTCCTTGCCGGCGATGATCACGAGTGGAACACCGGCCTGCTGGTACTTCATGGAGGCGTCGTAGATCGACATGATCTCGCCATCCGGCAGGTGCGTGGTCATGCCGCCCTCGACGTCGGGATTGAGGCGGTTGCGCAGGCGCACGTTGGCGAACGTGCCGCGCATCATGACCTCGTGATTGCCGCGTCGTGAGCCGTACGAGTTGAAATCGCGCGGCTCGATCCCATGTTCGCGCAGGTACTGCCCGGCCGGGCTGTCCAGCTTGATCGAGCCGGCGGGTGAGATATGGTCGGTCGTGATGCTGTCACCGAGCAGCGCGAGGACGCGCGCCCCGGTGATATCGGCGACGGCACCCGGCTCGCGCGGCATGTCGACGAAGTACGGCGGATGCTTCACGTACGTGGAGTCTTCCTCCCACTGGAAGAGCTCGGAATCGGGCGTGGGCAGCGAGCGCCACTGGTCATCGCCCTCGAACACCTTGCCGTACTGGCGTACGAACATCTCCGGCTGGACGGACGCGGTCATCACGTCTTCGATCTCGCGCTCGGTCGGCCATATGTCCTTCAGGAACACGCTGCGTCCTTCGCGGTCGGTGCCGAGCGGCTCGTTGTACGGATCGAAGTCCATCCGGCCGGCGATCGCGTAGGCGACGACGAGCGGCGGCGACGCGAGGTAGTTGGCGCGCACGTCGGGGTTGATGCGCCCCTCGAAGTTGCGGTTGCCGGAGAGCACGCTCGCAACGACGAGATCGCCATCGTGCACGGCGTGGGAGATCGATTCGGGCAGCGGCCCGCTGTTGCCGATGCAGGTGGTGCAGCCGTAGCCGACCAGGCTGAACCCGAGCTGCTCGAGGTAGGGCGTGAGGCCCGAGTGGTCGAGGTATTCGGTCACCACCTTGGAGCCCGGCGCCAGGCTGGTCTTCACCCACGGCTTGCGCGTGAGGCCGCGCTCGACCGCCTTCTTCGCGACCAGTCCCGCACCGATCATGACGGACGGGTTGGACGTGTTGGTGCAGCTCGTGATCGCCGCGATCACCACCGAGCCATCATTCAGATCGATCGTCTGACCTTCCACCTCGCACTGCGCGGTACGGAGCGGCGCGGCCACGGCTACCTGGTCGCCGCCATCATTCTCCCAGCGCTTGATCGCGTCGGCCGATGCGGGTGTCGCATCGCCCGGCCGCACCTGCTCGAGCGCCGAGAAGAACGACTTCTTCACCTCCGAGAGGCGGATGCGGTCCTGCGGGCGGCGCGGTCCTGCGAGCGACGGCTCCACGGTGCCGAGGTCCAGCTCGAGCGTGTCGCTGTACTCCGCTTCCGGCGTGTCGGCCGTGCGGTAGAGTCCCTGCTCCTTCATGTACGCACGCACCAGCTCCACATGCTCCGGCGCGCGGCCCGTGAACTCGAGGTAGCTCAGTGTCAGATCGTCCACCGGGAAGATGCCGCAGGTCGCGCCGTACTCGGGCGCCATGTTCGCGATCGTCGCGCGATCGGCAAGCCGCATCGAACCGAGGCCGGGGCCGTAGAACTCCACGAACTTGCCGACCACGCCCTTGCGGCGGAGCATCTCCGTGACCGTGAGCACGAGGTCCGTCGCCGTGGCACCCTCGGGCAGAGCGCCCGTCATGCGGAAGCCGACGACCTGCGGAATCAGCATCGACACCGGCTGGCCGAGCATGGCCGCCTCCGCCTCGATGCCGCCGACGCCCCAGCCGAGCACGCCCAGGCCGTTGACCATCGTCGTGTGCGAGTCCGTGCCGACGAGCGTATCCGGGTACGCCTGCATCGTGTCGCCTTCCGTGTGGAACACCACGCGGGCGAGATACTCGAGATTGACCTGATGAACGATACCGGTTCCGGGCGGAACCACACGGAAGTTGTGGAGCGCCTTCTGGCCCCAGCGCAGGAATGCGTAACGCTCGCGGTTGCGCTCGTACTCGCGCTCGACGTTGTGCTGGAACGCCACGCGCGTGCCGAACTCGTCGACCTGGACGGAGTGATCGATCACCAGCTCGGCGGGCTGCAGCGGATTGATGCGCGCGGGATCACCGCCCATGCGTTCCATCGCATCGCGCATGGCCGCCAGATCGACGACGGCCGGAACGCCCGTGAAGTCCTGCAGGAGCACGCGCGCCGGCGTGAAGTTGATTTCCCGGCTCGGCAGCGCCTTCGGCTCCCAGCGCGCGAGCGCCTCTATGTCCTCCTTCGTGTCCCCCAGTCCCGTCTCGTGGCGGAGCATGTTCTCCAGGAGGATCCGGAGCGAGAACGGCAGGCGGCTGACGTTGAGGCCGATCTTCTCGAGCGCGTCGAGCCGGAACATTTCGAAGCTGCGGTTGCCCACGCGAAGCGTCGCGCGGGCCCCGAATGAATCATGATTGCGCATGGCGTCATCTCTTGCAGTCGTGGCGTACGGGCGAATCCGCATAATGGCGAATCCCGCGCCAGCCTGCCACCCGCGCTCAGCCGTTCAGCGCGGCCAGCGTACGGCGACGACGGCGTAAACAACCGCGGCCAGCACCTCCGCGGCGACGAGCGGAGCGTCCGGCGGAATCTCCGCGTCCCCGCGCAGCACCCAGGCGGCGAGCAGGATGCCGGCGGCAGCGAGCTCGCCGCCCGTGCGCGCGCGACCGGTGGGCGCCGGCGCGGCTCCGGGGCCGCGGCGGAAGCTTCGTGATCCCAGGATATGGAAGAGGACGGCCAGGCACGCTGCGGCGACACCGCTACCCGCCATGACGTAGCTGACTGGCGGCCACCAGGGCGGCAGGGCCTCGAGCAGGCCGAGCACGTCCCACAGCGCGGCCGTATGGATCATGGCGTGTGCGTAGGCGCGCACCTCAGCTGCGGGCACTTGTACCCATGGTCCGGCGCGTCCATGTTCCGCGCGGTGAAAGGGGAAATGCATGAAACCGATAGTGGTCGGTGTTGCGGGCGGGAGCGGATCCGGCAAGACGACGGCGGTGCGCGCGATCATGCGCCACCTCGGCGGTGCGGCCGCAACAGTCATTCATCACGACTCGTACTACCGTGACACGAGCCATCTGACCGAAGAGGCCCGGCTCGCGATCAACTACGATCATCCCGACTCGCTCGAGACGGAGCTGCTGGTCGAGCATCTGAAAGAGCTGCGCGCGGAACGCGGTGTGGCGGTTCCCATGTACGATTTCGCGGGCCACCGGCGTCTGCCCGACCGCGAGCACGTGGAACCGTGCAAGGTCATCATCGTCGATGGCCTGCTGATCCTGTGGGATCCGGCGTTGCGCGCGCTGATGGACATCAAGGTGTACGTCGATACGGATGCCGACCTGCGTTTCATCCGGCGCCTGGAGCGCGACATTCGTGAGCGGGGCCGTTCGACGGAGTCCGTGATCCAGCAGTACACGCGCACCGTGCGACCCATGCACCTGGAGTTCGTGGAGCCGAGCAAGCGCTATGCGGATGTGATCTTCCCCCAGGGCGGTCACAACGAGGTAGCGGTGGACATGCTGGTCACGAAAGTCCGCTCGATACTGGCCGACACGTAGCGCTCACCACGCAATGCCGTAGGCTTCCCTCCGCGGGTCCGCACCGACGGCCCTGACGCCCGCGGCGGTGATCACGATCACCTGAGCGCCGCCCAGCGCTGCGGAGGGTATCTCCTGCAGCTGCAGCTGGTGGCCGAGCGATGTCAGCCGCTCGCGCACCGTCAGCGGCACCCCTGCCTCGATCTGCAACGCCCCATCGGCGAGGGAACGCCAGCGCGGCGCCTCTACGGCGCGCTGCGGGGTCATGCCGAACAGCACGATGTTGTTGAAGACCTGAAGCAGGGTCTGCGTCTGGCCATCGCCGCCCGGCGTACCGAACACCATGTAGAGGGAGCCGTCGGCGCGCAGAGCCATGGCGGGCGCGAGCGTGTGGTACGTGCGCTTGGCGGGAGCCAGCACGTTGACGTGAGACTCGTCGAGGGAGAACAGCGCGCCACGGTTGTGCAGGACGATACCGGTGCCGGGCACCATGCGTCCGCTGCCGAATGCGCTGAAGAGACTCTGGATCAAGGCCACGGCATTGCCGTGGCGGTCGACGGCGGCGAGGAACACGGTGTCGCCGTCGCCCTCGGGCGGCGCGTGCGGGGCGCGCGCGGCGCCGGTGCGGGTGGCATCCGCGGGTGCACGGAAGTTCTCGACGAGTCGCTGCGCGTACTCCCTGGAGAGCAGGCGGTCGAGCGGGATCTCGGCAAAGGACGGGTCGGTCACGTACCGGTCGCGTTCCGCGAATGCGAGCTTCTTCAGCTCCACGAGTGTGTGCACGTACTCGGGACTGTTGTGGCCCATGGCCGGCAGGTCGTAGAGCTCGGCCATGTTCATCTGCATGAGCAGCGCCAGCCCCTGCGAGTTGGGCGGGAACGCGAGGACGCGATGACCGGCGTACGGGGTTGCGATCGGTTCCTGCCACAGCGAGGAGTGCTGAGCGAGATCCGCGATCGTGAGCAGGCCGCCTGCGCCCTGCATGAACGTGTCAATGCGACGGGCGACCTCGCCAATGTAGAGGGCATCGGGCCCGTCGCGCGCGATCTGCTGGAGCGTCCGCGAAAGGTCCTTCTGGATGAGCAGCGATCCCGGCGCGGGCGGCTCGCCGTCCGGCAGGAACACGGCGGCGAGATCCGGATCCCGCTCGATCCTGCGGCGGCTCGCTGCGATGTCGGCCGCCAGCTTCTCGGAAACGGCAAAGCCGTGCTCCGCATACTGGATCGCCGGCGCGAGAGCGACATCGAGCGGGATGGTACCATGCCGGCGCAACGCCTCCGCCCATGCACGCACGGCGCCCGGCACGGTGACGGAGTGCACGCCCGTGTCGGGCATCTCGGTGTAACCGAGCTCGCGCAGCGCCGCAGGCGTGGCTGCCGCCGGCGAGCGGCCGCTGCCATTGAGGGCGCGGACGCGGCCGGAGCGGCCTTCGTGCATGAGCAGGAACGCATCACCGCCGACACCGTTCATGTGCGGCCGCACGACGGCGAGCACGGCGGCCATGGTGATGGCTGCATCGATCGCGTTGCCGCCACGGCGCAGCACATCCATGCCGGCGGCGGCCGCGAGCGGGTGGCCCGCAACGACGGCGGCCTCCCTTCCCTGAACCTCGGGGCGGTCCTGGGCAGCGAGAGGTGACACGGATGGAACGGCCAACAGCAGGTATGTGACGATCGTCGAGCGACGCATGCCTCTCGTGCTCCCTGCTCCGGGAATGAGCGGTACGGTTGTACTCCAAGGTAGGACGCGACCCGGCAGCGGGAAAGCGGGACCTTGCAGCGGCCGCGCGCGCCGGATCATCTTTGTTGCACGGTGTGCGCGGGCCGCGGGCTCGTCGTGCGCTGCCGGAAGTGCCGCCACACGCTCGTCGAAGCCGATCCGGCGCTGCCGTGACGGGTCCGCCTGCAGTCAGGAGCCTGGATGAAGTGGTCGACCGCCGAGAAGGTCAACGCCGGATTCGTGATCGCGCTCGGCGTGGTGGCGCTCATCGGTATCGCCTCGATCACGGCGATCCAGCGTTTCTCGGCAACGACGCGCGATGTCAACGAGACCCATGACGCCCTGACGGAGCTGCAGGGCGTGCTGCTGAGCCTGGCCGACGCCGAAAGCGCGCAGCGCGGGTTCCTGCTGACCGGCTACGACACCTACCTGAATCCGATCGATAGCCTGACGAGCCGGAGCCTCCTCCAGATCCACGCGTTGCGCGAGAAGACCTATGCGGACGGCGACCAGCAGCGGCGGCTGTCACAGCTGGCAGCGCTCGTCGCGACAAGGATCCGTCTGATCCACGAGGTCGCGGACCTGCGCCGCACGGCCGGCCTGGAAGCGGCCGCCGCACGCGTTGCCGCCGGCGAGGGCCAGCAGATCATGTCGCAGATCGACGCGCTGGCTGCCGAGTTCGAGGATCAGGAGCTGCAGCGCCTCACCGCGCGCAGCCGGACGGCAACACGCAATGCGTGGTATGCCACCGCGCTGATCGCGGGCGGCGGCGTGTTCGCGTTCGGCATCGTGCTGTTCTCCGGGGCGCTCATCCGCCGCGATTACACCGAGCGGCGTCGTGCGGAGCTGGCGCTGCGGGACAGCGAGACGCTGCTCAGCCAGTTCATGGAGAACCTGCCGATCGGCGTGATCGTCATCGATACGCAGTGGCGGCCGCGGTTCGCGAACAATTCCGCCGTGGACATCCTGGGTCCGACCGTCCTGATCGATGATGGGGCGCACCCGCTGCCGCTGTACCGCGCGGGCGAGCGGCGGGTGTATCCGGTCGATCAGACGCCGCTGGCGCTGGCGCTGAACGGACAGACGGCCACGATCGATGATGCGGAAGTCCGCGTGGGCGACCGGTATGTACCGGTACAGCTCTCCGCGGCGCCGATCTATGATGCGAGCGGCCGGATCGCATACACGATCGCGGCATTCGTGGACATTACCGAGCGGCATCGCGCGGAAGCGGCGCTGCGGGCGGCGAAGGACGCGGCCGAAACCGCGAGCCGGACGAAGAGCGATTTCCTGGCCCGCATGAGCCACGAGCTGCGCACCCCGCTGAACTCGGTCATCGGCTTCGCGAACATCCTGCTCAAGAACAAGGCGGGGAACCTGCGCAGCCAGGATGTGGCGTACCTGGACCGTATCCAGGACAACGGCAGGCACCTGCTCCTTCTCATCAACGACATCCTCGACCTGTCGAAGATCGAGGCGGGCAAGATCGAGGTCGAGAACGAAACGGTCGACCTCGAGGCGCTGATCGGCGACGTCACGCAGCCGTTCGCCCTCCAGCTGCGCGGTTCTCCGGTACGGCTCAGGCTGCAGATCCCGCAGGGGATCGCGCCGGTGTTCACCGACCCGGCCCGGCTGCGCCAGGTGCTCAACAACCTGGTCGGCAATGCGGTGAAGTTCACGGAGAAGGGCCACATCACGGTGGCGGTGGATGTCGATGCCGACACAGGGCGACCGGCGCGCATCCGCGTCAGCGACACCGGCATCGGCATTCCCGACGCGCGGCTGGGCGCCATCTTCGATGCCTTCGAGCAGGCGGAAAGCACGACGTCGCGGAAATACGGCGGGACCGGTCTGGGCCTGCCGATCTCGCGCGCCCTGTGCGAGCTGCTCGGCTACTCGCTGAACGTGCGCAGCCGCGTGCAGGCGGGTACCGAGTTCACGATCGACCTGATGCCGGCGTATGAGCCGGAGTCGCGCACGCCCGGAAGCGAGACGGACGGTGATGACGGCCGGCCGCATGCACCGGGTGAGAGGCTCGTCCTGATCATCGACGATGAAGCCGATTCCCGTATCCTGCTCACTCACTACGTGGAGGAGTTCGGCTGCCGCGCCATCGCGGCACATTCTGCGGCGAATGCACTGAAGCTCGCGCGCGAGCTGAAGCCGGACCTCATCACGCTCGACCTGATGATGCCAGGCGTCAACGGCTGGGACATGCTGTCGGCGCTGAAGGCGGATCCGGAGCTGGCCGCGATCCCGATCGTGATCATCAGTGTCGTCGCGCAGGAGAGCCGGGCAACGCTCGTCGGCGCGATCGATGTGCTGCAGAAGCCCATCGACCGTGCTGACCTCTACGCACTACTGCGCCGCAACCTCGGGTCGAGGCGCGCCCGCATCCTCGTCGTGGACGACTCCCCCGACGCGCGCAGCATGCTCGGCGAAATGCTCGTCGGCACGGCCTCGGAGCTGCGCACGGCCGCCAACGGTCAGGAAGCACTGCGGGTGCTGCGTGACTTCGAGCCCGACATCGTCCTGCTCGACCTCCTCATGCCGATCATGGACGGACTGACCTTTCTCGAGGTCTTCCGCGGCACGCCCCGATTCCGCAATGTTCCCGTGGTCGTCATCTCGGCCAAGGACCTGTCCACCGAGGAACGCGAACGCATGACCCGACACACCGCCACCGTCGTGAAGAAGGGTAAGGCGCTGGAGGCGGACCTGAGGCACGCACTCGCGACAGTGCTCGACGGTAACGAGAGCACCCGCACCGGTAACGCAGAGAGCGCATGAGCTGGGAGCGATGGGCCGCACGCTTCGCGCGATCCGTGGAGCGGAGCGTGGACGATGCGCTGACCCGCACCGGCGCGGCCGGCGCGCGGCAGGTCATTCCCTATCGCGGCTTCGGCAGCCCGACGGAGGTGTTCGTCTCCGGACGCGTCCTCTCGAATCCGCCCGCCGGCCCGATCGACGCCACAGACCGCTGGTGGCGTAATCTGGCAAACGCGTTCCGCCACCTGGAAACCGATGAAGTAGCCGGCGCACGACTGCGCCTGAGCATCGCCCAGGCGGAACGCCACGCTGTCACCGATGAGGAAGGTTTCTATCGCGCGTGGCTGGCGCCGTCGCGTCCATTGCCGCCCACCGGCATGTGGCACATGGTCGATGTGGAGGTGATCGAACCACTGCAACCCGGGACGCAGCGCCTGGCGACGTCAGGCCTCGTGCTCGTGCCGCCGCCGACCGCACGCTTCGGCGTCATCAGCGACCTCGATGACACCGTCATTCGCACCGATGCCACCCGCCTCATCGCCATGCTGCGCCGCACACTCCTCGAGAACGCGCGCACTCGCCTCCCGTTCGCCGGCGTCGCCGAGTTCTATGGCGGACTTCACCTCGGCGATGAAGGCGCCGAAGCGAATCCGGTCTTCTACGTGTCCAGCAGCCCGTGGAACCTCTACCCCGTCCTCACGGAGTTTCTCGAATTCCAGACCATCCCGCTCGGTCCCCTCATGCTGCGCGACTGGGGAATCACCGAACGCGGCGTGCTGCCGCGCGGACATGGTGAGCACAAGCTGGGCGCCATCCGGCAGATCCTCGACTGCTATCCCGCACTCCCCTTCATCCTGATCGGCGACAGCGGACAGGAGGATCCGGAGATCTACCGCGACGTCGTGCATCAGTATCGCGGTCGCATTCACGCGGTCTACATACGCAACGTCTCTACCGACCCCGCGCGCGTGCGCGCGATCGGCGAGCTCGCCGAGGAGGTCCGCGCCGTCGGGAGCGAGCTGCTGCTGTCTGATGATACGCTGGCCGCCGCGCGTCACGCGGCGGAACGGGGGTGGGTCGGCGAACGGACGATCCGCCGCGTCGCCGATGCGGTCAGTTCTTCCTGATCGCGTCCAGGTTGAACTGCATGTAGGCAAACAGGTCGTGCGCCAGCTCCTGCGCGGTCGGAAACGTCGATTCGCCCCAGCCGAATCCCGGTTCGTCGATGTGCACCATGAACCGCTCGCGCAGCGCACCCGTGCCCTGCCGCCACCGCACCAGCTCGCCGTAGCGCGACGACACGTACAGCGAGATTCCGCTGCCCGACTCGCCGTTCAGTCGCACGTGGAAACCGGCCACCGGATGCACGTACTGCTGGCTGCCAGCCACATGCCCGACGATGTCCACCTTCAGGCCCGGAACCTTCCGTGAATACTCGCGGAATGCATGCGCCAGCTCCGTGATCTGACGCGACGCCGTGTCCACACTCTCCTCCGCTGCGGACCGTCTCGTGGTCGTCGCCATGTCTCCTCTGTTCATCCGCTGCCGCCCCTCGAATCCGCCCGTGAGTCCCTCCGGACCTGCCACCCGGCAGCCGATCCGCACCCCCCGAAGATGGCTCCGGAGGGTCGGCCGGGGCAAGAAAAATCGGATCAGGCCGGCTGGACCGGAGGCGGCTCGAGGAGCCGATCGGGAATGCCGAATGCGGTCGCCACGGCGGGGGCGAAGGGGCGGATCTCGCGGCACAAATCGTTGACAGCAGAGCGGATGGCGCGGGCTTTCGGCGCGTCGATGTACCCGGTTTCCAGGTACCAGCTGGACCCCGCCTCGAGGCACGCCAGGCCGAACAGGGCGGACAGGCGCGCCAGGATGCGGGCGGAGGCGGGGTCGGGGCAGTCGGCGACGCCGGCGTGGAAGCGTTCGAGGATGAAGCGCTCGGCAAAGGCGCGGCCGAGGGCAACGGCGTGGTCCTGACACTGGTTGAGGGCGTCGAAGCTGTCCATGCCGTCGTCGATGCGCTGCTTGAGGCGGCGGGCGAGGCTGGCGGTGAGCCGGTCCTCGCGGTAGCGGAACGCGGCGGCATGGAAGTCGGGGTCGAGGAGATGCTCGGTATCGGTGCGCCGGGTGGTGATGGGATTGAGTTCGGTGACGCGGGTGGCGGCACGAGCGGCGATGTGGCGCGCGATGTTCCAGAGCTTGAGCTCGCCGAACTGGTCGCGGTACTCGGTGAGGCAGCCGCGTGCGACGAGCTGATAGAGAACGTGGTTGGCGCCCTCGAAGGTCGTGAACACGTCGGTGTCGGCGCGAAGCGCGCCGATGCGGTTTGAAGCGAGGTATCCCTGACCGCCGCAGGCTTCGCGGCACTCCTGGAGGGTGTCGACGGTCCAGTCGGAGGCAAAGGCCTTGAGCGCGGCGGCGAGGGTCTCGATCTCGCGCGTATCCTCGTCGGAGCGGCTGGCGAAGGAACGGACGAGGGACTTGAGAGCGAAGTCGAGGGCCACGGCGGTAGCAAGGCGCGGGATGAGGCGGCGCTGCATGGTGATGTAGTCGAGCACCGGCACCTCGGCGCCGCCCTCGGGTCCGAACTGCCGGCGCTGGTCCGTGTAGCGGATGGCGATGGTGAGGCCGTTCTTGGCGGCGCTGAGGCTGGCGCATGCGATGCTGATGCGGCCGGCGACGAGCGTGCCGAGCATGGTGAAGAAGCGGCGACCGGCGCCGGGGATGGGGCTGGAGTATGCGCCGCCTTCGCTGACACTGCCGTAGCGGTCGAGCAGGTTGTCGCGCGGGATGCGAACGCGGTCGAACGCGATGCGTCCATTGTCTACACCGTTGAGTCCGGCCTTGAGGCCGCAGTCCTCGATGGAGACACCGGCCAGGACGTTACCGTCGCCGTCGCGGATGGGGACGAGGAACGCGTGCACGCCGTGGTCGCCGGTATTGGTGTGGAGCTGTGCGAACACGACGGCGAGGCGGCCATGGAGCGCGGCATTGCCGATGTAATCCTTGCGTGCGCTCGGCGATGGCGTGTGGATGACGAACTCGCCCGTTGCGGAATCGTAGCGGGCCGTCGTCTCGATGTCGCGCACGTTCGAGCCGTGCCCGGTCTCGGTCATCGCGAAACAGCCGGGCAGTTCCAGCGACGCGACTTCGCGCAGGTACTTCACGTGATGGCTGCGCGTGCCCAGCAGGAAGATGCTGCCGCCGAAGAGGCCGAAGTGCACGCCGTACTTCACGAGCAGGCTCAGGTCGTGGTATGCGATCGTCTCGAATGCGGCAATCGATGCCGCCACATCGTTCCTGCCGCCGAACTCTTCCGGGAACGCGAGCGCACCGAACCCTTCGTCGGCAAGAATGCGGCACCAGGCCAGCACGGTTTCGCGATATGCCTTCGTGTCGCGGGGATCGACATAGCGGAACGTGTCACTCGTGAGAGCCTGCATCACGCGCGCACGTGTGTCCCTGGAATCGGAGTCCAGCCACTCGTTCAGGCGGGCGGGATCGAAGGCGAGCGTGGAGGCGTGCTCGAGGCCGGCGGCGTCGGGCGGGGCGGGCGGCGGTGTGTCGGTGAGCGAACGTGCAGCCTCGACACTCGTGACGCCGAGCGCCTGCTGGAGCTCCTCGAGGGCCGTCCGTACCGCGTCGCCCGTGTCCGCCTGGGCGGTCGCTGCAATGCGCTCCCCCAGCCGCACCAGATCCTCCTGGCCGGCGGCCATATCGTGTCCTCCGTACGCCTCTATGAGCTCGAGCAGCCGTTGCAGCTCGGCTGCGGAGGGTGGGTCATCGGGATTCAGCCACGCCCGGAGCACGGTACGACCGTGCTCATCGAGGAGATGCGGCCGTCCGGCGACGTCGCGTACCGCCGCGAGCTCCCCGGCGGAGAGTGCACCGTCGGCCCAGGCCAGGTAGAGCAGCGGCGCCAGCGGCAGCAGGCCGCGGTGCAGCTCGCGCTCGTGACCGGGAGCCGGAACGTCGCTCCCGGTCGCGTGCCCGGCGGCCGCGGCGCTGCGCGGCGTCACCGGATCCGGGCGTCCGTGCCCGCCGCCGAGAACAGGCCGTTGAACACGAACCTGAACGTGCCGTGCGGCTGGGCGCGGAAGAGGACCTCGGGGCCGAAGAGGAACAGGCGCCCGTCGCCCACGTCGGCTTCGGCCATGGCGATGCCGCCCTCGAGGGCGCGCTCGCCCCACGCCCAGCCGCTGCGCAGCGGTGTGGGCGAGTCGAACCATGCGATGGGACGGATGTTGTCGGCGCCGGCCTCGATGCGCATGACCGGGCTGTTGTCGAACATGACGTCCACGCGCTCGGGCATGCCGTACGCGACGGGCAGGGTGTTGTTCACCCGAGTCTCGAGCAGCGAGCCTGGCACGTAATACTCCGAGCGGGGCGGCCCCTGTTCGCGACCGTTCACCGTGCGGGCGAGCGCATCGCGGACCGGCAGACCCAGGTGCTGAGCGAGGTTCGTGGAGGTCCCGATCGTGATGATGGTGCCGCCTGCCTCCAGGTACTGACGCAGGCGCGGGATCGTGGTTTCTGCGGTGACATTGCCCGTCATGTGGCTGAACTCGGCGGGGACATCGTCCTCCCCGCCCATGCCACCGCGACCGCCGTCGCCCTGGCGCACCGGCGGAATGGCGCCGGTGACGAAGAGGATCGCGTCGTACTGGCTGAGGTCGCCCGTGTCGAGCGTCTGCGGATACACGACGTCGAACGGGAACTCGAAACGCTCGAGTATCCAGCGCGTCCAGCCGGACGGCATGGAACCGCCGTAGCGGTCCCAGAGCGCGATGCGGATCGGCTCGAGGCGCGTGTGCTCACCCGACGGACGCGCGCCGGTAGCCGTGAACGTGAGGCCCGTCTCGCGTGCGATGCGTTCCGCATCCGCGCGCGCACCGCCCTGCTGGCGGATGTAGAACGTCCCCGCCGGATACGTCGTGGAACCGGCACGGTGCGGCTGCCGGAGCCGGTATACCGTATGGCCGGCTGCAAGCAGGCGGTTCACCGCGAGAAATGCATCATTCGCCTGTGCCGTGAGCAGCAGGCCCGCGTTGCCGGAGCCCGCGATTCCGCCCGTGGGACGCGGCGCGCGCAGACCTTCGATCTGCTCGAACGGTCCGTCGAATCCCTCGATGACACGGTCGAACTGCACGCCCATCTGATAGGCGAGCGTCCAGCCCGCGTTGTCGTACGGCGGCGTCGGCGGGCCGCCCGGATACGGGATGTCATCCGGGTGATCCTGCGGCTCGAACATGTCGATGACATGCGGTGCGAACGCCTGTGCGGTCTTCACGACGAAGGAGCCGGCGGGGTACTGCTTCCCCGCGATATTGAACGCGCTGGTCGCGCGGTGCACGTGCACGCCCGTCTCGAGCAGCGCGTCCACGAACTTGGCGGCCGTGAGGAAATCCGGCTGATCGGCCGGAATGATGTAGCCGCGGGCATCGCGGAGCGCGGGGTCGCGCAGCGTGCTCTCGAACTCCTCCTCCGAGCCACGCGCGTTCATGTCCGGCGCGTCATCCGGGCTGGACTGCTCGTCCTCGGCGGAGTCGCGCAGCGCCAACGCTGCACTCGCGACGTAGCGCGGGTAGTGCGTCCACGTATCCTCGCTGCCGCGCGCGATGGCGTTCGCACCCATCCGGTAGATGTTGTACAGGAACGTGTCCCGGCGCCGCGATGCGATATCCAGCACGGCGTAGTTCGCCGTCACGGAATAGTCGATGGACTGCCGGAAATGCCACGTCTGCGGCTCGATCGGATCGGGCAGGTCGCTGTGCGGGATCTGGCGCCGCGGGATGAACGGAATCTGCAGCGGCGTCGGGTTGCCGATCGTCTCGGTCAGCAGGCCGATCATGTTGTGGAAGTACGGCGTCGTGCGCAGGCCGCCGTTCCACCACGTCGAGTAGTTCGCGCCGGACCGCATGGTCACGCCCGGCTTGCCCTCGCGCAGGAAGCGGTCGTGCATCGCCGCACCGACCATGTCGATGCTCACCGGGATCAGCGGGTCGTAATTGTGGTTGAACGGGTCGCGGAACGGCGGCGCGAACATCACCGTGCCGGCCGGTCCCGTCTGATGGTGGTTGTAGACGATCTGCGGGTACCACTCCGTGTACATCACGCGGTTCATGTTCTCCGTCTCGGCCTGCGTCGAGGCGTAGAAGTCGCGGTTGTTGTCGTGGCCGACGTACTTCTGGTACAGGCGCGGCAGGCCGCCGGTGCTGCGCTCCTGGGGGTCAGCCTCGCGCATGTACCAGTCGGACACGAGCTCCATGCCGTCGGGATTGGCGTGCACCGCGAGGATGATGACGTCGTCGAGGATGCGCAGGGTCTCGGGATCGTCGCGACTGATGAGCTGGTACACGGACTCCATCAGCTGCTGGGCGCCGAGCACCTCCGTGGCGTGCAGTCCGCCATCGATCCATACGACCGCCCTGCCTTCCTCCGCCAGGCGTCGCGCCTCATCCTCGCCGAGGCCCTCCGCGAGGGCGAGCCGGCGGGAGATCTCGCGATACCGGTCCAGGTTGCGATGGTTCTCCGGCGACGTGATGATGGCCATCAGCTGGGGCCGCCCCTCCTCGGTGGTGCCGATGGTGTCGAGCACCATGCGGTCGGACTCACCGGCGAGACGCTGCCAGTAGCTCACGAAGGCGGTGTAATCGGGCAGCACGTAATCGGCGCCGATGGGATGACCGAACTGCTGTTCGGGCGAGGTGACGCGCGTCTGAGCCGCGGCGTCCTGTGCAAGAGCGAAGAGGAGCGGCAGTACGGCCGCTGCACGGAGGTGTGTCTGGAGCATGGCGATCCTCTGTCGCGACGCGCGACGGTCAGGTTCCGCTCGTGTGGTGAGGTTTCCGTCAGCATACAGCGATATGTCCTGCACCGCCAGCCATGGCGCCGCAGTCCGGCGCGATGCCGGCGAACGGACGTGACACGGATGCACCGGGTCGGTTGCTTGCCGCGGACGCCACAGCGCTCTATCCTTCGCGCGCACTGAACCGGAGGAGCGGGTGACGGAGACACTTTTCACAATCCATTCGTACGTTCGCTACCTCGTGCTGCTCGCGGGGCTGGGCGCGATCGTCACGGCGATGATCGGCTGGGGAACGGCGGGGCTGCCGCCACGGGCGGAGCGGGCGCTGTCCGGTGCATTCATCGGTCTGCTGGACCTGCAGATCGTGCTCGGTGTGCTGCTGCTGCTGACCGGCTTCGCGTTCTATGGAGCGCTCACCGGCCACCTCTTCATGATGATCCTCGCCGCCGCCGCCGCGCATGGCGCGTCCGTCATGGCACGGCGCCGCGAGCCGGCGCGCTCCGGGTCACCCGCGCGCACGATCGGATTCATGATCTCGCTGCTGTTCATCGTCGGCGGCATCATGGCCATTCAACGAAGCATTATCTAGCCGACTGCGAGGCAGTACACCGGCGTTTTTCTTGCACCGTCGGACGTCACTCGAACTGTGGAGGAACGCCGGTGACGAAGGGCACAATCGCAATATTGACGGGCGGCGGAGACGTACCGGGACTGAACCCGGCCATCCGCGCGATTACCGTCCGGGCAACGAGGGAAGGATACCGTGTGATCGGCATCCGCCGGGGCTGGGGCGGGCTGGTGGACATGGATCCGGAGAAGGGCGCGGACAACAGCTTCAACTACCAGGTCCTGACGGAGGAAGTGGTCAATCGGGCGGGCCGCACGGGCGGTACGTTCCTGCACACGTCACGCACACGACCGAGCCACCTGCCGCGCAGCGCGATGCCCGCACACCTCGCCGACACGTACCGGGAGGATGTGAACGACGTCACATCGCAGGTCCTGCGCAATCTCGAGCACCTGGGTGTCGATTACCTCATCCCGATCGGCGGCGACGACACGCTGAGCTACGCGCAGCGGCTGCACGAGGAAGGGGTGAACGTCGTCGCGATTCCGAAGACCATGGACAACGACGTTCCGGGCACCGACTACTGCATCGGGTTCAGCACGTGCGTGACGCGCACGATCGAGCTGACGCATCGCCTGCGCACCTCCGCCGGTTCCCACGAGCGCTTCCTCGTGATCGAGGTGTTCGGCCGGTACGCCGGCTTCACGGCGCTCCTCCCGACCATGGCGGGCGCGGCCGATCGCTGCATCATTCCGGAGCACGCGTTCGACATCGAGCGGCTGGCGGAGCTGATGGTGTACGACCGCAACCGTCACCCGAGCCGCTATGCGGTTGCGCTCGTTTCGGAGGGCGCGCGCATGGCGACGCAGGAAGGGATGTCGTTCGAGGCGGGTGAGGCCGATCAGTACGGGCATCGCAAGCTGGGCGGCATCGGCGATTCGGTGTCCGCGCTGCTGCAGGATCTCTCGCCGCGCTACAACAACGGACGCAAGGTCAACGTGGTCAACCAGCGGCTGGGCTACCTGGTACGTTCGGGTGACCCCGACGCGCTCGACTCGATCGTGCCGATGGCGTTCGGCAACCTGGCGCTCGACCTCATCCTGCGCGGGGAGTTCGGCCGGCTCGTGAGCGTGCACAACGGCCGCTACGACTCGGTTTCGATCGAGGTCGTGACGGGCACGAAGAAGCACGTGGACGTGGCGAAGTATTACAGCACGGACCGGCTGCGCCCGATCTACGACTTCTGGGACAAGCCGCTGTTCATCATGACGAGCGACCTGCCGCGACCGTAGCCGTTCACGGTCGCGACCGTCACGGATGCGCGATCGCCGCGGCGGAGAACGGTCATCAGTCCGACGCCGGGTCCGGTCCGCGGCGCTCCAGGTCGGCGCCGCTCCACTGGCGCGGCTCGTCGCTGACCTTCTGCAGGATCGTGTAGCTGATGATGACGAGCACCAGGAGCGCGAGGACGCCGATCCCCTGCCCCGTACGCGGCTGCAGGCCCAGAGTCTGGATCGTGAGGAACGCCATGGCCGACCAGATGAGCGGTCCGGTGATCGCGGAGAAGCGCCCGACCATGCCGTACAGGCCGTAGAACTCGCCGATCCGTGCGGGCGGAGTGAGCCTGAGCATGTAGGGCCGGTCGGCCGACCAGACACCGCCGAGCGACAGGCCGGCCCAGCAGGCGACGACGTAGAGTGCCCACAGCGGCAGGCCGGCAATGCCGACCAGCGCCGCGAGCAGGAAGACCCCCACCCAGCTGCGCAGGACCCAGTTGAGCGTCCGCTTCGGGCCCCAGCGATCCGCGAGCACGCCCCACACGAAGCCGCCGACGACGGCAAAGGAGATCGCGACCATCATGACGATCATCGACTGGAGCCGTCCGTCGGACTCCGACATGCCGGTAGCGACGGCGACGTTGATCGTGTAGAGCACCATGATGGAGATCACGGTGTTGATCGCGTCCGTATAGAACACGCGTCCGACGAGGAAGCGCAGAAGGCCGGGATACTGCTGACTCGACCGGAGCGTGCGAATGGTTTCACGCGTCGACTCGCGCACCATGCGCAGACCGATCGGCTGGGGATGCGGGTTGCCCCGCTCGCGCACGAAGAGGAAGCACGGCACCGCGAACGCCATGAACAGCAGCGCCACGGCCGTGAACTGCGCGGGCAGGTCGTCACGGATGAGGAAGCCGAGCCCGACGGCGAGAAACGAACCGAGGTAGCCGATGCCGATGCCGATGCCGCCTATGCGCCCCCGGTTCTCTTCGGTGCTGACTTCCGGCAGCAGTGCGTCATAGAACTGGAGGCCGGCCTGGTATGCGATGTTCGCGATGATGAAGCAGACGACGGCGATCGTGAAGTCCGATCGGGCGAGGAGCAGGGTGAAGGCCACGCAGGTGACGGTGCTCACGATCAGGAACGGCATGCGGCGCCGCGCGCGGTCCGTCATCGCGCCGAGCAGCGGTGAGAGCAGGAAGATCACGGACATGGACAGCGCCGTGATCAGGCCGTAGGTCGAGTCGGCGCGCTCCGGGCTGGTCGCCGTCCGGACGAGGGTCGGGAAGTAGAGGGAGATGACGCCCATCGAGAAGATCGTGTTGGCCAGGTCGTAGAGCACCCAGCCGGCAATGGCCCGACGGGGAATGCGTCTCTCGCCTGACAGCGCGACCTCCGTGGCCGTGCTGGCGATCTGGTTCTCGAAGGTCGACATGCTCACTCTGGTTGGCGGAAGGGCGAACCCGCCGTAATTCACCCCCGCGCACGCCGACTGTCAAGGACAGCACGGAACAACGGGCGCCCTGCATCTGCGGAGCGCCCTGTTGCCGCGCCTCGTACCTGCCGCCTATTCCTCGTCGACCACCTTGCGGCGGACCACCACTTCCTCGATGACGGGGCGGCGCTCGATGACGACCTCCTCAGTGCCGTCTTCGATCATCCCGCGGTCGGCTTCACGCTCACGCGCGCCGTAGGTCACCGACTTCGGGACATCACCACGCGCGTCGCGCACCTCGTCATGACGCTCGACGGCCTGCATCCGATCGCGCGGGCGCTGGTCGTGGCGCGCGTCGATGTCGCCGCTGTCCACGATCACCGCCTTGTTCTCGCGATCGAGCTGGACGGACCGGATCGGCACCTCGGCGTGCACGCCGCCGTCGCGCAGCTCGACCTCGATCATCACGACTTCCCCGCGCTCCGTATCGATGAGCAGATCATCGATTTCGCCGACCTCGCGGCCATTGAGCGTGCGCACATCCCAGCCGCGGATATCGGGCTCACCGTCGGCGATCGTGTAACCGTCCAGCTCGTGCATCGACACCAGGCGGTGCCGGCGCGCGTTCTCGGGGTCCGGGCCGATGCCCGCCTGGTCCCGGCGCAACCGATCCTTGTTCTTTGCCATGCTCATGCCTCCTGCGGGTAAGCGACTGCCGCCCATGCGAGCGCCGGTGCGGACACAGCCGCGTCCACGGCGCCCAGGTCGATGGGCAGCTCGATGTAACCGGCACGGTCGAGCAGCAGCGCGGCCACGATCAGCAGCACCACCACCAGCAGGACCCACAGCCATGCGCGCCCGCCGCTCTTCCGCTCCACCCGGATGTCCGCCATTGCGGCCCTCCTCTGCAGTGTACCGGGGCCGCTGCGTGCGGCCGCCCGCGCCACTGCTGTGCAAGGTGAGAGCCACTGCGACGGAACGTGGCCCGGTGGACGATCCGGCCCCTCTGGTGTAGCATCAGGGCGCGCGAGGCGGTACCTCGCAGGGGAAGCACCACTCAGACACGGTTCAGATGTCCAGCAGCACGCTCGCCGAGGCCGTCGCACGCCGGCGCACATTCGCCATCATCAGCCACCCCGACGCGGGCAAGACCACGCTCACGGAGAAGCTGCTGCTGTACGGCGGAGCCATCCACCTGGCGGGCTCGGTCAAGGCGCGGCGCGCGGCGCGACACGCGACATCCGACTGGATGAAGCTGGAGCAGGAGCGCGGGATCTCGATCACGTCGAGCGTGCTGCAGTTCGAGTACGACGATCACAAGGTCAACCTGCTCGATACGCCGGGCCACCAGGACTTCTCGGAGGACACGTATCGCACGCTGGTCGCGGCCGACAGCGCGGTCATGCTGCTGGACAACCGCAAGGGCGTGGAAGAGCAGACGCGCAAGCTGTTCGCCGTATGCCATCGCCGGCGCACGCCGATGTTCGTGTTCGTCAACAAGTGCGACCGGGCCGGTGAGCCTCCGCTGAAACTGCTCGACGACGTGGAGGCAGAGCTCGGGCTGCGCTGTTATCCGGTCACGTGGCCCATTTCCGAGGGCGGACGGCTGATCGGCGTGTACGACCGCCTGACGCGCCAGATCCATCTCTTCGACCGGGACGCGCATCACGGCTCGAAGCAGGCGCGTGCCCGGCACGCGGAGCTGGGCACGGAGGAGGCGCGCAAGCTGCTCGGCGAGGAGGCGCACGCCGCGCTGCTCGACGACATCGAGCTGCTGGACGCGGCCGGAGCGGACTTCGATCAGGAAGCGGTGCTGGCAGGAACGCTCGCGCCCGCATTCTTCGGCAGTGCACTCACGAACTTCGGCGTCGAGCCCTTCCTGCACCACTTCCTGGAAATGGCACCGCCGCCGGGGCCGCGCCCGTCCACGGAGGGGATGGTCGATCCGCTCGATGAGTCGTTCACGGGTTTCGTCTTCAAGATCCAGGCGAACATGGATCCGAAGCACCGCGACCGCATCGCGTTCCTGCGCATCTGCTCCGGGCGCTTCGAGCCCGGTCTGCTGGTGCAGAACACGCGCAGTGGCGACACCGTGCGGCTGGCGCAGCCGCAGCAGTTCATGGCGCAGGAGCGGACGCACATCGAAGAGGCGTGGCCGGGCGACGTGGTGGGACTGCACGACCGGGGTGGTCTGCGCATCGGCGATACGCTGTCACAGAACGGGCCGATCCATATCGAGGAGATGCCGCGCTTCTCGCCGGAGCACTTCGCGCGCATCATGGTCCGTGACCCGCTCCGTCGCAAACACCTGGACAAGGGTCTGCGCCAGCTCTCGGAGGAGGGCGCGGCGCAGGTGTTCTACGCCACCACCCATGCAGGACCGGAACCGCTCGTCGGAGCGGTCGGTCGCCTGCAGTTCGACGTGCTGCTGCACCGCCTGAAACACGAGTATGGTGTCGAGGCACGCCTGGAGAACCTGCCGTACGGCCACGCGCGCTGGGTGACAGGGCCGCGTGCGGAGATCGATCGCCTCGGCGGATCGACGGGGCGCTCGCTCGTGTTCGATTCGAAGAACCGGCCGCTGCTGCTGTTCGAATCCGAGTGGACGATGCGTCACACGATCGACAAGCATCCGGACCTGCAGTTCCACGACGTGGCCGTCTGACGGCATGGAGATCCAGATCTTCGGCACGAAGAAGAGCGCGGCGACGCGCAAGGCGCAGCGCTTCTTCAAGGAGCGCCGCATCACGGTGCACTTCGTGGATCTCACGCAGCGCGCGGCATCGCCGGGCGAGCTGCGCCGGTTCGTGCAGAAGTTCGGGACGGAGGCGCTGATCGACCGGGACGCGAAGCGGTTTGCCGAGCTCGGCCTGACGCACGCGCTCTACGGCGATGAGCGCTGGCTGGAGATACTGGCGGACGAGCCGCTGCTGCTGCGGCAGCCGCTCGTCCGCAACGGCAGTCAGCTCACGATCGGCGAGGCGGAAGCGACGTGGAAGCAGTGGGCCGGCAAATGACCGGGTGACTCAGTCCACGTCGAAGAGGGCACCGAACTCCGCCGCACTCAGCTTCACGCCCGTGAAGAACTCTCCGAACTCGCCGTATTTCGCGCTCGCCTCGTCGTAGCGCATCTCGGTCACGATGCGCTTGAACTCGAGCGGGTCCTTCGCAAAGAGCGTGACACCCCACTCCCAG